>CAMJXE010000056.1 GCA_946409645.1 uncultured Bacteroidales bacterium
TGTTTACACGGCTCTTAGGACCGATATCCAAAGCCTCCCAGTTGTCGGGAATGTTATTATCTTCCGTCACTAAAACGTTGGCATCGTTGCTGAATTTGTCCGCGCATACGCTATCGACACGGCAGACGAAATTCACGCCAGAAGCTTTCACTTGGTCGAGTATTTCATGTGCAACAGGCAACATATCAGGCTCATAGAGCGAATTGCCAATAGTGAAACCCATGGCTTTCAGGAAGGTATAGCTCAGACCGCCGCCCACCACGAGGTTATCTACCTTGGGGATAAGATTCTTAAGGATGTTGATTTTCGTGGAGACCTTGGAACCGCCGATGATGGCCGTGAAGGGGCGCTCCTGACCATTGAGGGTCTTTTCGAGGTTCATCACCTCGTTATATAGCAGATAGCCAGCGAAAGCCTTGCCAGGGAAACAGCGTGCCACGGTAGCCGTGGAAGCGTGCTCGCGGTGTGCAGTGCCGAACGCGTCGTTCACATAGACGTCGCCCAAGCGTGCCAAAGCTTTGGCGAAATCGACATCGCCCTTTTCCTCTTCCTTGTGGAAGCGCAGATTCTCCATCAGCACAACGCTGCCAGGTTTGAGACCTTTACAGAGAGTCTCGGCTTCAGCAGTTAACACATCGCCGCCGAAAACAACCTCTTTGCCGAGGATTTCAGACACCGTCTTCACGATGTGGCGCAAAGAGAATTCGTCCTTGGCTTCTCCTTTCGGACGACCGAGGTGAGAGAGTAAAATGGCTGAACCACCGTCATTTAAGATCTTGCCGATGGTCTCTCTCGTACGCACAATGCGAGTGACATCTGTCACATTGAAGTTTTCGTCCAACGGAACGTTGTAATCCACGCGGATGAGGGCTTTTTCGCCGCTAAAGTTATGTTCTTGAATTGATTTCATAATATTGGTATTTTGATGAATAAAATTTTCGATATTACTCGTCTGTGAGACGCAGACGGCTCCTATACCGCCACTTCCGCCTTAATGTGCGGATGCGGGTCGTAGTTCTCCAACGTAAAGTCTTCATATTGGAAGTCGAAAATGGAGTTGACTGCGGGATTGATGCGCATTTGCGGTAGCGGGCGCGGTTCGCGGGAGAGCTGTAACTTGGCCTGTTCCACATGATTGGAGTAGATGTGCGCGTCGCCGAAGGTGTGCACGAAGTCCTTGGCCTTCAGTCCGCAGACCTGAGCCACCATCATCGTCAACAGCGCGTAAGAGGCAATGTTGAAGGGTACGCCAAGGAAGACATCCGCACTGCGCTGATAAAGCTGGCACGAGAGCTCTCCATTGCTGACGTAGAACTGAAACATCGTGTGGCAAGGCGGCAGCGCCATCTGATCGACATCGGCGGGATTCCATGCGCTCACAATGAGCCGACGAGAATCGGGATTGCGCATGATCTGGTCTATCAGACTGGTAATCTGATCGATAACTCGACCGTCAGGAGCCACCCACGAACGCCACTGCTTGCCATATACGGGCCCGAGATTGCCATTTTCATCCGCCCACTCGTCCCAAATGGTGACGTTATGGTCATGTAAGTACTGGATATTCGTATCGCCGCGCAGGAACCACAGCAGCTCGTAAATGATGGAACGCAAATGTAACTTCTTAGTAGTCAGTAATGGAAAGCCCTTTTGCAAGTCAAATCGCATCTGATAACCAAAAATGCTATACGTACCCGTGCCTGTGCGGTCGGCCTTATAATGACCCTCTTCAAGGATCGTGTGCATCAGATCAAGGTATTGTTTCATCCTTTAGTTTGTTGGTGATTAGTGATTGGTGATTAGTGGACAGTGATTAGTCATAGGTTTCAGGTTTCAGGTTTCAAGAGTCAAAGTTCACAAGTCACAAATCACCTTTACGCCGGGACTTCTAAGCTTTCCAGCACATCCAGCACATTCTCCAAACGAGTTTCTTTGACCTTCTCGATCTGACCTTTGTCGCAGAGTTCTGCCATTTCAGAGTCGATAGGAAGTCTATCCAACAGTTTGATATTGAATTCTTTGGCTACCTCTTCGGCGTTGCTTTTGCCGAATACGGAAATCTTCTCGCCACAGTGAGGACATTTGATATAACTGTAGTTCTCTATCAAACCAAGTACTGGGATGTTCATCATGCCGGCCATGTTTACGGCTTTGCTCACGATGAGGGAGACCAGCTCCTGCGGGGAAGTAATCATCAGGATGCCGTCAAGGGTGATGCTTTGGAATACAGTCAATGGCACGTCTCCGGTTCCAGGAGGCATGTCAATTAACAGAAAGTCAATGTTTTCCCAAATTACTTCGGTCCAGAACTGCTTCACCATGCCCGCAATCAGCGGACCGCGCCATAAGACGGGGGATTTTTCGTCAGCAATCAGTAAATTACTGGATATCACCTCAATACCCGTTTCAGTAACAGCGGGATAGACACCTTGCTCGCTGCCGCGCACCATTTCGTGGAGGTTGAACATTTTCGGAATAGAAGGTCCTGTGACATCAGCGTCGAGGATACCCACGCGGTAGCCTTTGCGACGCAACGCCACGGCCAGCAGCGAGGTGACGGAACTTTTGCCCACGCCGCCTTTGCCGCTCACCACGCCAATCACCTTCTTGATGTTGCTCAGCGCATTCGGTTTCTCGTGCAAATCTCTGCTTCCGCAGTCTTTCTGACTGCATTCCTGACAATTATGATTACATTCGCTCATACAATATATTATTTATAACATGCGGCAAAAATACAAAATCTTACTTACCGATAATCGCGGCCAATTCATCCACACCCTTCGGCAAATGCGGTCCCAACACGCGGTGGCCAGTTTCAGTAATCAGCAGATCGTCCTCTATGCGGATGCCGCCGAAATTGCGGTATTTCTCCACCACATCATAGTTGATGAAGTCGGCGAATTTGTTCTCCTTCTTCCAGATGTCGATCAAATGCGGGATGAAGTAGATGCCCGGTTCGATGGAAACCACGAAGCCTGGCTTCAGCTCGCGGGCCATGCGCAGCGATGCCCATCCGAAGATGTTGCTCGGACGCACAGTGTCGTCATAACCAACATATATCTGTCCCAAACCTTCCATGTCGTGCACGTCAAGACCAATTTGGTGACCTAAACCATGAACCATAAAAAGTGCGTGCGCACCCAACTCGACAGCCTCTTTCACGTCGCCCTTCATCAATCCTAAATCTTTGAGGCCCTGAGCGATAACTTCGCAAGAGAGACGGTGCAACTCTTTGTTGTACATACCCGGATGTGCGGCATCGATGGCATCCATGTTAGCTTTCAGCACGATTTCGTAGATTTCCTGCTGTTTTTGGGTGAACTTACCACCGATTGGCAGTGTGCGCGTGTAGTCGGAGCAGTAGTTCATCAAACCCTCCGCGCCTGCATCCATCAGCAACATGTTGCCGTTTTGGAGGATGCCGTTGTGCAGGTGGTTGTGTAACGTTTCACCGTGCTGAGAAAGAATTACAGGGAAGGAGATGCCATTACCGAACGACAAAGCGATACCTTCGGCCAAGCCGGCCAATTCGCGCTCGGACTCGCCCGCCACTGCGCGACGCATCACGGCGGTATGCATCTTCACACCGATTTCGCAAGCTTTGTCCATCTCGTCGATTTCGCACTGTTCTTTGGCGGATCGCAGGTTCACGATGCCCTTGATGAGCTCCACAGACGCATGATCGCGGATGTGGTTGACATCGATGCCAGTGAGGTTGGCGAGCAGGATCTGATTGTCGCCACGGTAAGGCGGCACGAAGTGGACCTTACGGCCTTGCTGCTGAGCCTGTTGGATGAAATCGGTAAGCTGCCCGAATGGACGGGTCTCCGTCACGCCCACTTTCTCAGCTAAAGAAGCAATCGTCGGTTGGTCGCCCATCCAGATAATATCGTCGATGGTGAAGTCGTTGCCGAAAATCACCGACTGGTGCGCGTCAAAATCGATGACGGCGGCAATATCAGCGATGGAAAGACCGAAGAAATAGAGAAAATCGCTGTCCTGACGGAAGTTATAGGTATTGTCAGGATAGTTCATCGGAGCTTCGTGGTTGCCGAGGAACACTGCGATGCCACCATTCACGGCGTTCATCAATTTTTCTCTTCTGTTTTTGTAAACTTGGGGTTCGAATAAAGGGTTCATATCTTTTGGTTTTTAAAATTCGTGATGGCAAAGGTAAATTTTTTTGGTTATGCGGTTAAAAGGATGCCCTTAACCGTGTAACCTATTATCGTTCCTGAATGTACCGGATGGCGGCGTCCAATTGCGGTTTGAAATCGCCGTTGTAGTCTTTGCGGAGGACGATTTCGTCGGGGGTGTGCCCGATGCCTTCCCACACCTTGCCGCCGATTTGCGCCTCAAAGGTGGAAGTATAGACATAGTGACCTTCCGACAGGTCCGAAGTCCCGAATGGTCCGCCGTAGTTGAGGTCAATGCGGTTGGCGTCCTGCAACGGGCCGGTGCCGCCGTGCGTGCGCTCGCCGATGGTGTGCGCGGTAGGTAGCACAGCCTTGATGGTCATCGGTTCGATTTCGCCCATGCTCACCGAGTGAATGTCACAGAGAATCACGTATGGGATGTTCTCCGCCGTGATGTCGCGGTGGTATCTTTTGTTCGGATCTATGAAATAGGGTGTCCATGCGGAGTACTCGTAGCGGCCTGGACCTTCCTTGTAGCGGGTTTTCATGATCTCAGTCCGTTCGTTGAGGTAGTTGCCGACCAGGTAGTCGAGGTCGTCCTGGTAGCCGCCGCGGTTGCAACGGTTGTCGAGAATAATGCCGGCCAGCTGACTGCGCGGGGTCTCCACGATAGCCTTGAAATAGTGGTCGATCAGCTGTGTCGCCACACCGTTCTGTAGCATTACAGGAGTGATACCCGCTGATGACTGCCACAAATAAGGAATCTTCCGACCGTCAGGCAGTCTGAAAAGGATATAGTGGTATTTGATTTCCATTCCCAATTCAGGTGCATAACCTGTACATTCCTCATGAACCTCGACAGTGTACTGACCTTCAATGTTTTTCAAGAAAATTTGGAGGCCTGCACTTTCCTCTGCAGCCGATTCAAAGTAGTAGTCGCGGGTGGGAAGTTCCAGACCCGAAGGACGGATAACAATGTAAGAATTAGAGTCGTAGGGAGCAGGATGAAGATTCTTGACTCTGAATGTTAGATGATGGTCAACCAAACCGCCCACGATTTTGGTGTAAAGCTGTTCCAACTCCTCCGTTTTTACATAACCAACCTGCTCGTACTTTTTGTCAAGTTCATGGAAGGCAGGATAATAACGGTCATACATCGCGTCCCAATCCGTGGTATCGACATCCCAGAAGACATATCCTGTGTTGAGGACTTTCCAGAGGTAGTCAAATTGTTCAGCGTAGGTGCTGTATGCCAATTCTCCGTTTTCGCCAATGTAGGGCATGTAGTCGGCTTGTTTGCGACAGGAGGTGCCTAACAAGACTATTATTGCTGCTATTGTGATTATCTTTTTCATCTTATTTTGGTTTTTTTGTGGTTCCCACACCGCGCTTCGCTTGTGTGGTTTGTTTGTCCCCACACTGCGCTGCGCTTGTGTGGGGTTATTTGCGCTTCGCGCGTCTTGCCTCTTCGAGGCTGTTTAAGGAATTATATTTTTAAAATTGATAGTTGACTCCTACGGTGACGGACAACGTATTAAGATATCGTGGGTCGCGGAGGTGCGGGGAGCTGCGACGGTGACTGACGAGGTCGTAGTAGTAGAGGGCATCGAGGTTGACATTGAAATGATCGTCCAGTTTGAAGCTGAGACCTATTCCACCGATGAGGCCCGCGCAGAAGCGGACATCTTCACTCGTGAATTCACGTACTTCGTTAAAATCGTTAAAATAGACGAAATAATCTGTCATCCAGTAGGTTTTACCAACTCTACGTTCGCGAAGCCAGTAACCCATATAACCACCGGCGTATGCATGTCCGCGAACAATCTCCCCGCCGAAGGAGAAGTCGGCCAGCACAGGCAACGTCAGGTAATAGTTGTGATGGTTGGTGAAAACAGGATCCAAGTAGTTGAGATTCCGGTCCATACGATGCGAGCGGCGCATGAAGCTGAGGTCGGCTCGAAGCGCGAACCAGTCGGTGAAGCCATAGCGTGCCTGAATACCGGCATCGTAACCGCTGAACCCGGAATAGGATTCGTCGATACGATCAGCGTTCGACCGCGTGATGGTGGTATAGTCCCATCCGCCTTTGATGCCCACGGACCATTGGGCTTCAGCCATGAACACACTACAGCATAAGGCCATAGCGACACTCCATTTCAATAAGAGATTTCTATTCATAAGGATAGGTTTTATTTAGAATAATGAGACGGCAAATGTACAATTTTTATTAAACAGATTGTAGTGACGTATCGCATACGTCCAAAAAAAAGGCGACACCCGAAAGGGTGCCGCCTGAGAGGATTGAGACGTCATATTCTGGCGTACCCACTAAAAATTACTGGATTTCGATAGCGCGTGCGGGTTTGACTTCCTCTTTCGTCAGTTTAGGAAGGGTGACGGTGAGGATGCCGTGCTCCACCCTGGCTGAAATGTTCTCTTTGTCAACATCTTCGGGCAGTGTGTAGCTCTGCTCGTAGTTGGTGTAGGAGAATTCGCGGCGCAGATAATGGTGCTTTTTCTCTTCTTCCTTGTGTTCCATCTTGTTCTCGATGGCGATGTTCAGGTTGCCATCGTCGTTGATGTTCACGCGGCAGAACTCTTTCTTGATGCCCGGCGCAGCCACTTCCATGGTGTAGGCCTTTTCATCTTCCTTCACATTGACTGCCGGTGCGGTTGTATTGGCACGAGGCATTATGTCGTTGTTAAGGAATTCTTCGAACATTGTAGGAAACCAACTGTTTTTAAACATTACTGGTAACATAATAAACCTCCATTTTTTAATTTGTTAGACTTTTCATTTTTACTGCCGCCTCCGCTTTCGCCTCAGCGACGCTTCCTATTATGCAACTCGCGTGCCAATGCTGTTTTGCGACAAATCGTCACTGACATCCGACAAAACGTCAGTTTTTAACTGGTCACGCGCAGACGGGAGTTGGAAGTAGCTTGGCACAATGGTCGATGATGGCGTTGGCTCTTTCGAAACCAGCTTCGCAGACTTTCCCCTCTTTGTTTCCATCATAACCCATGACAAGGTGCATGGTCTCATAACCGAGATTGATGAACTGAAGCAGTTTCCTGTCTCGCTTACCAGCGGCTTCCTTGTATTTCTCAATGGATGGGCGACCTTTTCCTTTCCGAATCTGAAGTAGAGCATCCAAAGCAATAAGACAGCCTTTCCAAAGGGTGTCTCCCGCTATCCGTACATACTTTTTGTCCTTATACGATCTTGTCTCTGGATCATACTTGGATTTTTCAATGATTTCCATCGCATTGGCAACATACCTGCGAGCCTCTTCAACAGGGTCAGTGTTAATGGTTTCTTCCATTTTCTTCTATTTTATGAGTAATAAAATCAACGCGGCAAAGATACGTTTTTTTCGATATGTATCAATTTGTATTTTTAATTATTTTTGAATGTTGCTTTTTTGTAAATTAACTGATTGTTTTTAACATAAGCTGCAGAAAATGCCTATGAATAGGCACATTTTATTAAGCTGTCCTCACACGCAAACGTATGCGACGCATCCCTTACTATTGCCTATTGCCTTTTCCCTTTTGCTTAAAAAAAGAGACCCGTCTCCCGACAGGTCTCTTTATTATATAATATGGTAACACTACCGATTATTGCGTCACCTTTTCGAGCCATTTCAACATGCCGAGCATGACCCCCATGGAGATGAGGCAGAAGGCGGCAAAGACGGCCCAGCATTGCCACTGGTGCGGGAAGTTGTTGACCATCGTGGTACCCAAAGCGATGAACAGGTTGCCGATGGCTGTTGCCGTAAGCCAGAGACCCTGGCAAATTCCTTGAAGATGCTTGGGCGCCACTTTGGAGACAAATGAAAGTCCGAGCGGGGAGATAAACAATTCAGCCACAGTCAGGAAGAAATAAGTGAGGATCAGCACACTGGGATTTGCCTTCATGGACTCTTGGATGGATTCCGACAGTCCGAGGAACTCCTTGCTTGACGGGTAGTTGTGCTGAATGGCAACAATGGTAAGGAAGATATACGCGCAAGCGGCAATGAACATGCCAATGGCGATTTTCTTGGGGGTGGATACGTTTTTTCCATTTCTGCTGAGGGCAGCGAATATCCACATGATAATCGGGGTGAGGATAATCACGAAGAACGGGTTGATGCATTGCCAGATCTCGGGCGGGATGGCCGTGGTCAAGACGAAGTCGCGAGCGAACACAGAAAGAGACTGGCCGTTCTGATGGAAAGAGAACCAGAAGAAGACAGCCACGCCAAGCACGGCGAAGAGGGCATACATTCTTTGCTTGATTTCTTTGGCATTGGCGATTTTCTCCTCGGGGGTATAGTCAATCACTTCAGCCTTGGTCTTCTTGGCTGGATTGGGGAATTTCTTGCGGGTGGCAAGGAAAATGCAGAGGGATAGCAGCATGGCAGCTACGGATGCGATGAAGGAGAAATGGACACCGGTGTTGAAGATCTCCAGGTAGTTCTGGCAGAAAGCGGCTTGGTCAACAGGGAGAGCCCCTGAGGAAACAGACTGTGTCAGTTTGGACAAGTTGTCAAGATCGACATCCGTCATGCCTGCGCGGTTTTCGATGTATTGGTGACAAAGGCGGGGCAGCTGTGCATTGTATGCCAAGCCTTTGGTTTGCAACCACCAGCTTCTGAGCAGTGGAGCCACGAATGGGGCGATCACTCCGCCGATGTTAATGAACACGTAGAAAATCTGGAAGCCACTGTCGCGCTTTGACTTGGCAAGAGCCAGGGCCTCAGGGCCTTCCTTGGCAGCTTCGGCCTCGAAATTATCGTACATCTGACCGACGATGGCTTGCAGGTTGCCTTTGAAGAGGCCGTTGCCGGAAGCGATGAGAAGCAAGGCAAAACAGGTGAACACCAGGATGCCGGTCATGCTGCCATCTCCGAAGACAGGGATGGATAGAAGGGCATAACCTAATGCCATCACTATCAGACCAGAGATGATGGTGCCCTTATAGTTTTGCAAACGATCTGCAATGATACCTCCTGGAAGACTCAACACGTAGATGCCGAAGTAGAAGATAGCGTAGATCCAGCCTGCTGCGGAATCGCTGATACCGAACTTGGAACAAAGGAAAAGCAGCAGAACAGCGTTCATGATGTAATAACCGAAGCGCTCGCCCATGTTACTGAGTGCTGCAGCAATAAGACCTTTCGGGTGTTCGTTTTTGGCTTTCACCAAGTAGAACACCAACAGTGGGATTACTACAATAAGAATGGCCACTAATATGACCAACGGGCGGTTAGTCGCCCAAAGATGTTGAATAAAATTCTCTTTCATATTTATGGTTTTTAAGATTCAATGCTGTTAGATGTGTTGGTTAATCTTGGCCACCAGTTCCTCTTTCTTGATCACGCCAACGTGACGATCGACGATTTCGCCGTTTTTCAAAAAGACTAAGGTGGGGATGTTCATGATGCCGAACTGCATGGCGATGTCGCCGCTTTCGTCGGTGTCGCACTTGCCGACCACTGCCTTGCCTTCGAATTCAGCGGCGACCTCCTCCACGATGGGAGCAATGCTTCTGCACGGGCCACACCAAGTTGCCCAAAAGTCAATGACGACCAATTTGTCGCCTTTCACCAAGGTTTCAAAATTTTCGTTGTTAATTGCTAATGCCATAGTATTTGGATTTTAAAATTATTAAGCCGCAAAGATACATTTTTTTTAGACTTGAGACTTAGGACTTCAACTTACGACTTGAAAAAAACTAAGAACCAAAGTCTCAAGTCTTTCATCTTACGCCTTTAATCCAAAAAAAATGTATATTTGCAACCTTGAAATTTATTAGAAGATGAAACATATAAAAAGATTAACGACACTCTGTTTTTGTGCGGCAATCATGCTTTGTGGATGTACGAAATACGGCACAGCAGTTTCCACCATCACCAGCACACAATACGAGAACAAGCAACTGACAATCAATGCAACAATCACTGACAACGGCGGTTGCGACTACTACATGGAGCAGGGTTTCTGCTACAGTTTGTTCTGCCCGCCCAACCTCAACGATATCTACACCACGCAGGTGAAAGTCAGCAACTATTCCCAAGTTGACACCTTCTCTGCCACTTTCACATTGCCGTTATCTGACACGGCATATTACGTGTGCGCCTACGTGAAGAACAGTGCCGGTCTCTCCTGCAGCGATGTAGTGAAGATTCCTACCGGCAACAAATAAACCAAGAATAATGTTTTACCAATAAAATGAATATGAAAAAAATTCTTGCCATCAACCCCGGAGCCACCTCCACAAAAGTTGCCATTTTCGACGGCAACGAACAGGTTTTCCTGAAAAACATCAAGCACTCCACCGAGGAATTGTCTCAATTCGATACGATTGCCGACCAATATGAGTTCCGCAAGAACATCATTACCTCAACCTTAGAGGCAGAGGGCATCAATTTGCATGACATTTCCATCGTGATGGGCCGTGGCGGTCTTGTTAAACCCTTAAAATCAGGTGTTTATAAAGTAAACGACTTAATGTTGGAGCATCTGAAAATGGGTTACAGCGGACAACATGCCTGCAACCTCGGCGGTCTCATCGCCGACAGTATCGCCAAATACATCGGTCTGGAATGTGCCTACATTGCGGATCCTGTGATGGTTGACGAGATGCACGAGATTGCGCGCATCTCCGGACACCCGATGTTCGAACGCCAGTCTATCTTCCACGCTCTCAACCACAAAGCCATCGGCCGCATGTATGCCAAGGACAATGGCAAACGCTATGAAGAGCTCAACCTCATCATCACCCACATGGGCGGCGGTGTGAGCGTGGGTGCGCACGAAAAGGGCAAGGTCATCGACGTAAACCAAGCGCTGGACGGTGAAGGTCCGTTCTCTCCGGAACGTTCCGGTTCCCTGCCGATGAATCAGTTCTTAAAGGCTTGTTTCAGCGGTAAATACACCCAACAAGACATGCAGAAGATGCTCGTAGGCCAGGGTGGTTACGTAGGCTATTTCGGCAGCAACGACGCTTACGCGGTGGAAAAAGCCGCTATTGCCGGCGACTCCAAAGCAGATCTTCTGGAAGAGGCTTTCGCTTACCAAGTGGCCAAGCAAATCGGTGAGAACGCCTGCGTACTGAAGGGCAAGGTCGATGCCATCATCCTCACCGGCGGCATCGCCTACGGCAAACCTGTCGTCGCCCGCATTAAGAAATACGTGGAATGGATCGCTCCCGTGGCTGTCTATCCAGGTGAAGACGAAATGGCTGCTATGGCATTGAATGCCAATATGATACTAAACAAGGAGATCGAAATTCAGGAGTACAAATAATGCTCACTTTCGCGCTCTATAGCCGTCCCAACACCGGACAACAGCCTGTTATTGATTCTGTGATCACCTACCTGAAGCAAAACGGCTGTAAGGTGGTGCTGCACAAGAACATTTCTTGTGAAAACGCTGAATTTCAGTGTTTTGAATCGCGTAATAGTCTGCAACAGGTTGGTTTAGTGGATTTTATGATTTCCATAGGAGGTGATGGATCATTCATCGATGCCGCGAACTTGATTGGGAACTTGAACATCCCGTTGGTAGGCATCAACACGGGGCGCATAGGCTTCCTGTCAGCTATCAAAAAAGACAACTTCGAAACATGCATTCGCATGTTATTGGAGAAAGAATACACATTGGAATCGCGCTCGCTGCTTCACATTGAAGGCAGCGAGCCGTTGCCATTGTGCACGCATTTCGTGGTGAACGATGTCACTATCCGCGCCACCGACATCGATTCCATCAACGCCATCTCCGTCACCACCGACGGAAAGCACATCAACACATATTGGGCCGACGGTTTGATTGTGGCCACGCCGACTGGATCCACCGCATATTCAATGAGCTGTGGCGGCCCGATCCTTCACCCTCAGACCGACGTGGTGGTGCTCACCCCCATTGCATCGCACTCGTTGAGCGTGCGCCCGTTGGTCATCCCCGCTTCTCAAACCTTGGAAATTTCCGTTAACGGCCGCGCGGGGAAGTATTCATTATGCGTTGACACTCAGCGTATTATATTGAACGACAGCACCAAATTATACATTTCACAAGAATCATTTTCCATCCAAACCGTTCTGTTCGACAACACAAATTTCTACTCTACCATCCGCGAAAAATTGCTGTGGGGATTGGACAAAAGGAACCATTAAGACATCTTCGGGAAAGAGTCGATATTTCAACATTTTTGTGTTTATTATTTTATCAGAATGCTCTCTTTTAAGAAGAGTATTATTATTAATTTTGTCAGATTAAAAGTAATTGTGCAAACTTGTATGAAATACGCCAAGCCGATAGTTCGTATTCTGTTGAGTATCACGTTATTAGTGGCATTCATTTTGGCATGTATCCACATGCCAAAACAGCGTTGTGAACGTATTTCAGTAGTGGCACATGCACAAAACGAGAGCGTCACGCTATCTCAAAAAGATGTCGAAAGCCTTTTGTCATCGGCGAAAATCGAAATTTTGGGCAAGGAGGTCAAAGAGGTGGATTTAGGCGAAATCAGCACCCTTTTGAAAGCCAATCCGTACATTTCCAATGTGAATTTTGTGCATTTTGCCGGCAAGAAGCTGGTCATTGACTATACGTTGAAACAGATTGTCTTACACGTGTTTACCCCTAACGGTGAACACTATTTTGTGGATAACGAGGGCACTGTGGTGCCCTTTACAGCCAAGATGCAGGACTACCTGATGATTGTCAACGGCAACATTCCCGACAAACACACCTCCGGCAAGAAGGCACCCAAGAAGGTGCAGGAGGCTTTGTCGCTGACCCGCAAGATCAACGAGAACGACTTCTACCAGGCGCAATTCCGGCAAATTTACCTCAACAGTCAGGGCGAAATGGAGCTGAGCACAGCAGTGGGCGGACAAACCATCCTCTTCGGTAATATGGACGATGCCGACCAGAAGCTGCGAAACCTCAAAACGGTTTACGAAAATGGTCTGTCCCACAAAGGCTACAACACTTATGCCCAATTAGACGCCAGATACAAGAACAGAATTATAGCAACAAGAAAATAAACCACGCGTATGGAGAAAAATTACTCTAACAATTTCGGATTCAACAACATGGCGAGCGACATCATGGTCGGTCTCGACATAGGCACCACCAAAGTGGCCACCATTATCGGCTATCTGAACAACAGAGGAAAAATCGAAATCCTCGGACACGGGAAATCCGCCTCCAAAGGTGTGGAATTCGGTCTTATACAGAATCTACTCAAAGCACAAGAGAGCATCAAGACCTCGGTGCAGTTAGCCTCAAGCCACGCCCGGGTCGAGAGCATCGATAGCGTCTATGCCGGTATCGCCGCACGCCATATCAGGACTGCAAACTGCAAACACTACATTCTCCGATCCGACCATAACGCCCTGATTATCCAAGAAGAACTTGATTCAATGAAACGCGATGTCGAAAACATCGCCCTTCCTCCCGGACAGCAGATTATCGCCATCATTCCGCAAAAATATGTGATTGAGGATTCTGCTGACGGCGCGTGCCATGAATCCCTCGACCCCGTTGGGGAACTGGGATCAAAAATCACTGGCTACTACCAGGTGATTATGGGCAACTACCAAGAAATCAAAAAGATACATACCTGCATCTCCAACGTGAATATCGATACGGAAGAGCTGATTCTGGAACCGATTGCCTCTGGACTCTCCTGCCTTTCCGAAGATGAGAAACAACGCGGTGTCGCCTTGATCGACATTGGCGGCGGCACCACCGATATGGTGATTTTCCAGAACGGTCACCCTAAATTCTGTAAAGTGATACCTTTCGCCGGCTCTGTCATCACGAAAGACATTGCCAAAGTTTGCAATATTCCCGAAGACACTGCAGAGGAACTGAAAATCAACCACGGTAGTTGTATTCCTGAAAGAAGCAACCCCAATCGTGTGAGCACCGTCCTTCGTCCACACCAGCAAGCTCCGCTGAAAATCTCGGACGAACAGTTAGCCAGAATCATCTACAGCCGCGTACACAACGACATTCTCGGTTTTGTGAAGAAAGAGCTCGAAAACTCCGGTTGCATGAAAATGCTTCAAAGCGGAGCGGGTCTTGTGCTCACCGGCGGCGGCGCAAAACTTCGCCATCTCGTCGAATTATGTCAATACGACCTCGGACTCAACACCCGCATCGGCATCCCTGGCATCGGTTTTGCAGACTCTCTCTCCAACGAACTCAAGCAACCCCTCTACTCAACCGCCCTCGGCCTGCTTAAATACGGCATCGAGAAACAGACAAAAGACTTCCAGATTGACACCAACAACGGAGAAGAGACAACTACTACACCGAGACCTATGCCAGAAGACGAACCGAAAGCACCGAAAAGGTTCAATCAGTTTGCTGACCGACTGAAACAAACATTCACCAGCCTGTTTGAACAGATTTCATAAAAAACCAAACCATAAAAAAGCCAAACCATTAACCGAAAGTAATAAATCAAAAAATATGACAGAATCTATCAACTTTACACCCGATTTTGGGGCAAAAGAGAACAGTTCCGACATCAAGGTCATCGGCGTGGGTGGCGGCGGCAGCAATGCGGTCCAACACATGTTCGCCGAAGGCATTCAAGGTGTGGATTATCTGGTCTGCAACACCGACAAATGCCACTTGGACGCGTGCAAAATTCAAGAAAAACTGCTGTTAGGCAATGGCTTAGGTGCAGGAGCCAAGCCTGAAGTGGCTCAAAAATACGCCAATGAAAGCGAAAAGGAGATCAGAGAGTTCATCGGAGATAACACCAAGATGCTCTTCATCGCCGCAGGCATGGGCAAAGGTACTGGCACGGGCGCATCCCCTGTAGTGGCCAAAGTCGCCAAAGAGATGGGTATTCTCACTGTGGGTGTCGTCACAGAACCCTTTAAATTCGAAGGTCAGAGAATCCGCAAAGCAGCTGAATCCGGCATTGAGGAAATGAGCAAATATGTAGATTCCCTCATCATCGTCAACAACCAGAACCTGATGAAATACTACACTTCCATGGATATCGACAATGCATACTCGCAAGTAGATGATGTCCTGAAAAACGCTGTGAAGTGCGTGGCCGAAATCATTACCGTAACCTACGGACAGAACGTCGATTTCAATGATGTAAAGTCCATTATGGAAAATAGCGGCAAAGCACTCCTCGGCTTGGCTACCGCACAAGGCGAAGATCGCGTTCAACAAGTGCTCGACGAGGTGCTTAACTGCCCGTTGCTCGAAAATGCCGACATCAGCGATGCCAAGAACTTCCTCTTCTTCGTCACCTACGGCCCGTCCAAGAAAATCACGATGGGTGAATTGGAGGTTCTTTCCGACCGCTTCGAAGAGATGCAGTCCGAAAGCGTTCATGTCATCTGGGGTCACGGACTTGACGAATCCCTGGGCGACAGCATCAAGCTCTCCCTCGTGGTCACCAATTTCGACTCCAATCATCACGAAGACGAACAAAATGTGGTCATCAACACCACCGACGATGTGATTGTAGATACCATCGAGGATAATCCGGAAACTTCAAACATCAGTACGGCTATTGAGGAACATCTTCAAGAGCAGAAAGTTGCGCAAGAACAGGTCACTTTGGAACCTGAGACTCCTTCAGCCCCAACATTCCAAACTCCTAACGAATCTTCTCGCCTCTTTGAATTCGAAAACCATCACGAACCTTTCGCCAATTTCAACTACGATGATGACGAAACGTTCAACCGAATGGTCAACGAACCGACCATCACTCGCGACGAGACAGTGCTTTCAGCACAGAACAAAACGCAAGTGGCTGTGGAAGAACCAAATAATGCCTACTATGAGTTGAAAGATGATGTTTATGATGTCTTTAACGGATTTGCCGATTAATAAGCCAACAAGTCCTGCTTCAGCTCACGCTCCCAGCGGGAATAAGCTTCAAGATACTGTTCGTGGTGGTTCCTATCCGGGACCACCACTTCTATTTTTCGGAGGGAACGGAAGGCTTCATCCGCAGAGGCGAAGAATCCGCTGCCCAAAGCTGCTCCCGTCGCAGCACCGATAGATCCATCTGCGTCATACAATTCAATCATCGCATCCGCTACAGTGGACAAGGTAGTTCGGAAAATAGGACTGAGGAACATGTTAGCGTGACCAGCGCGTATTACCCTCATACTCATGCCCGTGGCCTGCATAATGTCCATACCATATTTGAAAGAGAAAGCCACACCTTCTTGCGCTGCACGAGCTAACGTATTGGCATTATGATTGTTGAAATTAATACCATGAATAGATGCTTGCAATTGTCTGTTCTCCAATATGCGTTCTGCTCCATTACCGAAAGGCAAAACTGAAACTCCATCGGAACCTATCGGTGCATGGGCAGCCATCTGGTTGAATTGTTCGTAGGAGACCTTGGGGGCCACCATTCGCTTCATCCAAGCGTTGAGAATTCCGACACCATTTGTGCAATGCATCACGCCTAATCGTGTCTGTTCAGGCATGTGATTCACGTGAGCAAATATGTTGATACGAGATTTCGGATCAGTGCAAACTTTATCGCTTATGCCATACACCACCCCTGACGTACCTGCTGTAGCCGCCACCTCGCCTGGATTCAACACATTAAGGGAAAATGCGTTATTAGGTTGGTCGCCGGCACGATAACAGATGGGTATTCCAGCTTTTAATCCCAATTCCTGAGCTACAGATTCGGAAAGTCGTCCTTGTTCCCCGAAAGTAGGAACCTGTTGTGCTATCATTTCCTTAGGTATTCCGAAGAACGACAAAAGCTTATCCGACAATGAATTATAAGCAAAATCCCAACATATTCCTTCAGAAAGTCCTGACACAGTTGTGCACACATCACCCGTCATACGCATGGCAAAATAGTCGCCAGGCAACATATATTTATATATATGGTCAAACACTTCGGGTTCATTCGCTCTCACCCATGCGAGTTTGGCCGCCGTGAAATTGCCGGGAGAGTTGAGCAGATGATTTAAGCAATAGTCGTGCCCCAATGTCGCGAAGGCTTTTTCTCCGAATGGAACTGCGCGACTGTCACACCATATAATCGCGGGTCGCAGCACTTGTAAATCTTTATCAACCAGCACCAAACCATGCATTTGGTAAGTAATTCCAATGGCTTGTACCTCGTTCGAAGAGATATTTGCGGAGTTGAATGTCGATCGTAACGCCTCTTTCAAATACGACCACCAGTCGTCGGGATTTTGCTCTGCCCAGCCATTATGCACGGCAAGGATGGGTGCTTCACTTTGTGGTGCGAAACTCTTGGCGAGCACGGCTCCGCTTTCACCGTCCACCAATGATACTTTTACAGACGAACTTCCTAAATCAATTCCTAAAAAACACATATTCAATTCACTTTTCACAAATAACAGGTCATACCATACAACACGCTTCCAATATTTGCTGCAAAAGTACGATTTTTAGGAATGCGAAAAAATTGTATCTTTGCCGCTCATTTTGAAAAAGTTATTACGATGAGCGTTGAATTATCAGAACAGGAAATCATCCGCAGAAAGAAATTACAAGATTTGCTCGATTTGGGCATCGACCCTTACCCCGCCGCCACCTACGAGGTGAACGCCACCACCGCTGAAATCCTTGAGAAATTCCCAAAGGACAACAGCCTTTTCCAAGAAGTGAGCATCGCCGGACGTATTATGAGTCAGCGCATTATGGGTGCTGTCTCCTTCTATGTGCTGCAAGATGCCGTAGGTAAAATCCAAGTCTATGCCAAACGTGACGAGATTTGTCCGGATGAAGATAAAACAATGTATAACAGCGTGTTCAAGAAATTGGACATCGGCGACATCATCGGCGTGAAAGGTTTCGTTTTCACCACACAGACTGGTGAAATCAGCATTCACGTGAAGGAATTCACCATCCTGTGCAAGTCGGTTTGCCCGCTACCCATTGTCAAAGAGAAGGACGGGGTGGTCTATGACGCTTTCCAGAATCCCGAGCAGCGCTACCGTCAGCGTTACATTGACCTCATCGTGAATCCGCATATCAAAGACACGTTCATCAAACGCACTTTGCTGGTGAACACCATGCGTAACTATCTGAACGAAAAGGGTTACCTTGAAGTGGAGACCCCGATTCTGCAACCGTTGTACGGCGGTGCGGCGGCCCGTCCCTTCAAAACCCACCACAACACTCTCGACATGACGCTCTACCTGCGTATCGCTGACGAGCTCTATCTCAAGAAGCTGATTGTCGGCGGTTTCAATGGTGTGTATGAGTTCTCCAAAGACTTCCGCAACGAGGGTATGGACCGTTTCCATAACCCTGAGTTCACCCAGATGGAGCTCTATGTGCCTTACAA
>CAMJXE010000057.1 GCA_946409645.1 uncultured Bacteroidales bacterium
TGGCAGCACGATGCTTCCCGGAGAACCGGCGGTCACGCTTTTAGATATGGGTAGCGTTTCCGTAACCTTTTCAGTGCCAGAGAGTGAGATAAACTCCGTGGTGGTAGGCCGCGAAGCCTACGTATGCGTTCCCGCACTCCAAAACCGGATGCTCACGGGCCGCATTTCGGAACGTAGTATGTCAGCCTCCCTTATCGCCCATAGCTATCAGGTGAAAATCGCCTTCCCCAACGCAGACAAGGCGTTGTTGCCCGGAATGGTCTGCAAGGTGATGCTGAATCAACCAGAAAACCAGGGAGTTGTGGTACCTGCCAAATGTGTGCAAACCCGTCCCGAAGGACTTTCTGTCTGGGTCGTGGAGAACGGTCGTGCCCAACATCGCCTCATCACCTCTTCGGAATTCGTGTCCAATGGCGTGCTTGTCACCTCCGGATTGAATCCTGGCGACACTATCATCACGGCAGGCTTTCAAAAATTATATACGAATGCAGAATTAATAATAGACAACAAAAGAAATCCTTGAGCAGCCTCGAAGAGGCAAAACGCACGAAGTGCAAGTAATCCCGCACAAGCGTAGCGCGGTGTGGAGCGATAAGACTCACAAAGTGCAAGTAAACTCACCAAAGCGAAGATAGTTCAGCATGAGGATAGTTCAGTCAAAATAAAGAATAATGGCAACGAAACATCATATACTCTCCGCGATGCGCAGCCACAAGATCATCTTCTTTGTTGTGGCCTGCTTGGTTGCCTTTGGTATATTCGCTTTGACGCAGCTGCACAAGGACGAGTTTCCGCAATTTACTATTAGGCAGGGGATTGTGGCGGCGGTCTATCCCGGCGCTTCCTCTCAGGAGGTCGAGGAACAAGTCACAAAGCCGCTGGAACGCTTCCTGTTTACCTACACCGAAATCGACAAAGAGAAGACCTACTCGGTGACCGAAAACGGCATAGTTTACATCTATGCGGAGTTGCGCGTATCGGTGAGGGACAAGGACGAGGCGTGGTCGAAAATCCGCCATGGACTGCAACTTTTCAAGAAGACTTCATTACCGGCGGGGGTGCTCGAGATAGTGGTGGTCGATGATTTCGGGAACACCTCCTCCATGCTGCTCACCGTGGAATCACCTGAACGCACGCCACGCGAACTGGAAGACTATGCGGAGCTGCTCTGCGACAGATTGCGCACCATCCCTGAAATGGGCAACCTCAAGATTCTTGGACAGCAGAATGAGGAAATTGCCGTGACGGTGGATCAGGAAAAAATGGCGGCTTACGGCATAAGCCAGCGAGCTCTGATGCTGGAACTGGCTACCCAAGGACTTCGTACAGCGGGCGGCAGTTTGGAGAACGAAGATGGCGAGGCACAGGTACATGTTACGATTCCGTATCAGTCTGAGTATGAGATAGGTGAGCAGATTGTATATGCCGATCCTACGGGAAATGTCGTGCGCTTGCGAGACATTGCCACCATCGAACGCCGTTATGCGAAACCGAAAAACTACATCAAATACAACGGAAACTCTACCGTGCTGATATCCATGGAGATGGCTCCGGGTAACAACATCGTGGCCTTCGGGAAAAAGGTCGAAAAGGAGATTTCTCAATGCAAAAAAAATCTGCCACCCGATGTCGATATGCACAGAATCACCAACCAGCCAGATGTAGTCAACAAGTCTGTGATGTCTTTTTTGCGCGACCTGCTTTTTTCCATTCTCGTTGTGATTGCCGTGATGTTACTGCTCTTCCCGCTGCGAACAGCCTTGGTGTCAGGCTCCAGCGTGCCCGTTTGCACCGCCATCACGTTAGGACTGATGTATATTTGCGGCATTGAACTGAACACCGTCACCCTGGCTGCGCTTATCGTGGTGCTTGGTATGATTGTTGATGACTCCGTGATTGTCATTGATGGTTATACCGACATGTTGTATCGCGGTTATTCTCGTTGGTACGCGGCGTTTTACAGCACTAAAATCCTGTTCGTCCCTATGTCGTTGGCCACTCTCGCCATATCGGGCATGTTTTTCCCGATGACGCGCATCATCACGGGGCCTTTAGGCGACTTTGTGCAGCTTTTTCCTTGGACGGTCTTGTTTGCCTTGGTTTGCTCCATCTTCTACGCTGTTTGGGTGATTCCTTATCTGTCAACGGTTTTCATTAAGAGGAATCAAGATGGTGTTGCACCAAACCGTTTCGAGGCGGCCCAAAACCGATTTTTTGCCTTATTACAAAATATTTATGAGAAAGTGTTGACACACTGTTTTCGTCACCCGGCATCTGTGATTATCATTGGGCTAAGTGCTGTGATATTAGGCGGCTTTCTTTTCACCCGTTTGCAAATCCAGATGATGCCTAAGGCCGACCGCAACTGTTTTGCAGTGGAGATGCATTTGTCTGATGGTAGCACGTTGGCGCAAACGGAAGCCGTTGCGGACAGTATGGAGATGGTGTTGCGCAACGATCCTCGCGTGGTGTCTGTCACATCCTTTATAGGCTGTTCCTCACCGCGCTTCCATGCCGCCTACGCTCCACAAATGGCACATAAGAACTATGCGCAGTTCATTGTCAACACATCTTCGGAACAGAACACTTTGAAGCTCATTCGAGAGTATGGACCCAAATACGAATATCATTTCCCCAATGCCTATGTCCGGTTTAAACAGATAGATTATCAGGTAGTTGAGAATCCTGTTGAGGTGCGTTTTAAAGGCAATGATTTCGTTTTTTTGAAGGCAGCAGCTGATTCGATGAAGAACTTTATGCACACACTGCCGGAGCTGACCTGGGTGCATTCCAATATGGACGAGACCTCACAAAACATCCAAGTTTCGTTGAAGAGCGACGAAGCCACGCGTCTTGGTGTCACGCAAAGTGCCCTTTCGATCTACCTTTCCGCAGCCTTGGGCGGGCAGAATTTGACCAACGTTTGGGAAGGGGATTATAAGGTGCCGGTAATGCTTTACACGCAAGAGCACGGCGACACTGTCAGCTACCAAGCGCTGGAAGACATGCTCATACCGACCTCGATGCCAGGAACTTGGGTTCCTCTACGTCAGGTTGCTGAAGTCGGTCCCGAATGGCACGATGCCGTCATCAATCGACGAAATAGTGTCCGAACGGTTACTGTGGGAGCGGATTTGACTTATGGACAAAGCCAGCCCGAAGTGATGAAAAAAGTCGATCGCTATGTCCAAAAGGAACTGAAACCTACTCTTCCGGAAGATGTTGAGATTGTTTATGGAGGTTTAACCGATGCCAACAACCAGGTGATTCCGCAGATTGTGGTCAGTTTTATCGCGGCTGTGTCGGTCTTGTTTGTCTTCTTACTCTACCATTTCGGTCGTCTGGATATTGTATTTCTCACATTGTCAGCAAGTTTGATTTGCGTTTTCGGAGCTTGCCTCGGCTTGTGGCTCTTCCGTCTCGACTTCAGTATCACGGCAGTGTTGGGAGTGGTGAGTCTGATGGGCATTATTGTCCGAAATGCGATAATCATGTTTGAATATGCCGAACATTTGCGTCGGAATCATCGTTTATCCTCCAAAGAGGCGGCCTTTGAAGCGGGAAAGCGCCGTATGCGCCCCATTTTCCTGACCTCTGCCACTACTGCTTTGGGCGTGATGCCGATGATCGTGGCGCACACAGCCCTTTGGATGCCGATGGGCGTGGTGATATGCTTTGGTACGATTTTCTCCCTGCCGTTGGTCGTGACAGTGCTGCCCGTGGCATATTGGCAAATATTCAAATAATGGAAGTTGAGGCGATGATGCGATGATGCGATGATATGATGATGCGATGATGCGATGATGCGATGATGCGATGATATGATGAATAGAATAATTGCGATATTATTGATGTTGTTGGGATGCGCTGCGGTCTCGGCGCAGTCCCTCCCTATGGACAGCTGTTTGCTCTCTTTGGACAGTTGCAAGGCGTTGGCGTTGCGCAACAATTTGGAGATCAAGAATGCCGCGCTGGATGTGGAGGCGGCGCAGGAGGTGAAAAAGCAGGCGTTTACCAAATATTTCCCCAATGTGAGCGTCATGGCGGGCGGCTATTATGCAGCGAAACCGCTCATCGAATATGGTATCGACGACATCGGCAACGCCCAGGCGCGGCAGTGGCTGCACAACCTCTACTACGAATACGGTGCCGCGATGGGACTGCCCGACCGGATTTCGCTGTGCGAGAACGGCGTGATGACAGGCGCGATGCTCGTGCAGCCAGTTTATATGGGCGGACAGATTGTGAACGGTAACAAGTTGGCGAAAGTGGGCGTGGAAGCCGCAGAATTGCAAGGACAGCTTACCGAAGACCGTGTCCTTCAGCAAGTGGAGGAATACTACTGGCTGATTATCTCGTTGCAGGAGAAAAAGAAAACGCTTCAACAGGCTTTGACTTTCCTGGATACACTTCGCCGTGATGTGACTACGGCTGCTGAAGCCGGATTGGTCTCTAATAATGATGTCCTTAAAGTGAAACTCAAGTGGACAGAAATCTATAGCAATCGCGAAAAACTCCAAAATGGCATTCGATTAGCCACCACAGCCCTCGGTCAGGCGATTGGGCAAGACACGGGAATCCTCATACTGACCGACACCATCGGGGAGATTTCAGAATGGCAGGCGAGATGGACGGATCCGGGTGCCGCTGTTATGGGTCGCAAAGAGACACAATTGCTTGACATACAGGTTGATGCTGAGGAATTGAAGAAAAAGATGGCTTTGGGGGAGACCCTGCCGCATTTGACGATAGGAGGAACCGCTTCTTACGGTAACTTGGTTTTCGATCGTTTCAATGCCAATGCAGTGGCATTCACTACGTTACAGGTTCCGCTGACCGGCTGGTGGGAAGCCTCTCACAAACTGAAACAGCACGACATCCTGATTCAGAAGGCGAAGAACGAGCGAGCGGATTTCATGCGAAAGATGTACTTGGAGACCTTACAGGCGTCTAACAACGTCGGCGAAGCCCACAACCAGTACAAGCTGATGGAGCTGGCCCTGCAAGACGCCGAGGCGAACCTTCGGGATGTCAAAGCCGATTATGACGCCGGACTTGTTCCCGTATCCGACCTCCTGGAAGCGCAAACACTGTATATGCAAGCCCGGAACCAACGCACCGATGCCCTCATCGACCTCAAAATCAAGGCAGAACACTACAAAAACCTGACACGTGATGCGATTGAACGATAACATGCGGGTCGTGAATGCCGGGACGTATGGGATAAATAATGAACGGGCGTATTCGATACGCCCCAACAAACCATAAACATAAAATGGAATTGCTTGTTTTCAATCCCGAACACGACTATGCGCTGGCCGACAACCACCCTCATTTTGTGGCGTTGCGGTCGGCGGCAAAGTTCGCGTATGATTGTGCCCCGTTTATGCGGTATTTGGCAGAGGACGAGCACGTGGTGCTTGACGCTTATGAGCCTTTGGGGAAAGATTTCCGCAAGAACTTCCAGCCCTTGCCGGAATCGCAGCGCATCACGAAGGTGGTTCCGTGGGGCTGGGATGCCGCGGTGGTCTATCAGTTGCAGCGTATCGGGGTGGACGAGCGGCTGCTGCCCACGGAGGAACGCCTGCTGCAACTGCGAGAGCTGGCGCACCGCAAGACCTCCATCTCTGCCATCGACTATTTGCGAGGACTGCATCCTCATCCTGAACGATTGCCCGAATCGCCTGAGTATCTGACTTCTATCCGGGAGGTGGTGGATTTCGTGAAGACCAAGCCGGACGCCCTCTTCAAATCCCCGTACTCCGGGAACGGCCGTGGACATCTATACGCGCACAAGGTATGCACCCCGACATTCCTGCGTCAGTGCGAAGGGGTGCTCAAAAGACAAGGGGCTTTGTTGGCGGAAAGGCAATATGATGTGGTTCAGGATTTTGCGATGGAATTTTCATGCCATAACGGTGATGTTACTTTTCGAGGTTATTCACTTTTCAAAACTGAACATTATGGCTATGGTGGCAACCTGTTGATGCCAGACCATGCAATACTCCAACATCTCTTCTTATATATAAATATTGCAGAGGTAGAGTATGTCCAATCTCTGGTTGCACAATTTCTCAGAGAAAAGATTGCTCCGTGCTACCAAGGCGAAGCAGGTGTGGATATGTTTGTCTATCAAGAAGATGGAGTCTGTAAGCTACATCCATTTGTTGAAGTTAACTTGCGGAAAACTATGGGTTTGGCAGCCCACGACATTTATGCCCGTTATTGTCATCCGGAATCCCGCGGCATGTTCCAAATTGTTCGTGGAGACGTAGAGACGTTGCGGGCAACGTCTCTGCAAAATCCGATGCGATATCGTGATGGAATGTGGTTTTCCGGAACCCTTTTCCTGACCCCTGTAACCAACAATACACAGTATGCTGTTGTCGTTACATTGAATTCGGAAAATGCTTGATTTTTCATAAAATCTGCGAAATTCACCCTTGATCTTCTTTCCTTTGGATTTATTTTTGTCGATTTGTGAGTGCCGTGAATTCAAAAGTTAAGATTTTTTAAGATAATAATTGCATAATCTCCTCTTTGGGTGATTTGTATCCTCTTTGTTACTAATGATTTATAAAATCTGCTGTTAATTATTGTTAAAAATCAACCAAAAGACTTGACAAGCGCTTTTCCTTGTTGTATCTTTGCATCGACAAAAACAATTTATTCACAAAAAAAAAATTAAACTATGAAATGCAGAGTGCAATTAAAGATTTTATGGGTGTTAGTGTTGTTATGGTCAGCGCAAATCTACGCGCAGTCAAATGATGACTTAGAACGACTCAAACAGGTGTGTGACCAACAAATTCAAGATGATCTTTGGAGACAGTACCAAGAGGTAAGGAGTTGGTTCGATGATGCTTACCGAGAATATCCAACAGTCCCGCGAGGGGTTTTGGAGTCAGTTTCGTTTCAGTATGTTCGTTTCAGTCCGAACAATGTTTTGGATACTATGGAGACTGATATATCACAAATGCCTCGAAACTATACTGTTATGGGTTTAACGCTTCATGGGAAGGGCGTTTTCCGGGAGAACGCCCGTTTGTTAGCCTCCATGACCCCATTTTCGTTGGACGAGATTCTTTGGCAGCCAGGGACAGCCGTGAAGGCATACGCTTGTGCGTTTGCTATGAAACAGCGTGAATATCAATGTTTTAGTGATTCAATGGAGCGGTATCGTCAAATTTTAATCGATTTGTGCGAGTTGCCATTGACCGAAAACTTGGCGGAAGATTTCGCGATGAACAGCTACCTTTACATGATTTACTGGTTTTTGGAGCAGGAGGATCACGTTCGGTTAGGC
Organism: uncultured Bacteroidales bacterium; assembly: GCA_946409645.1. GTDB lineage: Bacteria > Bacteroidota > Bacteroidia > Bacteroidales > WCHB1-69 > F23-D06. Next base: position 7,307 of record CAMJXE010000057.1, read on the forward strand.
GTGCCAAGAAGGACAATCCACATGGAAGAACTTTTCGGGGAGGAACTTGACCGACTTAGGAGTCCACGGGTGGTATTGCCCGCTGTCGGAAACTCGGGGGCAGTGAACACGGTGCCAGATTATCCCAATGCGGTCTTTGTGCCTGCGGCGAGTTGTAATTACACAGTGGGTAGAGGAGGGGCTGCCATCACCTCGGTTACCATCCATTATACGCAAGGAACCTATTCGGGGGCCATTGCGTGGTTCAAGAATTGCAGTGCTAAGGCCTCCTCTCATTACCTGATTCGTTCTGTAGATGGTCAGGTTACCCAGATGGTGCGTGAGGCCGACAAGGCATGGCATGTTGGGGTCGCCAATAGCTATACCATTGGCATTGAGCATGAGGCTTATGGCAACATCTATTCTTACTTCACTACGGCGATGTATCAGTCGTCAGCCAATCTCGTCAAAAATATCTGTTCGAGACGAAACATCAATCCGCATAGGATGTTCTATCGCGACACGTTGGACGATGGCACAGTCCTAAACTATGGGGTACACAGTCTTGGCGGTGCTACTGCTTGCACGCAAATACGTGGTCATCAGCATTATCCGAACCAAACGCATACGGATCCCGGACCATATTGGAACTGGAACTACTATTACAAATTGGTCAACGACAATCCTGTCGTGATCCAGTTGTCAGGTTCAAGTGGATCATTTACCGATTCGGGAGGATCGTCCGGTGATTATGGGGACGATGAACGGAAACTCTATTTGATCCATGAACCGGGAGCGGAGAGTGTCACGTTGACATTCCAAAGCTTCGATTTGGAACCAGATTACGACTTTATGTGGATATATAATGGAGGGACAGTTTTTTCTCCCTTGGTTGGGCGTTGGAATACGCAATCGCCAGGACAAGTGACAGTTTCGGGTGACAAATTGCTTGTCGAGTTCCGTTCTGATTGCGCTACGACAGCGGCTGGCTGGACGGCACAATGGCAGGCTAACACTACATCCCCTGTCGTACCGGATGATCCCGATGATGATATTGATGATGGGGATGAAGACGACGATGATGTGGAAATCAACGATTGGGAACCAGACGAGAATGAGCCGTTGACAGATAATGCGGCTCCACAAACCCTCATCGCAAACGATGAATCGCAATGGATTACGAAGGACTTTTGGGCTGTGTTTTCTGATTCTGATGACAATGGCGTGAAATGGCGATTCTTCCAAATCATGGAATCCAATGGAACAGTGTGGTCGGCACGCTCGGAAAAGGGCTTCTTGTGTGATAATTTCGACAATGCGCTGAACACAGATATTTGGGTGAACAATACTTCCTCTCCATGGGTTGTGCAGAACGGTGAACTCCGACAAAACAACGCCAATGCGGATTATGTCGGTATAGCGGCTCGTCACAACGGTTCTGAGAGAACAGCCTACTTGTACGACTTTTATCTTCAGTTTAATAGCGGTGACAAATGCTCGTTTTTCTTTAATTGTGGGAATGCGCCATCGCAAACTTCCCTGTTCTCCGGCTATGAAGTATGTTTTGACAGGGCAAACCACACTGCCAGCATCTATCGGTTGATACTCGGGGCCAAACGCCTCCTGAAGACCAATAATCAAGTCTATTTCCAAATGGGGACAAAGTATCTTTGCCGGGTTGTTTTTGACAGTTCCACGGGTGAAATTGTGGTGATGCGGCACGCTAACCGCCTTCTGCGGGCGGTGGATAATGTTTTGGCCACCACCTCCCAGTCTTATATAGGTTTTGTGACCCGAAAAGCTTCAGTGTGTGTCGATAATTTGCGGGTGTATGGATCTCGGAGCACGAGTTTGCAGATTCTGGTAGGATCAGGCATTGGTGCCGATCTTCAGGTGCAAGCGGTGAATGGAGGAAGCCGAACAAAACTGAAATCCATTGTGGTGGATAAGGCTTATAAGTTTTCTCCGTTGGTAGAGAAGTCTTTGAGAGTGGACTATACACCTCCGCCAGCGGTAACAGGTCTGGCTTTGAATGCGGAGACGGTGACTATGCCCGATGGCTCCATGAAAATCCAATTATCCACTTCATGGAATCCATCAATAGACGGTCAGTCGGGCATCAAGCGATACTATTATCGAAATCAGCCCTGTTCGCAGTGCCAGTGGACCCCGTTGTGGTCTGATAACGGTTCGTCAACTTCGTGCGCTCATTGCAATCAATACGATCCAGGTCAATTGGCAAGCTTTAGCGTGATAGCAGAAAACCACGCCGGTTTACGCTCTCCAGCAACTTCGAAAACGATTGTTTTAGGCAACGGTAATCTGAAAGAGGGGAAAAACAATTCCATCAATTGGACTTTGGCAAACGGGAAAAAATTACATGTGCACTCTCCGCAAATATATCATGAAACAGGTTTTGCACACGAAGCGCCTTATGAATATGCAGTTTTTGATTTGACTGGTAGAAAACTGTTGAAAGGTCCCATTGAGAATCCCACTATTGTGGATATGTATCATGTCTCCAATGGGATATATTTGGTGCGGATTACATCTGGGGCAAAACTGATCAGAACGGAAAAAATTCTTTTGTACGACTGATTTTTTTCACATGCAAAATTTTCATATCTTCGCCGCATCATTTCGAAGAATCAGATTGTCAACGTAATAGTCAGGTTATGAGATATTTTGAAAGTTTAGTTGTCGCAAATCAGCAGATTACTGATGATGTTTTTGTGTTACAGGTAGAGCGGAGAGATGTTGAGGCTGGTGCAGGTCAGTTTTTCATGCTTAAGAGCTGGGATAAGGAACTTACCCTGATGCGCCCGATCAGCATTTTCAAATCGGAACCCGATGTTCTGCATTTTATGTATCGCTTGGTGGGGCAGGGAACTGGCAAGATGGCGCAACTAAAACAGGGAGATCCGATTCGTTTGTTAGGACCCTGCGGGAACGGATACCCCTGCGAGATGCTACAAGGAAAAGTGGCGGTGTTGGGCGGCGGTGTTGGTATCCCGCCGCTCTGCGAAACCGCTAAAGTGCTCTCCAACAAAGGCGTTAATGTGGATGCTTATCTCGGGTTTAGAGATGTCTTATTTGCCGTGAAGGATTTTGATCCCTATTGTGCCAACATATTCGTCTCCACCGAAAATGGCGAAGAGGGGTATAAAGGGTTCATCACCGACCTGCTGAAACCGGAAAACTACGATGCGGTGATTACCTGCGGCCCCGAAGTGATGATGAGGAAAGTGGCTGCAATGTGTGCGGCAGTGAATACCACCTGCTACTGTTCCCTTGAACATCGTATGGCTTGCGGTATCGGTGCCTGCCTGGGTTGTAGTATCCGTACCAAATTGGGCATGAAACGCGTCTGCAAGGACGGACCGGTATTCCTCAGTACAGACCTGTTATGGTAGGACCAAACTTTAGTGTTTTCTTGTTGTTTAATTAAGATTAAGATTGTTAAGAGAATGAAGGATACAGTTAAACTTTCAGTGGAAATTGCAGGGGTTACGTTCAAAAACCCCATCATTGCAGCTTCGGGGACCTTTGGTTTTGGCGAAGAATATCATGAATTGTATGACGTGGGTTGCCTTGGTGGCATCAGTTCCAAAGGACTGACCCTTCACCCTAAGGATGGCAACGAAGGTGTCCGCGTTTGGGAGACAGCATCGGGCATGATGAATAGTGTAGGACTGCAAAATCCTGGTGTCGAGGCTTTTATTGCCACGGGAATTGCCCAAATGCGCCGTTTCGGTAATGTGTTAATAGCCAATATGGGTGGCCATAGCATGGAGGATTACATCACTGGAGCGTCCATGCTTTCAGAAGCAGACATTGACATGCTGGAGCTGAATATCTCTTGCCCGAATGTGAAGAGCGGCGGTATGGCGTTTGGTATCAAAGCCGATGTTGCCCGCGAAGTGGTGACAGCCGTACGCAAAGTCTGCCATAAACCATTGATTGTCAAATTATCTCCTAATGCGGAGAATATCGTGGAGATGGCGTTGGCCTGTGAAGCAGCTGGTGCTGATGCACTCTCCTTGGTCAATACTTTCCAGGCCATGGCTATCGATATCCACAAGCGCACACCAGTGTTCAACAATGTCTATGCCGGGCTGTCGGGCGCGGCAATCAAACCCATCGCCCTGCGTATGGTGCACTCCGTTTGTAAACAGGTGAATGTCCCCGTTATTGGCATCGGTGGCATCTGCACGGCGGAGGACATGCTTGAATTCGTGATGGCTGGTGCAACAGCAGTCCAGATTGGAACCATCAACTTCAACAATCCAATGGCAGGTCTCGATATTCTTAACAATCTCTCACAATTTTGCCAAGCGGAAGGAATTGCCGACATTAACGAAATCCGCGGTATATGTTGACGATATATACTAAATCTTCACTTCTGTCGTTTAAAATAAATGTTTTGACATATAATAATTGGAGAAAAAATGAAAAAAATGCAAAAGAAATCGTTGTTGATAGCAGGGCTTTCTGTCCTTTTGATCAATGTCATGACCGTCTCTACGGCTAAAGCCCAATTTTCATTAGGTATTAAAGGGTCTGCCAATGCAGCTAACTATGTGGATTTGACCAAGAAGAAAATAGGTTGGGAAGCTGGTATCTTCATGCGCTTAGGTGACCGTTTCTATTTCCAACCAGAAGTCAATTACGTGTTTAAACGTTCCTCTATTCTGGAACTTGGAGATGAAATCGCTGAAAATGTCCAACTGAAACAGCATTTTATCTCTGTTCCTGCTTTGTTGGGATATCATTTCGTCAATAATGAAAATTTCAAATTCCATCTTACCATCGGTCCCCGTTTTGATTTCAAAATTGCCGATAACCTGGACGGATCAGGATGGCAGACCAATGCTGTACAATGGGGTGGTCAAGTTGGCTTAGGTATCGATTTCTGGAGATTCACATTGGACGTTAGTTACGGTATAGCAGCTGACCGTTTCAAATATACTGCCACGAGTGAGCCAAGCACGAAATTGACGAATATGTTCCTGGCTTCTTTGGGATTCAAAATTGTTAAGTAACTCATTTTGATATGGATACGATGTTAAAAAAAAATGTCGTACCACCCAAGATTCCGTTTACAAATTACGTTATTATAAATGAGAGACCAGTCAGAGCTGTTAGAGTGGGTTAGCGCATGTCGTGTTGGCAATGCCCGCGCACAACGCAAACTGTTCAAACACTTCTACAGTTGTGTGATGGCAATCTGTATGCGTTATGCTGGCAATAGCGACGAGGCGGACGATATGCTGAATGACGGTTTCTTGAAAGTCTTCTCTAATTTGGACAAATATGAAGACTCGGGTTCTTTTGAAGCTTGGATGAAGCGTGTTGTGCGCAATGCTGCGCTGGATTACCGTCGGAAATATGACAACAGGGTTGACATTGTTGATATTGACGAACTATCGGACAGCCAAATGACAGATTATCATATTAATGATGCCATATCTAAAATGTCGTCTCAGGAAATGGTCAATATGATTCAACAGCTACCGCCAGTCACCCGAACGGTATTTAACCTTTTCGTGTTTGAAGGGTTCTCCCACGGGGAAATCGCGCAACAACTCAATATAACGGAAAATACTTCGGCATGGCATGTTAATAATGCGCGAAAAAGGCTTAAAAGTGCTATAAATCAATATGATAACGAATAGTATGACGGATTTTGACAAACTTATTAGAGAAAAGGCAGAACAAGCCGAATATCCATACACACATTCGGCATGGAAAAAATTTCAGCGGAAGTCTGGAATAAAGTTCACGTCTGCCCGCTATTGGACGTTGGGAATCTCTTCCGCATTGGTTGTCGGAGGAATAGTGGCTTACTTCGGATATCAGGGTGTCAACCATACTCCCTCCAACACAGAATCTCCACAATCAGAGTCTTCCGTGGATTCAATTACCCAAACCATTATCCCGGAAACCGATAATCATAGTTCAGAAACCTACCTGATTTCAGAATCAGATATAAAGACGTCAAAGAAGCAAGTTATAGGAAAAGAACATTCGGAAAAAGCGGTGGATTCAGTATCGGAAACTCCACGAAAGAGGACAACCACACATGTCGCTGATCCTCCGCGCTATGGTCGCCCATTAGTGATAGATGTGGATACCATAAAGGATAATGTACCTACGGATGAGGAACTTAAACAAGGAAATAGCCGATTGTATTAATAGAGTAAGCACCGCAGTTTGAATCCTATTTGGTTTAGAAAGATATGTCAACAAAAAATCCCTGCAATCAGCTTGCAGGGATTTTTTTTATAGGGAAAATGTTGTTTATTCCTTGATTATAACACTTTTGCGTTGACCTGAATCGTGCGGTTAGGATTGGCAGGATCATTAGTGATGATATCAATAGTAGCGTTTTGGGTGCTGGAACGCCCAGGAGCCTTTAAAGAGATGGTGATTTGAGCGGAACCGCCATTAGGGATTTCCATCATGTTGGAAGAAACGCGGAACAGTGAGTTGCTGGATTCCAAAGCTCTGATCAGAAGAGGCGTTTTACCCGTGTTGGTCAGTGTGATGACTTCTGTTTTGGTGGTGTTTTTCTGCATATCGCCAAAGTTGACTGTGGTGACGGAAACATTGCTGACCGGAGCGTTCTTCAACTGCTTGGGAGTCAGTTTGGAGAAATCTTCTTTGATGTTCACGGCGTAGTTGATGCGCTTCGTGGGTTCGAGGGAATCGTTAGTCTTGAAGGTGATGGCATCTTTCAGTTGACCAAATCTGGCGCGTTTGCTGGCATCATATTTCAAAACGAAAGTACCTTCTTGTCCAGGGAGCAATTCTGCACCGAAATTTCGATAGACCTCAGACACGAATTCGGATGGCTTTTCGAATTGGATAGAGACGGGCTTGTTCCAGAAGTTGCGGATGAGGAAAGTGTCCATAACGCTTTCGGTGTTCAGGAGGTTGTGTGAAACGTTCACCTCTTTGATGCGTACCATGCCAGAACCATTCTTGTAGCCAGCCACTTCAAATTCTGTCGGGGGGCGTTTGATAACCTCGCCTTTGATGAAAATCATGTGAGGAGTAGCTTTGTCGTTTTCCAGGAAACGAGGTTCGTTGGTCGTCACGCGGATGTTTTTGTTGAAAGCACCTGGACGATTGTACGGGTTGTATGTGGCTTCAATATAACCTTGTGCGCCGGGAGCAATGGCTCCTTTTGTGTAGTTTGCAGCCGTGCAGCCGCAACCGGGGCGTACATTCGTCAGCTCCAGAGGCTCGTTGCCGATATTAGTGAAGATGAATTTGCCCGTAACCTTGCCGCCTTCTTCCTTGATCTTGCCGAAGTCGTAAGTGGTGTTTTCAAATTTGATTTCTGGTTGGGCTATGCAGAAAAGACCAGCCACCAATGCTAATAATAACAAACTTAACTTTTTCATTTTTAGTTGTTTTTATTGTTTTTTTATATGATTAATTTCTTATATATGTCTTAAAAATTAAGCCGGCAAAAGTACAATTTTTTCTCCGAAATGGTTTAAATTTATTCCATCAAAATTTCCTGACGACATCAGGAGCAGCACCGACTTGTGCCAATCCGTTGACAATAGGGCGTTTTGAAGCTTTTCGGAATCGTTAAAAACTTGTAAATCGTCGCGCTGGAAGGCTTGGAAAATCATCTCAGTGTGGATAGGAGGCAGTTTTTTGTGCTGCACGGCGGCGGGGGAGAAGTAAACCATGGCCACATCCGCCTCATCCATTGCATGGGCGTATTGTTTTAGGAACTCCTCCGTGAGACTGCTGAAAGTGTGCAACTCCATGCAAGCCACCAATTTACGGTCGGGATACTGTTCACGCACAGCGTTGATAGTGGCCTTGAGTTTGGAAGGTGAGTGTGCAAAGTCTTTATATACAGCACATTCGGTTGTTTTTGCGACCAATTCCAAACGTTTTGATGCGCCTTTGAAGGAGACGATGGCTTCATAGAATTGATCATCGGTGATCCCCAAAGCGTTGCATGCTAACCGAGCGGCGTTGATGTTCATCAGGTTGTGCTTGCCAAAAATCTGTAGCGGATAGGATTTCTCACCTTGTTTGAGGTAGGTGATGCCATCCTGAATGAAGTATGGATGCACGCCGTAGGGCTTTCGGGTAGTGTTGGTGATGCGTTCGCCGAGCTTGCGGAGTTCTTCATCTTCTTGACAATAAATGAGTTGTCCGTCAGCGGGAATCATCTTGGCGAAGATTTCAAACTGTTCCACGTAGTTCTCGAAAGTAGGGAATACATTGATATGGTCCCACGCGATGCCGCTGATGATACCGACAGTGGGCTGATAGACGTGGAATTTCGGACGGCGGTCGATGGGGGAGGTGAGATATTCATCACCCTCAATGACCATCACCTTGGCATTGTCGGAGAGACGCACCATGACCTCGAAGCCTTCGAGTTGCGCACCGACCATGTAGTCGCAGTCAACATGTTGATTCTGAAGTACATGTATAATCATGGAGGTGATGGTGGTTTTGCCGTGGCTGCCGCCTACTACCACACGAACCTTGTTTCTGCTCTGTTCGTAGAGATATTCAGGATAGGAGTATATTCGTAATCCTAATTCTTTGGCTTTCAGTAGCTCAGGGTTGTCTTCACGAGCGTGCATGCCGAGGATGACGGCGTCGAGGTCAGGTGTGATTTTCTCTGGATGCCAGCCGATGTCGTCGGGCAATATGCCGTATTTGGTGAGGCGTCCCTTGGCGGGGTCGAAGATCTCATCGTCCGACCCTGTGACTTCAAATCCTTTGATTTTGAGGGCGATAGCAAGATTGTGCATGGCGCTTCCTCCGATGGCGATAAAATGTACTTTCATTGGATAATGGTTATAGGTTATAGGTTATTGGTTATTGAAGTGAGTTTGCAGTTAGCAGTTAGACTCGCCGTTAACGGAAAAGTTGAAAAAATATTGCAGGGAAAATGCTGTTTTTTGTGCTTTTTGAGACGGCAAACGCTTCGTCGTCTGTGCCACGGCTTTTTATCGCCACTTGCCTGATGCCTGAAAATTCGTATTTTTGCCGCTTCGTTTTGACATTTTCAGTATATGATGAAAATTACGCTTTTGGGAACCGGAACTTCGCAGGGCGTGCCCGTGGTTGGATGCCAGTGCGAGGTGTGCCAGTCGTTGGATTCGCGCGACAAACGCCTGCGCACCTCCGCATTCGTGGAAGTCGAGGGCGTGCATCTGCTCATCGATGCGGGACCTGATCTTCGGCAACAGCTTCTGCGCGAGCAAATTACAGATGTTGATGCGGTGCTCCTTACCCATGAACATAAGGATCACCTCGCTGGCCTTGACGACATCCGTCCTATCTATTTTCGCCGCAAAAGTCCCATGGACATCTACGGCATGCAACGTGTGCTGAACGTGGTGCGCAAAGATTACGATTACGCCTTCAAAGAGCATCCATACCCAGGTGCTCCATCATTCCAACTGCATCCTATTCGTTACGATAGTTTTTTTGTTCAAAATGTTGAAATCCAGCCAATTCAGGTTAAACATCTCACTTTGCCTATCTTAGGTTATCGCATCGGGAAGTTTGCATATATCACAGATGCCAGTTTCGTGGCAGATTCCGAAATGGCACTCCTTGATGGTGTGGAAGTGCTGGTGGTGAACGCCTTGCATCATGAGAAACATTATTCTCACTTCAATGTTGAGCAAGCCTTGCAGTTTGTTGAAAAGGTCGGTCCGCAACATGCCTATTTGACGCACAGCTCCCATCACATGGGCTTGTATGCCGATGTGGAAAAGACGCTGCCGCCACACGTCACTTTAGGCTATGATGGGCTGAAGTTTACTATCGATAAATAGAGACAGCTTTCCGCTTGCGCGATGTCTTTCCCGTGCGCAGATTCCAACTTTCAATCTGAACGACATAAATGCCTGCTGGTGCGGAGTGTCCTCTGTCGTCGATACCATCCCATAGAAAATTAGCCGTAGATCCACATAACACGTTGTTGACAAGTTGTTTGACGAGGTGCCCTCTGTTATTGAACACCATGATACTCACGCGGTTTTCCTCTTCCGAGAACTGACAAATGACTTCGGCGTAATCTTCGATTCCGTCGTTGTCTGGCGAGAAAACCTCTGGTATCACGGCAAATTCTGCATCTGTTTCCGAGCAACCGGCCTGCGAATTGCGATAGCCAGGTGTGCCGTAGCCAGCACTCTCCGCTGCCGACCGCCAGTTGCTCACCTCTTGCGTCGGACGGTCTGCGTAAAGCCGTTCCAATGATACTCCTTTAGTGGTCAGTAACTTCGGATAATGCATTTCTTCGGAGTATTCAAGCCGGTCGATAGAACGTAAACTTCTGTCAGTTAAGTGAATGACGCCACGGCTGATGGCGAAATCGGGCAGTGAGTCGCATTCGATTAAAACCTTTTCGTTTTTACATATATATTGTTGTATCGTCAACAAACGCTGCTTGCACAACACCGCATATTCATTGGGGCGAAGTTGAAACCCTTTGGAACAGGCGTTTACCGACTTTTGCGGTAACGTGTCCCCTCCATAGCCGACTTTCACATCCTTCAAGTCGATGATTCGCCCTGAACGGTTGTAGATTTCTACATAGTCGGCGTTGGATCCATCCGATGGATTTGTTAGTATCTCATTGATCACCAAATCATTTTTCGTTGGAGGGTGCGAGTTCCCGAATAAGGTGTCTTCGTCCACATCATAGCTGTTACCACCACAATCTACTATTGTTCCTTTTAGCTTGAGTCGATATTGGGTGTCGGATTTGATTGGTTCAGAGAAAAGGATATCCACCGATGAGAATTCAGGGGCTACCTCTTTGATGCTCAGAATGTTTAACAATGGTGATGTCTGAAAAACGCTGATACTCTCGGTGATACTTACCACCACGGTTTTGGACAAGTGTACGCGCAAGGTGGAGGGATCGATTGTCGTGACACCAGATATTGTTGGTAATGTATTGTCATACAGTGTATTGCGGATTGAATTGGGCTTTCCAGGTGTGCCGCCCAATGGATCGGTAGAGGAGTCCCAATTCCAACTTCCAGCGCAGGGCCATCCTAAGTCAATCATCT
>CAMJXE010000058.1 GCA_946409645.1 uncultured Bacteroidales bacterium
CTGGATTGTCTCCTGGTTCGTCACCATGCCTCCGCTCTACAAGATTCTTTCCAATATCTTCTTCGCGATTTGGATAGTGCGAATAGTGGTGATAAGGAAGCGGTATTATAAAATTGCAAAGATTATCCGTTGACATTATTTTGTATTTTTGCGCACTCTGCTGATGATGTGAGACAAGCGGAGAAAAAGATTCAATAATATAAATCTGAAAAAATGAAATATACTGTTTTTCTGTTAGCCGCAACCATGTTGCTGGCAATTTCCTGCCATAATGTCAATTCCCAAACCCAAATGACGGACAACCTACAGGAGCCCACTGCTACGAGCATTTCATCAACCTCGGAGAGCGCAGCAAGAAGAAATAATGCAGGCGCAAAAATAATTTTTCGAAAAGTGTTGGAGATATCCGAAAAAAGTGTATTTTTGCCGCCGATTTCAAGCACACGATCTGTTAGCTCAGTTGGTTTAGAGCGCTTGCTTGACAGGCAAGAGGTCACTGGTTCAAATCCAGTACAGATCACTGAAAAAGAAAAGGTTGCGATAAACGCAACCTTTTTTTATTTCTTGATATTCCGGGCGTTCAGCGCGGCTCGGTAGCGGGCGGCATTTTGCGCGTGGACGGTAGCACTGGCCGTGAAGTTGTGATAGCCCGAAAAGTCCTCCTTCGCACACATGTAAATGTAGTTGTGATGGCGGTAATGCAGAACGGAGTCCATCGTGGAAGCCTCCGGAATGCGGATTGGACCAGGCGGCAACCCTCTGTATTTGTATGTGTTATACGGCGAATCGACCTTCAGATCAACGTTCAGGATACGTTTACGGGCAAAATCGCCGATGGCGAACTTCACCGTCGGGTCGGATTGCAACAGCATGCCCTTGTGGAGACGGTTCATGTACAATCCCGCGATAATCGCCTTTTCGGACGGACGCATGTTCTCCTCCTCCACGATGGAGGCGAGTGTGGCCACCTGTACGGGCGTCAAACCTATTTCCGAAGCGGTCGCCTTGCGCTGTTCGTTCCAGAATTGCTGGTAATTGTCGTACATTTTGTCAAGAAAATCCGAAGCTGTGATATCGTAGTAAAGCTCGTATGTGTTTGGTATAAAAAGACACACAGCAGTTGCTTCATCCAATCCGTACTTTTTAAGTGTGTCACGGTTACGGAGCATGGCACGCAACTCCGACGGTTCGAAAAAGAACTTGTTGCCGACCTTATCCACGAACTGGTCAACGGTGCGCACATTATTGAAGGTGAACTTCACCGAATAGTGCTGTCCTCGACGCAACAACCGCACGAGATTCAGATTGGAACGGCAGCCAGAAATGTCGTATTTACCCATCTTTATCTTCTTGTATTTCAGCGCTTCCACTGTTTTACGAAACGACTCCTCAGACTTAAGCACCTCATACTTGCGTAAAGTGTCCATCACCTGCTCAAAATTCGCACCTGGCGGCACCACTATCACCACCTCTCTATTCTGAACATTGTCGGACAAGAATGTCTTGTGAAACACGACACAAGCGACACCTGCCAAGATGCAAATCAGCAAGGCGCTCCAAAGCACTATCTTCCAAATTTTCTTCATCTTTGTCGGATTACTCCCTCTTTATCAATTATCTATCATTACAACATCCTTTTAATCACCCTCAACTGATGCGTATATCGTTTCGACTCTTCATTGAAGATGCCGGTCTCGTCAATTTTGTCGATGCGGACAAGACCGCTGGAGTGGACAATGGTGCCGTCGCCGAGCATCATGCCCACATGGACCACCCTACCCTCTTCGTTTTGGAAAAAGGCTAAGTCACCCACACGGGCTTCGTGAACAAAATCGAGCGACTCACCGCAGAGCACCTGTTGGGAAGCGTCGCGGGGAAGCTGCACTCCAGCCAGCGAGTAAAGCAGCTGAACAAAACCGGAACAGTCTATGCCGAGTGGAGTGCGACCGCCCCAAAGATATGGGGCTCCGAGAAGAGAAAGTGCCGTCTTGCGAAGCAGTTCCATGCGTTGTACCCGCGAGATGTCGGGCACACCTTCAGCAGGCCACCAACTCTCGGCATTCGGGATTGGAAAGCTTTCCTTGAAAGGATTTTTATCGGAATCCGCCACCATCAAGGCCCCCATCGTGAGCAAATGGGGAACATTAGCGGCCGTTGACACGAAAGGAATACTCAAACGTAACTTATCAGCTTTCAGGTAGTTGTCGAAACTATCATCCGATATGCCAAAGTACTGTTTCCGTTGAATCCAGCCTTCGTAACTATCGTGATGGGACTCCACGTGCATCCATTCTTCAGTGATTTCCAACACCCGATAAGTTTCCCCAAACAAGAGCTGGCTCACCATTTCGGCGCTGTGCGACGGCTCCGCACGCATGGGAATCACGGTCAATGAGCAAATACCCGAATTCATCATTTCAAAATTAGGCTTAACTAACTGATGCCTTTACGTTATTAGCCTTAGAAGGGGAGATCGTCGGTACCGCCCTCATCCACAAAAGTCTCTTGAGGCATCTGTGGGAGGTTGCCCATATCCGGCTGCGGTTGTGCGTAAGGATTCGGTTGCGGTTGAGCGGGCGCATATCCTTGAGGTTGAGGGGGATATGTGGGCTGTTGAGGCTGAGCATAACCTTGAGGTTGTTGCGGGTAGCCTTGAGGAGGGTACATCGGCTGTTGCGGTTGCGCATAACCCAGAGGAGCGTAAGCCTGAGGCTGTTGAGCGTAACCTTGGGCGGGATTCGGAACCCCGGCAACGGCAGCGGGAGTGGCTGCATCCACCTTCCAAGCCCTCACATCGGTGTACCAGCGGCCATTATACTCGCGGGATTCCAAATCGAAGGAGACCGTAATCAAACTCCCCAACTGAAACTGATCCAATGCTTTAGCACGATCACCCCACAGATTGGCGCACACCTTCTTGGGATATTGCTCCACCGTTTCTATCACAAATTCGGCCTTCGACCAGTTGTTTCCTGAACTGCTGACACCGGATTGGACGGGCAGCTTCTGAATTAATTTTCCTGTAATTTCCATATCTTTTATTGGTTTTTATCTTTATTATTTTCTTTTTTTGCTTTCTTTTTTTCCGAAAACAGTAACGTTAAGGTAATCGGAAGGATGCTCCTTGATGTCTTTGAGCAGGACATTCACACATTCAATTGTCTGATTGATATTACGATAGAGTGAATCGTTTTGGATCAGCTGTCCCACCGTACCTTCTCCGGATTTCACCTTGGCAATCACGTCGTTGGCATTGTTAATGGTGCTTTGCGCGTTATTGACTAACTGACGGATATTGGATTGCGCGAGCGAATCGGAAATGTTATCCACATTGGCTACAATAGCGTCGATTTTCGGACTGGCATCGCTCAAAGTCTTGGTCAGCACTTCGAGTTGCGTGACCACTCTGTTCACCTTTCCGCCATTGTCTGCCAGCAACTTGGAAAGATTCTGAGAAGTTGCTTCCAAGTTCGCAAGTGTATTCTTGATCATCGTGCCGCCATTAATGGAATCATCTGAACGGAACGCCAACTTGATGTTCTGTCCGATTGTATCGACCGAGGCGACCACATTCTGCAATTGCGCCACAAGATCGTCCACACCGTCGAGCATACCACTTTTCAAATAGCAGCCTAACGTGTCGCCGCTGTGCGCCATCACGGTGGATTCTCCCAAATGCAAGTTCACAATCATGCCGCCCAACACATCCTTCTGCGCCACCTCAAACTTCGAATCTTTAGGAATATCAAGTTTCTCCGTGACCAAAATCTCCGCACAAATACGTATTGGATTACTGCTCAGCAATTTAATACCTGTCACTTTGCCTATCTCATAACCGTTTAGTGTCACGTTCGTACTTTCATGCAACGCGCCAATATCCTCAAACACAGCGTAATAGTAGGTCTTCTTGCCGAAAACATTGATGCCTTTCAAGAAAGTGGCACCCAGATAAAAAATCAATGCCGCCGCAATGACGAACAGTGCGACTTTTATGCTTTTTGCCTCTTTCACAGAATATTGATTGTTGTTCTTTTTCTCCATTCACGATATACTCTGAAACGGCAAAAATACACTTTTTTCATTTTCCTCTGCCAAATATTGTGTATTTTTGCCGCCTGAAAAAAAGCAGTTATGGTATTCAGCAGCATCACTTTCCTACTCTATTTTTTGCCGCTTTTTCTGCTGATTTATTATTTGGTGCCCTCGAAATGGCAAAATTTCACATTGCTCTTTTCATCTCTGGTCTTTTACGCCTACGGAGCCCCAAAATTTCTGCCCATTTTTCTCGTGATGATGTTCTTCAACTGGCAGCTGACCAAACGGATGCACCTCTCTCCCACCTTAAAACGGAAAAAGTGGCTGTTAGCCGCCTCCGTCATCCTGAATCTGCTGGTGCTCGGCTACTTCAAGTACATGAACTTCTTTGTGGACAATCTCAATGCGCTACTTCAACTCACAGACCATAACCTTATCAATTTCAACAGAATAGCACTTCCCATCGGCATATCATTCTTCACATTTCAGTCGATAACTTACACGGTGGATGTCTTCCGTGGCGATGCCGAGCCATTGAAGAATTGCACCGACTACATGCTCTACATTTCGATGTTCCCGCAGCTAATTGCCGGACCTATCGTGCGCTTCAACAGCATCGCCACGCAAATCAGAGGACGTCAGATTTCAATGGAGGATCGGGTGAACGGGTTCTGCAGGTTTATGATAGGATTAGGCAAAAAAGTACTTATAGCCAATCAGCTGGCACTACTCGCAGACCCTATCTTCGCCATGTCATACCAGGACATTTCCACCGCAACTGCCTGGATCGGGATTTTGGCTTACACCTTTCAGATCTATTTCGACTTTTCCGGTTACTCCGACATGGCCATCGGATTGGGAAAGATGCTGGGATTTCGTTTCCCCGAGAACTTCGACGCGCCATACACCAGTCTGAGTATCAGCGAGTTTTGGAGAAGATGGCACATCACACTCGGTGCGTTCATGAAGAGTTACCTCTACATCCCGTTAGGTGGCAACCGCAAAGGTGTCGCACGCACTTACCTTAACCTCGTCATTGTGTTCTTGCTTTCGGGATTCTGGCACGGCGCATCGTGGAATTTTGTGATGTGGGGCGCTTTTCATGGTGTGTTCCTGATCTTGGACCGTCTTTTCATGCTGAAAACGCTCGACAAGCTCGGAAGACTCCCGTCCATAACGCTCACATTCTTCGCTGTGGCGGCCGGATGGGTGCTCTTCCGCACGGAAACCCTGAGCGGCGCCATGCACTTCTACCAAGCGATGTTCGCCTTCCGCAGCGGCACGTCGCTGCAATGGCAACCCCAGCATCTCTTCCTGCTTCTCGCCGCGCTGATCTCCTTCGCGCCTGCTACCTCGATTGGACAGAAAACGATGCAAAAGCTCTTCGCCGAACACTATTCCCCAAAGAGCCTAACCATCATTTTCATCTTTATCCTACTGATTATCTTACCGTTGTCAGTAGGTTCGTTAGCTTCCAACAACTTCAACCCATTCATCTATTTCCGATTCTGATGCCGCAAGAAAAAACATACAAGCGCCTTTTCATAATGATCATGGGTGTGATGCTTCTGCCTGTGTTCCTGCAGGTCACGCATATCCCGCCCATTCGGAAATTGTCTGGCTATTCCAAACCCATCGAGAAGATAAAGCCCACACTCTGCAGCATCACGGACGGTAGCTACCAGAACTACTTGGACGAGGCGGCGGCGGCTCGTTTCGGTGGACGCGGTTTCTTCATCCGCTACTATAACCAGCTCATGTACAGTGGCTTCCATAAAACCACGAATGATAACATCATTATTGGTAAGAACGGGGAGATGTTCCTGAAACAATACACTGACGATGTATCCGGAATCACGCTCATTGAGAAGTTCGGCACCGTTGACAGCGCAAAACAGACTGCCAGACGGAATGTTATCAAGACCTTGGAACTCATTGACAGTCTCAAGGCGCACGACATTGCCTTTTTAGTGGTGCTTGCGCCCTCGAAAACGGCCATTTACCCTGAATGGCTGCCCGACAGCATACGTCCACACAGTTTTGTTCTGCAAAAGGAATACGCCAAATTGCTCAAAGAGTACAACATCCCGCACATCGACTTCATCCCAATCTTCAACACACTGAAAACCAGCGCCAAATATCCACTTTACACCAAATACGGGACCCATTGGAGCAATGGCACCATACCTTTTGTGGCCGACACTCTGTTACGTTCCATAGAAATGCTTTTGAATCGTCCTTTACCGCATATCCAACTGATAGACAGCAACATCACCCGAAGATATTCCCGTCCTGACAAGGAATTGGAATCGACCTGCAACTTGATGTTCCCGCTTCGTCACCCGAAAATGCCTTGGCCAAAGTACAACTTGTGCAACATCCCGCGCAACTACCAGAAACCTAACCTATTGGTTGTCGCTGACAGCTATTACACCCTATTGGAAGAGAGTCCGTTCAGTGAAGCATTCGGCAATGTCGATTATTGGAAATACAACGAAACCTCCATCTCGAAGATTCCGGAGCGGCAGAACCAAATTGCCTTCATCGACCAATATGCGGCCATTACCGATGCGGATGTGGTGATGGTCATGTTCACCACGATGTTCGCCTACGACTACATGTTCGGATTCGTGGAAACGGCGTTGAAGACCTTCGCTGAGGGCGATGTCTATGACAGTTCGAAATACGTGGAGGAGCAGATTACCCACATCATTGAGCGTATCAAGAGCGACCCGGGGTGGTTAGGCATTGTGGAAAAACAGGCAAAAAGGGAACATATCACCTTGGAAGAGGCGCTACGTAAGAACGCGGAATACGTATATGAAAAAGACTTTAAGAAGAATTGATGAATAAAATCTACCTCTTCTGTAATTTCACTGCCTCTGAAACAGAGATTTTCTGGTCTCCTTTGAAAGCGATAATGAATGCATCAGGATATTTGGTTTGGACCTCTTTCAATATCTCTTTGGCAGACTGCAGGTTAGATTCGCTCCCTGCGGTATATTTCCAAAGATTGCCTTCATAATAGCGGTTCACCTTCGGGATAGACTTGAAACGCTTATCGGTGAGGGCGATTTTTTCGGGAAGCGCCATAAACTGCACCATAAAGCGAATGCCATCGGGATCGAAAGGCGGGTTCACTACTGGGGTTTCTTCGACAGAAACTTGCGTACCAGATTGATTATCAACAGAATTACTATTGTTGTTATCATGACTAACTGTTATATTATCGTTTGGCTTACTTGAATTATCTATTGTAATAACGTCAGGAATATTGACTTTATTGCCTGTCATTTGAGTGTAATAGGAGGCAAAACCGCGATAGATGGCATTGGCTATATCCTCCTTATGCTGTTCATCGGAGAGATATTTCTCCTCGGTAGGATTGGAAAGGAAGCCCATCTCGATAAGGATGCTGGGCATAGAAACGGCCCATAGAACCCAGTAGCCAGCCTGTTTGACACCTCGATCCAGCATTCTTGTGGTATTCACCAGATTTTTTTGCACTTTGTCGGCCAAAAGAATGGAATTGTTCAGATAGGCAGAGGAATAGAGGGAGAACATCACGGCAGATTCGGGAGAATTCGGATTGAAACCGCCATAGTTTTTCTCGTAGTCTTTTTCCATCAACATAGCGGCATTCTCGGCGCGCGCCACTGCCAAATTGGCCTCGCTCTTGTGTAATCCCATCACGTAAGTCTCCACACCATGGGCGCCATGGTTGTCATTGGCGTTGCAATGGAAAGAGATGAACAGGTCGGCATGGTTGTCGTTCGCAATTTTAGCACGACGATAGAGCTCCACGAAAACATCAGTGCTACGCGTATATATCACTTTAACATTCGGGCAGTTATCACTAATCAGCTTGCCCGTTTTCAATGCCACATTGAGTGCGACATCTTTTTCTTTCGTATATGCGCCAAGGCAACCAGGGTCTTTGCCGCCATGACCGGCATCGATCACCACCTTGAAAGTTTTGCCGTCTTTCTGGGCATTCACGGGGAATGTCAAAATAGTTATGAACAAATATACTAAGAAAAACATTTTCGAGTTCATCGCTTTCGAAATTTTGATTATTTTTGCCGCTTTTTCCGTGCAAAATTATAATTATTGACTAAAGAATTCGCTCGTTGATTAAAAAAATATACACACTGGATTTTTCATATTTTTGGAGGCTATTTATAGTCCTCATATTCAGTGCGTTGTGTATTGCAACATCGGCTCAGAACGTGAAGCCGAGACGCACGGTCAATACCACTTCCGACACTGTCGGGCGAGGCATTCCCAATCCCGGATATGCGGACTCTCTCTCCGAAAACTCCCACTCAAAGAAAACCATTTCTCCCAACGCCATCACTTCGATTGTGCAATACAGCGCACAAGACTCCGTGGTCCACGACCTGCAGCACCGATTCACATATCTTTTCGGAAATGCAGTGGTGAAATACGATGACATGGAGCTGTTCGCCGACTACATAGAGATTGACTTCAAGAACAGCGAGTTATACGCATGTGGTGTGGCCGACAGCAACGGCAAACTCTATGGCACGCCCATCTTCGTGCAGGGAGACGCCTACTACAACGCACAGGAGATCAAGTACAACTTCAACACCAAAAAGGGTAAAATCACCAATGTCATCACCACGCAGGACGATGGATTCATCCACGGGCAGCAAGTGAAAAAGATCGGCGACAATGTGGCCTTCATCAAGAAGGGAAAATACACCACTTGCGAGCTCGGCGACCCCCACTTCGAGATAGCTTTCTCCAAAGCCAAGGTCATACAGCACGACAAAATCCTGATTGGTCCCGCTTACTTAAGTTTCACGGGTGTTCCGACCCCGCTCGCCATCCCGTTCGGGTTCTTCCCGTTAGACGCGCAACACAAATCGGGTTTGGTAATGCCCTCTTTCGGACAATCCAACACTCAGGGCTTCTATTTGCGCGACCTCGGCTTCTACTTCGCCATCAACGACAACATCGACCTGCTGCTTTCTGGTGACATATACACGCGCGGCAGCTGGGCGCTGAAAGCCAAATCAAACTACGTGTTCCGCTACCTCTGCACCGGTGTCGTGGAACTCGCCTTCGCCCGCTCACTCTCCGGCGACCGCATCGATACCGCCAACTTCAAGAAAACCAACAGCTACAAGATCTATTGGGACCACAAACAGGACAATAAATCGCACCCGCGCACCCGATTCAACGCCCACATCGACATTCAAAGCTCCGACTACGCCAAGTACAACATGACTTCTGCCAGCGACTATCTTTCCAACCAGTTCACCTCTTCGGTCACACTCACTACTTCCGCCGCTGACGTTTTCTTCTTTGACGCTGGTATCTCCTATTCGCAAAACACTGGCAACCACACGGTCAACCTGAAGTCACCGAACATCAACATGTCTGTGGTGCAATTCTACCCTTTCCGTAAGAAAGACAAAATCGGCAAGCTGAAGTGGTACGACAACATCTCGATGAAGTGGAATTCGCAGTTGGTGGGACAAGTGAACACGTTGGACACGTTGTTCCTACAACCCATCACATGGCAGCACTTTGAGACCGGCATGATGCACAACATACAGCTCACCACGCCCATCAAAATCGCCAAGTCCATCAACTGGAACACCTCCATCAGCTTGACCGAAAAATGGTATCTGCAACACTATACCCGCAACATGGTTTGGGACACTGCCATCTCTGAAACGCCGACACAGATGCAGTATTTCAATCGTAAATTCGGAGCCGTGCACGATCTGAACATCTCCTCCAATTTGACCACCAAAGTCTATGTGATGTACGTTTTCAAGAAGGGGGGACTGAACGCCATCCGCCACATCATCACCCCTACCATCAACTTCACCTTCCAGCCGAATCTCAACGGACAGAACATCGGACAATTCGTCAACCCGATGACCGGCCAGTTGGTGGAGTACAACTACTACGACAACTCCATCTTCGGCCCCGGCCCCACCCGCATGACGGCAAGAGCACAGGTTTCACTGGGTAACAATTTGGAAATCAAGGTCAGATCGAAAAGAGACACCATCACTGGACTCAAAAAGATACCGCTCATCGACAACTTCAACATCTCCATGTACTACGATTTTGCCGCCGACTCGATGAATTGGTCGCTACTCACCATGTCAGGCCGCAGCACACTCTTCAAGCAACTCTACCTTACCTACAGTTTCATCTTCGATCCTTATAGTATCAACAAGGAAGGACGTCGCGTAAACGTCACCGAATGGGATGCTAATCGCCGCATATTACGCTTTTCCTCTGGGACTTACAGCGTCTCCTTCAACTACCGCATCGACCAAAACACTTTCAAGTCCAGGGATCCGGAACGACAGAAGAACCGCTTGCCTTGGTCATTGACCATCAACTACACTTTCACTTACGGCATCAATGACAATTTGGAATACTACCGTTATTTATACAACAATAACGACTTGAAGCCTTACGCGCATAACATTGTACACACCGTCAATGTGTCGGGTGACATCCACATCACCAAAAAATGGAAATTCGGCTTCAATACGGGGTATGATTTTGTACACAAAACACTATCTTACACATCTTTAGACTTCTATCGCGACATGCACTGCTGGGAGATGAGCTTCAACTGGATTCCCGTCGGCTACCGCAAGGGCTGGTCGTTCACGATTAACGTCAAATCCTCCACTCTGCGCGATGTGCTGAAATACAAGAAGGAGAAGGATTTCCGTGACTTTATGTAGGCTTATAGGCTTAGAAGCTTATGGGCTTATGGGCTTAGAAGCTTCAGGCTTAGGAGATTATTGGCGGCGGAGGATAAGGGCGGAGCGGGAAGGCAAATAGAGCATCAATCTGGAGTTGCCTTCGTAGGTTGAAGTGCTATAGGTGATTTTTTCATCTACATTGCCGAAACCGTGGTAAATGGGATCATCGCTATTAAGGACTATCTGATAATCACCTGGTTGACAATCGATAGAATAATCAGAGAACGATTTTTCCGGATGGAAGTTGAAGACGACAACACAGCCATTACGTTCGAATGCCAACACTTTATCACCCTCGTTATCACAAAGCTTAACGGGTGCCTTATCCAACATCTTATAATTTTTCACACAGTGAATCATATCGCGGTCAAAGCGATTCAAACCACTGTATTTCAACGTATTATCATCTGCCAGATTCCATTGTCGGCGGGCATGATAGCAAGACCAGCCATTCCCTTCGCGCGGAAAGTCTATCCACTCAGGATGGCCAAATTCATTGCCCATGAAATTCAGGTATCCGCCCGAACAAAGTGTCAGGGTGACCAGTCGAATCATTTTATGCAAAGCCACTCCCCTATCCACCGTCAAATCGGGTGTATCAACAGACATAGCATCGTACATCTTGCTGTCAATCATCCTGAATATCAATGTTTTATCCCCAACCAAAGCTTGATCGTGGCACTCTACATAACTAATGGTTTGTTCTTCGGATCGTTTATCGGTCATTTTGTAGTAAAGCTCCCCCATTCCCCAATCATTGTCGCTACGGGTTTTGAGGAGCTTTATCCAGAAATCAGCAATACCCATTGACATGCGGAAGTCGAAGCCGATACCGCCATCTTCCACAGGGAAAGCCATCCCTGGCATACCACTCACATCCTCGGCAATTGTCAAGACATCGGGGCGCAACTGACGCACCATTTTGTTAGCCAATGTGAGGTAGGTGATGGCATCTTCATCGACGTTGCCGTCAAAATACTGGTCGTAGCAAAGAAAATCGACCCCGAGTCCATGATCGAAATAGCACATACTGGTTACGCCATCGAAACGAAAACCGTCGAAATGAAACTTTTCCATCCAATATTTCAGGTTGGAAAGAAGGAATTGTATCGTGTCAGGCTTTCCATAGTCGAAACAGCGCGAATCCCACACCCTATGATGTCCTTTATCGCCATGATGCGTATAAAGATAATCGCTCCCGTCAAGACAACCAACCCCCTCCTTCTCGTTCTTCACAGCATGAGAGTGGATCACATCCAAGATGACAGTGATCCCCATACCATGTGCTGTATCAATGAGTTCCATCAGTTCTTCTGGGGTACCGAAGCGGAAAGATGGCGCAAAAAAGTTAGCCACTTGATAGCCAAATGAGCCATAATACGGGTGTTCTTGTATCGCCATCAACTGTATCGTATTGTAACCCAGCCTATTAATGCGCGGAAGCACCGTCTCTTGAAACTCATGGTAAGAGGAAATCTTGGATTCTTGCGATGACATGCCCACGTGCGCTTCGTAGATAAGGGGGTGTTTCGGTTTTTTTGGGGCAGCATTTTTCCATTGGTAAGTTTCTCGTTCCCAGACCTGCGCGCAGAAAACTTTGGTCACATCGTCTTGTACCACCCGTTGAGAATAGGCTGGCAAACGTTCATCCGCGCCGGATGGCCAGACCATCCAAAGTTTGTACAGCATTTCGTCTTTGATGGCAAAATCGGGAAGTTCAATTTCCCAATCGCCGTTTCCAATAGGAGACAGAGCAAATTTCTGTTCTATTTTCCATTCGGAAAAGTCGCCATAGAGGTAAATAGCCGTGGCATTAGGGGCTTTCTCGCGGAACACCCAGCCATTGTCCGTTTTGTGCAGTCCATAATAGAGATGACCATTGGCCAATTCGGACAGCGGTTTTCTGTCTGTAAGCTCCAGTTCGCGCGAAACAGCACGCTCCATTCGCCACTGGAGCGCCCCTTCAAACGATTTCAAATAGGGATCCTTGTTTACTAACTGCGACTTCTTATTCATAGTCAATTATTTATCAAAATACTTTTCTATATCAGGTTTACTCGCGTTTTTCACGAGCTCGAAGGCCATGCCGACACTTCTTGCACCGTCTCCATCAGTGTCTTCTCTATCTCCAACCATCAGACATTCACACGGTTGCGCATCAATTTCACGACAAACTCCTTCAAACGACTCCTTGCAGGGTTTTAATCCGCCCAGAGCAGGTGCGTCGAAAAGCGCATCCGCCCAATCGAGTTTGAATCCTATGGCCTGCAATTTCTCACGCACAAAGCCGTAGTCGGAGAACACCACCAGTTTACTGGCGTGAGGACGTAGTTCCTCAACGATTGTCTCCACCCACGAAGCCACCCGGTAGTGACTTCGCAAAATGCGCACCATGTCGGGCATATAGGTTTCGAAATACCACCTCCTGGCCGATTCCGGACGCGGAAATCGGGAAAAAAACGCCTCATAGAAAGCATCTTCGCTTTCGTAGTGGCGGCCACGCAACTCTTTGCGCACCTCTCGTTCTCGCTTGAGCATCCATAGACCACCTTTCAGGAATTGACTCATCACCAACCGTCTTGCCAGCCCGGATTTGTCGTATAATGTTCCGTCCAAATCGAATATGATTGCTTTGTAAATCGACATTTATTCCTTCTTTTTGAAAATTCAAGCGGCAAATATACAAAAAAACCGCAGCCGGAAAGCTACGGTTTAATTTATGCACTGAAACTTTATTTTTATCCAGGACCAGGTTACTTCATCATATCTTTAATATTGTTGCTGAATTTTTCCACTTCTTTATCGAATCTGTGGACACCTCTGAACGCAACGAGATAAGCGATGCCAATTGCGATAATGGCAACTCCGATCAGTATTGCCAATATGTAGCCCATGGTCTCCAAATGATACATTCCGAGAATACCGAGTACCGCGACTCCAATACCGAGAATCATCAGAAGCCACCAACTGTCGAAACCGACCTTTTTAAAATCGAAGCTTTGGACAAAAACAATGATACCCTCGATGGTCACCCACATTGCGCATACGAGCGGGATAGAAATAGCTACAAAAATATTGTTGCACAAGAACAGAATACCGATAAAAATCTGCAGTATTGCAGACAGCATGCGAGTGCCGCTGTTGGGGAGGAAACGTTCCGTTCTAAATGTAAACACCAATCTGGAAATGCCTGAAAACAAAGTAAAACAACCTATGAGCCAAGCGGTAGCAAACAACGTTGCCTCAGGATTTGCAATGCACATAATACCCAGTGCCACAAGGAGCACGCCCGAAATCACGAGCCAAATTTTTGTACTTTTTCCCATAATGTTTATTTTTTAAGTTTAATCTGCAAAAGTGCAAAAAAATATATTCGAATATACGATATCAAAAAAATTTTAACGCCTCATGTTCAATTATTCAAAAACCAATTGTTTGAATTTTTGGTGTCGCGCCTCATTCTCAGAGAGGAGATTGAGTTTGAACTGCTCATCGCGGGCACCCTCTGCATTGCATTGTGCGCGGAAGGCCTCCAACGAGTCGGGGATGAGACGGGAGGTTTCGGGGATTTTGAGTCGCAACGAGACGCGCTTGGCCTTGTATTCCATGTTGATTTCTTGAAGGAGACGATCCACCTCCTCGGTAAAACGTTCGGCTTGTGTTTGTGTAACATTCTGGTCCTCAAATTCATAATAAAACTTATAGCCTTTGATAGAGAGATCCGCAAAACCGATGAAGAAGCGGGTTTTGAGGTCAGTGGTCCTCTCCGCCTCGCGCACTGCTTTTACGAATTGCTGTTCATAGAGTTTCTCGCCTGTAATGGTAACAATGCCGTGCAATTTTTGAATGAGATGTATGGTGGGCGTGTTCTGGAAACTCGGCCCAACCTCCATCAAATCATACATATTGTAGCGATAAAAACCACTGGCTGTCGTGATGTAGATGGAGTAGCGCTTACCTTCCTCTAATTCGTGAAGTTGCAAAAAATGCGGGTTGGGATTGTCAATCTCAGCTTCTGCCACGAACTCGTAGTAGTGATAGTGCGGGAAAAGCACGGAATTCAAAGTGTCGTCGAGTGGGAACCCGAAACGGCACTCCGAGGAGATGTAGCCGAACTCCTGATGGAGCATTCCTTCGGGAAACCATTCCTTGAACTTTTCAAGGTAGATGCGGGTGTTTCCGCACCTCCAGGTGTTGAGAATCTGAAGGTTGGGCCAATAGTGTTTGGGAAGCACTTCGCCGTATTTCGCTTTGAGCTCACGCAATTCGGCAGCACGCTCAGGATTGGGCTTTTGCAACGCTTCCAATTCGGCACGAATCTCCGGCTCGATTTTCAAATCGACCTTAATGGTCCCGTTTTCAATGTCGGTCACATAGTCATCGAAATACTTGTTGACATTATTTTGCAGCTCCACAACAGACGAAGGATTCGCAGCGATAATCAACGAAACATTCTGCTCAATACCGCGACGCATGAGCACATAATAGCGCGCTTCGAAGTCGGAGATACCCGACACGCAGGGCGGATTTGCATATATCACTTTCAGGAAATCAGGGCAGTTGCCTTGCGTATATCCTGAAATAGAGCCTAAGACCGTGCCATCGGGCGCGTAACCTTCCACTGTTTTCCCGATGACAGAGAAGACCTTTCCACCAAACACCTGCGGACGATTCTGGATGAAATTGTTAAGCCACACCTTGGTCATCCTCCCGTACCTGTTATTGAGATATTCAGGGAAAATGGGAATCCATTTGGGTTGCGACGTGGAGCCTGAAGTGGTGGTGTAGAGTGCCGGTTTGCCTGGAAACAGAATGTCCGACTCTCCATTCTTGTGACGTTCCACGTATGGGCGAAAATCTTCATAATCATTCACTTGCACCTTTTCCTGATAGCGTTTATAGAGCTCGGTATCATCTTTGGCTTTCAAAATATAGGCAAAGTCATGTTCGCGACCATATACGGTCTCTTTAGCGAGGTCAAGAATGCCACGGAGTGTTTTCTCCTGGCTCTTCCGCGGGTTCTTGGATGCACGTTTCAGCTGACGGTAATATAACCCACCTGCCATTCCGAGGAGGGTATTGATGAAGGTGGGTGTTTTGAGTTTTTCCATATCTTTATCATTTGGATGCTTGACTTTCATGCCCCACACTGCGTTCTTTCTTCGCTTGGGTGGGTTACTGCACATCGTGCATCTTGCCTCTCCGAGGCTGCTCAAGGAATATTATCTATATTACTAATTACAAATTAATAATTGTTTGAACTTCTCGTGGCGTTTTTCGTCTTGGAGGAGCAACTGCAGTTTGAACTGGCCGTCGCGGGCACCTTCGGCGATGCACTGCGCCTTGAAGGTCTCGAAGGATTCAGGGATCATGCGGTAGGTTTCTGGCATCTTCAGGCGCAGGGAGTCGCGCTTGGTTCTGTACTCCACATTGATGCGCTTCAGTATTCGATCAACCTCCTCCGTAAATTTCTCGGCTTGTTCATGGGTAACTTTCTGATCTGCAAATTCATAGTAGAACTTATAGCCCAAAATGCTCAGATCAGCGAAGCCAATGAAGAAGCGGGTCTTGAGGCCTGTTGTCTCTTCCGCCTCGCGCACTGCCTCAATGAACTGCCGCTCGTGCAACTTCTCGCCAGTGATGGTCACAATGCCGTTCACCTTCTGGATCAGATGCACGGTCGGGGTATTTTGGAAGTTCGGACCAACCTCCAACAAGTCGTTCATATTGTAGCGGTAAAGTCCGGCGAAAGTGGTTACAAACGGACAGTATCGCTTGCCCTGCTGCAATTCATGCAACTGAAAATATTTCGGATTGGGGTTGTCCAAATCAGCTTCGTCGATGAATTCGTAGTAGTGAAAATGCGGGAAAAGCACCGTGTTCACTGTGTCGTCCAGCACCAGGCCAAAACGGCACTCCGATGCGAAGTAGCCGAACTCCTGATGCAGCATGGTCTCGGGATAGGAATCTTTGAATTTGTCAAGATAAACCTTCGTATTGCCGCACTTCCATGTGTTAAGTAACTGAAGATTAGGCCAATAGTGTTTTGGAAGCACCGTACCATACTTGGCTTTGAGCTCACGCAGTTCGGCGGCTCGTTTGGGATTGGGTTTGAAGCAGGCTTCCAACTCGGCACGAATCTCAGGGGCAATATTCAGCTCCTTGTTCAGCGTACCGTTCTCGATGTCCTTCACATACTCGTCATAGAACTTGTTGACGTTGTTCTGCAACTCCACAATGGTGGAGGGATTTGCGGTCACAATCAGAGTGATATCCTGCTCGATGCCCATACGCATAAGCACATAATAGCGCGCGTTGTAGTCGGCGATACTATATACGCACTGGGGATTTGAGTAGAGCACTTTCACGAAGTTGGGGCAGTCGCGCTGTGTGACGCCCGACACGGATCCAAAAACCGTGCCGTCGGGCGCATAGCCCTCAATCACCTTACCCACGATGGACAAGATCTTGCCACTGAAGACTTTCGGCTTGTTCTGAATGAAATTATATAGCCAAACCTTGGTCATTTTGCCGTAAATGTTACTCAGATACTCCTGTGTGATGGGAATCCATTTCGGTTCGGAAGTGGTGCCTGAGGTGGTAGCGTAGAGGACTGGTTTTCCAGGAAAGAGGATGTTCGACTCGCCTTGTTTGTGACGTTCCACGTAAGGTCGAAGTTCCTCATAATCATTAACCTGCACTTTCTCTTGATAGCGTTTGTACAATTCCGTGTCGTTCGGGGCTTGTAAAATGTAATCAAACTCGTGTTCTTTACCATAAACAGTGTCCTTAGCGTAAGTGAGTATATTGCGGAGGGTCTGTTCGCTGGATTTGCGCGGGTTTTTGGCCGCTTTCACCAACTGGCGATATTGAATACCGCCTGCCATCCCGAGTAAGGAATTGGCAACAAGCATTCTTCTAAGTTCCATTATTTCAACATCTACATATTTCTAATTAGGCGGCAAATATACAATTTTTTCACACAAATGTTAAAAAATGTGAATAAGCTTCGCAAGGACTGAAGTTTAAGAGATTGGACAGTGTGAAGAAAAGAAAAAAGCGAGCGGTAAGGCTCGCTTTGGTGGGACGTACTGGACTCGAACCAGTGACCTCTGCCGTGTGAAGGCAGCGCT
>CAMJXE010000059.1 GCA_946409645.1 uncultured Bacteroidales bacterium
ATTTCTTTTCAAGGTGTGGAATGATCCTTTTGAAATAGTTGATTTCTTTAGCCATTGTTCTTTGTCTTTGTTCTTTGTCTTACAGTGCGAATTGACCAAAAGATAGTCACAATACGCATCCCCTTCGGCGAGAGAGCGATTCCGTCTGGCGTTTGAAACCAGCATCCGCCTTTCCGAGCAGGGCAGCCATCTTCCCCGTCTTGCCGTCTTTCTTGTTTATGTAAGTCGGTATAATGACTTTCCCTTCAGGCTTGCAGACCCTTACCAATTCCATGACGGCAGCTTGCGGATTATCCAACAAGTGGATAACATTCCCTGCAATCACCTTATCAAAACAGTTGTCGGGAAAATCGAGTTTGGTTATGTCGGCGTATGCCACCTCTATATTCGTGAAACGTTTTGCCTTCTTCGCCGTCTGCTTCAACATTCCATTCGAGAAATCGGTGGCAATCAGCCTCGCGCAGACCGGAGCGACAAACATGCTGATGGCACCCGTGCCGCAGGCACATTCAAGCACCATTGCCAAGGCGGGTATCCAAGCCCCTTCAAGCGTTGGGCGAAGTGTAGTGAAAAAAACAGGTTTTCCATAAATCATAAATTATAAACGCTGCAAAAATACGTTTTAAATGGTGCGTTTCAATCATCAATTATGGGTATTTGGGCCGTAAAAAGCCCACTGTTGAGGGATAATTGCAAGTGTTACAAATCTTGCAAACAGAATCCTCTTTTTCATGTTATGGGTTTTCCACAATGACAGTCAGCCATCAAGGACTTCAGGAAAGGACAATCGTCCCCTTGCTGGCGTTCATCTTGATTCTGTCCCCGTTTTTCAAGAGTTTTGTCGCGCCTTTCACGTTGACAATGGTGGGCAATCCATATTCGCGCGCCACCACTGCACCGTGAGACAACGACGAACCAATCTCGGTAATCAATCCGTTGACAATGGAATAGTAAGGTGTCCAACCCACATCGGTGAATCGCACTACCATAATCTCACCCTTTTGCAACTGGTTGGCGTCATCAGCAGAATAAACGACACGAACCACGCCTTCGCATTCCCCATTGGATACGGGTACACCTTTCAACACACCGTCACTCTGCTCTAAATCAAAGACATCCGCTATGGGCTTGCCGATGTAAGTATCGTCAAACGACAGCTCTTCCTGAATAGCGTATGCCTTACGCCTTCTTACGGCCTGCGGAAGCAGACTCGCCTCTCCCTCAATCAGCCGACCAATCTCCTCATGCGTCAAGAAGTAAATCAAATCCGTATCCGGAAGCAGGTTGTCAGCAACCAGCAGCTCGGACAAACGGGCATATTGCGTCTTGAACAAATCAATGAGCTTGATCAGTTGCGACTTGGTGGATTCACGATCCACGACCCCCTGTCTGGATTTTTTGGCATAGTTGATGGATGCCGCCTTCAACAGCGGATTCTTAATGAACGCGAACTCTTTCCGATAGTCAATCTTCTCTTCTTTCTGCACAAGACTCATCGGCGATTTGATGATGCTCGACAGATAGTTCATCAGCGAAATTTCATCCTTTCTCCAAGGTTTGTTACGCATTTCAGCCTCTTTGATGCAACGGTGACCGTGATGCTTTAAAAATTCCTGGTATTTCGAATGGATTTCCGCATGGCTCTTGATGTATTCCAGCAACTCTTCAGCACGGAAATCCACCGCCTTAGGTTCTTGATTCTTAATCATGGAGGCCAAATCCTGCAAGCGCGACAAGATATCTGCGCTCTCTATATTGGGGATATTGGTCAACAAATGCGACAAAAACGATTGGTACTTCTTTTTATCTGGAAAGTATTTGTCCACCATCATATACAGAGTGCTGGTGGCACTACCGGAATAAGCAGAAGACGCATAATGGTAAATCAGACTCTCATCCAAATAGGCCATGTTGGCATCAATGCTTTTGTATAATTCCCGATAGGAATTCGTCTCCACAAATTTAACTTTGGCCAACATGTTGGCGAACTTCTTCATCGCACCCCTGCCCGACATCACATATCTCAAAAATTTGACGGAATTGATGCCACGGACAATCGGATTGGCATATTTGACTGTGACAGGAGGAAAATCGTGATATTCGCCCATGATTGACAAATTCATCGACTGCGGATTGGCAATCCCTACTCGCGAATGCATCTTATACAGCAAATCCATATCAAAAAACAGATGACCCGATATGGAGGAAATCTCTCTCAAGGGCTCTAAATCGTATGGTGATTCATATAGTCCCGCCACACATTGCATATAGCGCATTCCATAGTCGATGGCTTTCACTGAAGTGGATAAAGTAAGCGGAGTGACAGCCCCCGGCAACATCTCTCCGACATTGCGTTTGGTAAACAGATGTCCACGGATATCATCATCGCGATCAAACTCCTCTATATCAATTATTTCCGTCGTGATAGGGCGCATTTGCAACAGATACAATTCCCCGTCTTTCATGGCCCATTCAATGTCTTTCTCCTCCCCAAATGTCGTTCTAATCTGTTTGCCAGCTTCATAAAGCCGCTTTATTTCGCTTTCACTGAGCAAATCATCGCTGAGAGAGCGATAATATTTCCGGGAAATCTCGTATTGGTGGGCGGAAACCTGCCCGGAGACCAAATTCTCACCTTGCCCTTTGACCGCCTCTATCAAGATGTCGGAACCTTTGTTCGGACTGGCCGTGAAAAGCACGCCCGCTTTGTCGCTGTCTATCATCTCCTGAACGACGATATTCATCGTTCCCTTTCCCAAATCAAAATGCTGGGCATAATCTTGAACACGGAGAGCGTCCAAAGAATCCAGGCATTTTTGGACGCTTTCCAAGAGATGATGGCGATCCACGAACAAGCAAGTTTCATATTGGCCGGCATTGGAAGCCCCCGACTGGTCCTCATTGGAGGCCGATGAACGCACCGACACTTGCCCCACATTCATCGCATCAAATGCCTGATATACGGCTTCTTCATCAATTTGATCTATATCTGTGATTACAAAACCTTTTGGGACTTTAAAATGATGTCTGATCAATAAATCCAAACCCTTTGCCTTCCCACCAACCTTTGAATACAACTCCTCGGGCAATTCTCCTAATTGATATATTTTCATCGTCTAATACTATTCAAATTTCTTTGATTAAAAAATCGGTTTTGATCGCGGTTAAAGCCGATTTCCAAAATACCACGACATACTTTCCCGTCAACTGCAAATTCCGCAATATTCTCGTGCAGAATATATTGACCGTCTTGAAAATGGTAAGTTACGCCTGCTAAGACCTTAGCTCCCACAGGAATGGTTTTTCTGTTATCCAAGGTCACATTCAAGGACAATTCTTGGGGAATCGTCCCTTTGTTAATCATCGTGAAATCCAAATCGGATTGCAGCATATAGTGCACCCCATCTTCGTTACGATAATGCCCCACCTCCAACACACTCATAACGGGATAAGAAACAAGGGAATAATTGAATTGGCGAGTAGGAGCCACTACCATGAGCCATAGGTGGTTGTTCATGTAATTCCAATCACGTCTTCCGAAAGAGTGGTCACGCACGCAGGGCAACTGAAATTCCACTGTTTTGCCATTCAAAGAAAAAGTTCCTTCCAGTACTCCTTCCTGCTCGTAATGGCACTGACCACTAACATTTTGGAGTTGTTCGAAGAAATTCTTATCCCATTTTTCATTCGCTATTCCCGTGGCCATCCGTTCCGCTGGCATGTTGCAAGTGAAGTCAATGGGGTTCTGCTTGGCGACAAAGCGGGCCTGAAACAAGATTTCGTCTTTCTCGTTCAAAACACCTTGATAGGAAATCGACCAATTCTCATCAACTTTATCCACTTTGATGGGAGATTGCCCCGGTGGGAAAAATTCCTGTTTCAAAGAATACAATTTACCGTCTAAATAGACAGCAAACCAAGTTTCTTCCGCATTCACTCTCCTACCCAGTCGCAAAAACACCGACATTTTCTCATCATGAGCAGAGAAATAGTAGGAATTGTTAATCCAAGGGTCATTAATACCTTCGAGCGAAAAATTCTCGGCATATTGATAATCAAAAGGATGTTGGCTATTCCTTTTAGCTATCGCCTTGGACATCAGTTTCTTTTTGATATTGAAAAACATATTTTTACCGAATCTTTTAATTCGGGCGCAAAAGTGCAAAATATTTTCGAAACCGCCAAATTTCTATAATAATATTCTGAAAATCAGCGACAAAAAAATGTTAAAATTCCATAATCAATTCTGATATCCGCTGATACAACTCTTTCCATTTAGGGTCTTCAAGCGATTCCAACTGTTTCCGCATCACGTTCATATCGCGACGTGCAGCCGGACCGGTTTGTGACTCCGCAGGTGTCAAGGTCTCTAACTTTCGAACCGTCTGATATAACAACGGAATCAGCATCTCAAAAGGCAAATCTTTTTCTTCCAGCAACTTATATGCCACATGGTACATTGCGTTACTGAAATTGCTGGCAAACACAGCAGCTAAATGCAATCGGGCACGCTGCACTTCCGACACTTCATAGCAATTCGGTGAAAGTTGACGTGCCAACTCCCACATCAGCGTTTTGCGGTCGCCAGCGAAATCGGACTCCAAACAGAGCGGTACCTTTAAGTCGCTCATTTCCTGCGATTTCGTAAAAGTCTGCAATGGGTAGATGACCCCGTAAGCATCGGAATGTTCAGCTAAACAACGGCAGGAGACCGTGCCTGAGGTCATAAAGGAAGCAGGCAGCGTAAAGGGCAACTGTGGCAGAATATCGGCGTATGCATTATCGGCTAACGCAAACACAAATATCTGATTATCAGTATTTAGCTTTCTAATATCGGCTATAGCTTCCGCGTTGAGCAGCTCAGCCAACATTTGGGCATTCTCCTTCTTCCGACTATAAACTTGCGTGATGGGAAAACGGAGATTCCCTTGGAGCCGCTGAGCGATCCACGTCGCCACATTGCCGGAACCAACGAGCGTAATCATCAGTAAACGAAGGTGCTTCCACCCACGAACTCACGCAGAATGGAGACACCGGGCAGGGATGAGACAGGGATGGTCTTGAAAAAAGAGAGCAACTTGATAAGTCGCAGAGCTTCAGCATATTCGGGCGCCGTTTCAGGAACGGCATAGAGAATCGGCATCGCGTAGGGTTTGAGTACAGAAAGCTCAAAAATCAGAGAGGTGTTAATCATCAAGTCAGCATTCTCC
Organism: uncultured Bacteroidales bacterium; assembly: GCA_946409645.1. GTDB lineage: Bacteria > Bacteroidota > Bacteroidia > Bacteroidales > WCHB1-69 > F23-D06. The sequence continues at coordinate 5,211 of CAMJXE010000059.1, forward strand.
TGATACGGAAAGATGTTTTTTTCCTCGCCACGTCGCACACTGGGCCAACGACGTATCGTATCCACAGCGGAATAGCCACGATAATTGAAATCTCGTACAATTCTGCGTATCAGCCGGTTGTCTGATGTCGGGATTGGGTTTTGGCGATCCAACGAGAGGGATGTCAGTGCCGAGACAAACACCTTGAACTTAATATCGTCGGCCACCTGCGCGGTCAATTCGGGATTGAGGCAGTGGATGCCCTCGATCACCAATATGGCGTTTTCCCTCAGTTGCAACTTTTTGCCTGTCCAAATCTTCTTTCCTTGGGCGAAGTCAAAGGTGGGAATTTCAACCTCTTCACCGTTCAGCAATCGATTCAGTGTACTGTTGAAGAGCGGCAAATCGATGGCGTGTAAATCCTCGAAATCGTATTCACCGTTTTCATCCTTCGGGGTCTCATCGCGTTCCACGAAGAAGTCATCGACGGAAATCTGCACCGGATAATAGCCTAAGACGGCTAATTGCACCGACAGTCGGCGGCACGAGGTGGTTTTCCCAGAGCTTGACGGGCCGCTTATCAGCACCATCTTCACGTTACCGCGTTGATAAATCGTTTCCGCCACACGCATCATGTGATTTTCCTGATAGGCTTCGGCAACCAAAACCCCGGAATGAATCGTGGCGCTGTTCGTATATTTGTTCAAATTGAAGACGTATGGCACTCCCATGGATTCCGCCCATTGCTTGTCTAACTTATAGACAGAAAACAACTTAGGAAATATCCTGGTTTTGGCCATCGCGTTGATATTCTTCTTGGAAGGCAATTTCAGCAGCAATCCTTCCTCATATTTTTCGAGTCCGAAAGTGGTCAGGTATCCTGTGGAAGGCACCAAAAAACCGTAATAATAGTTAATGCTGTCGCCCAAATGATAGACGGAAGTGTAGATTCTGTCACGATTCTTGAAAAACTCGTACTTGTCTTCCAGCCCGTGCTCCTGAAATGCCTTGATGGCGTCAGGGGTGAGCATCTCCTCATGAATGAAGGGCAGGTTTTGATGAACTGTATCCTTCATAAATTGGAGCAACTTGTTGACCAACTGATCCGTAATAGGGCCATCCATATTCTCCAACGTGCAGTAGCGTCCTCCTGAAATGGAGTGCTTGATGCGCAACTTCACCTCCTTCGGTAAAATATGATCCACGGCATGGAAAAGCAAAAAGAAGAGGGAACGCATGTAACCATTCCGTCCATAGTTGCTGTAATAGTTAAAAAAATCGATTTGTGCCGGTTTTGTGAGGTGGAACGACATGTCACGCACCTTGTTGTTCACCAGCGCACCCAAAAACGGGGTTTCGGATTTAATCTGAGCTCTTTCCAGAAACTCTTGAAGCGTCATGCCACACGGCACATCAACCTCTTGGTCAATATTCTTGCAATAGATTTTAACAGTGTTTTTCATCTCTTTGAAATTTGGTCGCAAAGGTACAAATTTTTACTTAAACTGATGACTTTGACTTTAACTTTGACCTTAACTTTAACTTTGACTTTAACTTTGACTTTGACCTTAACTTTGATCTTAACTTTAACTTTAACTTCGACTTTGATTATCCGGCTGTTCCTATTCCCTTTTTGCCTATTCCCTTTTTGCCTATTGCCTTATTCTCCACGCTTCCCAATCCACCTCCTTTTCCACTGGAGTCTCCACTTCGTCAGGCAGTTGATAGAAGAAATCAATGCCTGTGACGCGCTCCACGTCGTCAACCGTGCGAACGTAGTAGTTCAGATTGTGGTGGGTGCCATTGTTGGCATAGACGAATCCGATGGCCTTCCAGGTACCGCGCATATTACAGAGCACGACCTTGTAGAAGGAGTCGGGCACGGCAATGCAGTTCTCCCCTATCGTCTCAGGATGTTCGGAAACAATCGGACCGCAAGCCACATAGACCTTCCCGTAGAAGTTGGCCCAGCCGCGCACACGGTTTTCCAAATAGTTCCAGTCCCCTTCGTTGAAGGTGTGGTCTTGCGGACAGATATTGCTCAGGTAGAAGCATTCGCGCATAGCAGTGGCATCCCACTTCATGTCGCCAGCGGGCACCAAATGACCGCGATCGTAACGAGTATTTTTGTAATCCCACCACTGCGCGGTCGCGCCCTTCACTTTGGGGTCGGGTTCAAATTTGGTGTATCGCTCCACTGGACCTCTCGTTTGGCTACTGTCAAGGGAATAGGCCACCCAATTCGCCAAACGCCACTCTTCGTTATAATCTACCGTATAGGCCTTGTGAGAGATTTGTTGGGAATGGGCACGCGCACGAGTGTAGGTGGGGATTTCGAGCGCGGCGTCGGTTACCATAGCCGTTTGCGCGGAACGGGGGACGTCACTCGTCCGCGCTCCCGCTTTCCCTTTGGTGGCGATACTGGTCACTATTAACACGACGGCCAACACCGCCGCCATGATTATCGTTATCGTTTTTTTATTCATCGTTTTTCATCGTTATTCATCGTTTTTCATCGTTATTTATCGATTATTCATCGTCATTCATCGTCATTCATCGATTATTCATCGTTATTCATCGATTATTCATCGTCATTCTTCGTCATTCTTCGTCATTCATCGATTATTCATCGTCATCCGTTCCCAGGGCTCGCTTTGCTCACCCTGGGCTGACATACGTCGCCCCTACAGGGCTTTAGGGAAGTGTTTTAATATTATTTGGGATTATTCGTTATTATTCGAGCATTTTAATTGGGCCATAATTTCATCCATTTTGTAACCTTTCGAGAGGAGGTGACGGATCAGTTTTTCGCGGGCGCGTTCCACGTTTGGATGTTGGCGCTGCCATTTTTCCATGGCAATGTGGAGCTGTTCCTGGTAGTCGGCAGCGGGAATCAGGGCGCAGTAATGCTCGATCAGTGCCGACGAAATCCGTTTTGCACGCAAGGCCGCCTCAATCTTCTGTCGGCCCCAAGAGGCTTTCGTCTTGCTGCGCACGAACGATTCTACATAGCGTTCATCGTCAAGGAAACGGTTCTCTTTCAACACCTTTACTATTGCATCTTTTTGATTTTCAGACAAATAAAATGACGCAAGTTTCCTCCTTACGTCATTTTCACAACGCTCCTGCCACGCACAAAAGCGCTCCATTTTGGCCAATATCTCAGGTTGAAACTCCATCATGCTACTCGCGTGCTGGTTCGTTCCAAAGGACTATATCTTCGCCGTGTTCATTGAGATAGTGCACCTCAGTCAAACGACTGCTTTGATTGGCAACGATTTTGAGGAATCTCTTGTATTTAAAACGCCACTTGGTTCGGATAGACGGAAATCCTTTGGTCAAATAGGCATAGACAAAAGGATGCGTCACCACAGTGATTTTGGATTCGTGCTGCTTGTCGAACAGGAAATCGAGGGCGTTGGCAATCTCATCCTCAATGACAATCGGCGGTTTAATCTTGCCGGTGCCTTTACAGGTTGGGCAAACCTCCGTATTTTCAATAATGGTAGCCTGGCGCACACGTTGACGGGTAATCTGAATCAGCCCGAACTTGTTGAGGGGCAGGATGGTATGCTTTGCCTTATCGTTACGCATGAACTCAGCCATCGCCTTGTTGAGGGTGTTCTTGTTGGCAGAATCATGCAGATCCACAAAGTCGATAGTGATGATACCGCCCATGTCTCGCAAGCGCAATTGACGAGCAATCTCCTGCGCCGCTATCATATTGGTATTCAATGCATTTTGTTCAGGTGTTTGAGATGATTTCAAGCGGTTTCCACTGTTCACATCAATCACGTGCATGGCTTCTGTGTGCTCGATAATCAGATACACACCGTTTTTCACAGTGACCACTTTGCCGAATGAGCCTTTGATCTGCTTAGCGACATTGAAGTGGTCGAAAATGGGCTGTTTCTCTTTGTAGAGGTTCACAATCTCCTCTTTTTCAGGAGCATGGATGTGCAGGTAGTTTTTCACCTCCGTAAAAACCTCGGGGGTATCGACATAGATGGCATGGAAGGAATCGTTCAGGAAGTCGCGCAGCAAGGAGGCAATGCGATTCTCCTCTTGGGCGATCCGCAAGGGTGCTTTCGAGGCGAAAAGGTTCTCCACAGTCGTGTCCCAACGGTAACGGAGCATGTCCAAATCCGCTGCAAGTTCCTCCACCGATTTGTGTTCCGCCACAGTCCGAATGATGATGCCGAAGTTGCGAGGACGGATACTTTGCACGGCAGTGCGAAGGCGTTTGCGCTCCTCACTGCTCTTGATTTTCTGAGAAACCGAGACTTTGTCTCCGAAGGGGACCAACACTAAATAACGTCCGGCGAAAGAGATTTCCGTAGTGATACGCGGGCCTTTTGTGGAAATGGGTTCCTTGGCCACCTGTACCATGATCTGCTGACCAGAGGTCAACACATCGCTTATTTTTCCATTTTTCGGTATCTCTTCCAAATATTGTACACGACTAATACTACGTTTTCCTGTGGTAATAGCCTGACTGACAAAGGCGTTGATCGTTCGGCCATTGATGCCGAGATCGAGATAGTGCAAGAAGGCTTCGCGCTCACTGCCAACATCCACAAAAGCGGCATTCAGTCCCGGCATGATTTTCTTCACCTTCCCAAGATAAATGTCGCCAACAGAAAACTGCGAGGAAGATTTCTCGGTATGAATTTCCATCAACTTCTTGTCTTCCAGCAATGCCACCTGTACTTCGTTCGTATGCGAAGTGATGATGATTTCTTTTGTGATTTCTTCTTGTTTGTTCTCCATATAAATAAAGAAAGAAAACTAAACAACTCACGAGAAGTCATTTAGTTTTCATTGTTTGATACCGCGCAACAGACTATCTGTTCTTATGTCTGTTCTTTCTGAGTCTTTTTTTGCGCTTGTGCGTATTCATTTTCGCACGTTTACGTTTTTTTCCGCTAGGCATAATTTAAATTATTGATGTTTAAGATTATTTCGTGTTCTTTTTCACAGCTTCCACAAAATCTTTGCAAGGTTTGAAAGCAGGAATATTGTGAGCCTTGATGGTGATGGTTTGGTTCTTGGAGATGTTGCGAGCGGTCTTTTCTGCTCTGTGCTTTACGATGAAGCTACCGAAACCTCTCAAATATACATTTTCGCCGTCAACCATGGTCTTCTTCACGGAATCCATGAAAGCTTCAACGATGGTTTGGACACTGTTTTTTTCATAACCGGTGCGGTTGGAAATTTCATTAACAATTTCTGCTTTAGTCATAATCTTACTATTTAATAAGGTTTATAATGTATAAATTTGTTTATTTTCCTTTCAAAATTTCGGGCTGCAAAAATACAATAATTTCTTTATAATCCAACACTTATAAAAAAAAATCTTGAATTTTTTCAAAAATCTTTGTAGCGAGACGACTTGTGCCCACCCGGAACAAATCGGGATTGACCCAATCTTTACCCATATTTCGCCGCCAAATATGCAAATATGTGTAAGATTGTTCGGGAGATGAAACGCCTCCTGCCACTTTGATGCCTACCTTTTTGCCTGTATCCTGATAGTGCTGCTGAATAGCGAACATCATCACCCAAAAGGCTTCCGGAGTGGCATTCAGGGCGATTTTCCCCGTAGAAGTTTTCAGAAAATCCGCACCAGCGTGAATGGCCAACTGCGAAGCCCGGTAGATATTCTGCGACGTTTCGAGTTCCCCAGTCTCCAAAATCACTTTCAGTTTTTGCTTCGGACAAGCATTCCGAATCGCACGAATCTCGTCATAAACCTGCTGAAAATGTCCCGACAGAAATGCTCCGCGCGAAATCACCATATCGATCTCATCCGCACCCTGTGCCACAGCATACTCCACTTCTGCCACCTTGAGATGGATGGGCAGTTGTCCTGAAGGGAACGCGCCTGCAACCGAAGCCACTTTCACGCCTGTGCCCTTGAGCTTCTCTTTTGCAACCGATACGAAAGGAGGATATACACACACTGAAGCCGTCGTGGGAATCTGGCGTTCCTCATTGCGGAAAGAAAGCGAGGTGTCGCACAACTTCCGTACCTTGTCGTCCGTGTCAGAGCCCTCCAACGTGGTCAAATCAATACAGCCCAAAATGGTTCGGCACATCGTCAGTTCTTCGTCTTTCGTATAAGTGAATTGGATGTCGTTCCTCAACCGCTGCTTGAATTGCGCCTCAGAAAAGGGGAATTTCTGGATTTTTATCGTTTTCTGATTGACTGGCATAATGTTATTTTTTGAATTTATCAATGGCTACTTTCAAGGATATGATATGCGAATATTGAGCGATGGACAGATTGCCCAAATCAGTGAAGGCGTAGTCAATGGTAACAATATTCTTTATGCACACTCCCACTCCGAAATTGATTTGCAAGGTCGTTTTCTGCTTACCGTCAAAATCTGGCTCACGCTGGAAATTGCCGACACCCATACGCAACGCCACAATCTTTTTATAGTCGAACTCTATTCCGACATGAGGGTCAACACTTATGAAATTGCTTCTAATCAGCGTATTACGTTTTCCATCAAACGTACAATCCAAGCCCAAAGCGAAAGTGCCGTGGAAGCCCTTGCCGAAATCCACCGTTTTTCCACCGCCAATTAACAAAGCAGGAAGCGTCATTTCCAAATCATTTTCGGGAATCTCGTTGCCAGTCTCCTCGAAAACGGCTATCACATCATCCGTAAGAGAATAACGCCATGCATTGAAGGTGGAGGTGCCATCGCGCAGCATTACCCCCGCTTGCCAACCCTTACGGTTGTATTGCAACCCGAAATCCAACCCAAAGCCCCATGAATTCGCGAATTTACCGATCTTTCGGTGCACTATCTTGGCATTTGCGCCTATCGAAAGCCCTTGCACTTGCGGCAAAGCGTAAGCATAACTCAACAGAAAAGCATTATCGGCTGCCGAGAAGTATGTAATCCTACTGTAATCCACATTTCCCTGATCGTCAATCAATTGTGTAGTATTCATAATATTATCCACACCGAAACGGATATAGGAAAAGGCCACTGCCTGGTTCGAATCGATTTTGAATCCAATGCCGCCATAGTCGTACTTGGCGATGCCGGCAAAATACTCCGCGTGCATGAGGGCTAACTGGTAACGCTTGTCCATACGTGTCAGTCCCGCCGGATTCCAATAGGCGGAGGTCACGTCGTCGGTCAGCGCAGACATCGTGTTCGACATACCGAGACCACGCGCACCCAAGCCCAACGACAAAAACTCGTTGCTGTATTTGCTCTGCGCGAATCCTCCAGCAGCTAAAAGGAGCATGGAATTCAATATCAATAATCTAACCCTCATTCAGACTGTTTTTTACGAATCACATGTTGTTTGCGGTCTCCGGCAAAAAGCTCGTATTCCTGAAACATGCACTCCAACGATCCGTTCAACATCGGCCATTTGCGCGCAGGTTTCAACCCTATATGTTTCAGGGCATCCTTATCGGAGCTGATAATGTAGGCCTTACAGCCAGCGTAACGGTTTTTGAGCGCATCGCCCATCTCTTTGTAAAGATGGCTAATGTCATCAACGGAAAGCCGTTCCCCGTATGGAGGATTCATCATCACTACGGAGGGCTTGTTTTCAGGATAAGAGCGTTGCATAGCTTCTCTTTCCAATACTATAAAATCCTGTAAACGAGCTTTTTGCACATTAGCACGGGCTATATCGAGAATACGTCCTTCTATATCAGAGCCGTAAAAATTTATGGACACATCGTCCTTGATGTCGGCTTCGTCGCGCACCTTTTTCCAAAGGCTCCTGTCGAAATTCTTCCACTGATAGAAACCGTATTCTCTACGGTAGAAGCCGGCGGGGATGTTCAGCGCCTGCATGGCCGCCTCTATGAGCAACGTCCCGCCGCCGCACATCGGATCTACAAAATCGCAGGAACCGTTCCAACCGCTCATCTTGATCATGGCCGCTGCCGTCACCTCGTTGAGCGGTGCCGGATGGTTGCGGACTTTATACCCACGTTTGTGCAACGACTCCCCTGAACTGTCCATAAACAGCTGAGCCTCATTCTTATAGACATGCAAATGGAACTGTACATCAGGATACTCTTTATCAACCGACGGCCTACGATCGTACTTTTCGCGGAATCGGTCGCAAATAGCGTCTTTCGCCAACACGGAAGCATACAATGGGGTTTTGAAAATAGACTCGACAATCGTTGCATGCACGGCTAACGTACCGTCTGGGGAAAGCACCTCCTCGGCCGGAAAGTCGAAGATGCGCTCATAAAACTGATTGTTGCTGTTGAATGTAAACTGTTTGCGTCGCCAAAGAATGCGTAACGCCGTACGGCTAAAGTAATTGGCTCGATACAGCATTGCCATGTCGCCCTCAAAGGCAACCGCGCGACTCAACTTCTGACAGTTCTGCGCACCCAAGGCGTGCAACTCTTTCAGAAGCTCAGTCTCAAGTCCGGCAAAAGTCTTCGCAACGAAGTATTCCATTGTGAATGGTTATTGGTTATTGGTTATTGGTTATTGAGGGTTATGGTTAAGAGGTTAGAGGGTTGAAGGTTAGGAGATGAGGAGATGAGAAGATTAAAAGATGAGAAGATTAAAAGATGAGAAGATTATGAGGGTTAAGGGTTATTGTAGAGACGCAAAATATTGCATCTCTACAACACATTCTTAATTCTGAATTCTTAATTTTGAACTAATTTCGCGCGGTTATCAACGCGCTCCCATTTGCGGAACCAGCTGCGAATCTTGAGGCCTATGACGCCGAAGATAGCCTCGCGGAAGATGCCGGAGCTCATCTTAGAAACGCCCAAAGTTCTGTCTTTGAAGATAATAGGCACTTCCACAATCTTAAAGCCGAGTTTCCAGGCCGTGAACTTCATCTCAATTTGGAAACCGTAACCAATGTGTTTGATCTTGTCGAAATCGATAGCGTTAAGCGTGTTGGCACGGTAGCAGATGAAACCGGCGGTGGTGTCCTTCACGGGCACGCCTAAGACAGTGCGCACGTATGCAGAGCCATAGTATGACATCAGCAGACGACCCATCGGCCAGTTCAACACGTTGACACCCTGACAATAACGGGATCCCACCGCGACATCAGCGTTCTGCGTCTCACACGCATCAAACAGACGTTGCAAGTCGTGCGGGTCATGCGAAAAATCGGCATCCATCTCGAAAAGATAGTCATAACCACGCGCCAAACCCCACTTGAAACCGTGGATGTAAGCCGTACCAAGCCCCAACTTGCCAGTGCGCTCCTCGATGAAGAGGCGGCCCTCAAACTCGGGAATCAGGGACTTCACGATATCCGCCGTGCCATCCGGCGAATTGTCGTCTATGATCAATATGTGCACATCTATCAGGTCATAAATGGCCCGGATGATATTTTCGATGTTCTCTTTTTCCTTGTAGGTCGGAATGATAACGAGTCGTTTCATATATGGTTTAAGGTTTGATGTTTAAGGTTTAGGGTTTAAGGTTGAAGGCACTGCTGTCCCGTTAAAACTTAAAAATGTTCTTTGAAACGATTGATATATAGTTAGTTGTAGAGATTTTTCGAGTCAACGGATTTGAATCTGTATCTTTGCAGTCAGAAATGATGACTGCCTATGAACAATTCAAAGTATGTTTTCGCCCAACTGACAGTATTCCTTGACAGGAACCACTTCAATTATCTCGTCCGTAAGTATGGAGGGAACAAATATGTGAAACACTTCACATGCTGGAACCAACTGCTTGCCATGATATTTGGCCAGTTGAGCAATCGAGAGAGTCTGCGCGACTTGGTTGTAGCCATCGAAGCCCATCGCAGCAAGTGCTATCACCTCGGCTTTGGGAAAAATGTCTCCAAGACATCTCTTGCCAGAGCCAACCAGACAAGAGATTTTCATATCTTCGAGGAATTCGCATACTATCTTGTCGGCGAGGCAAGACGCAAAAGAGCGACGGACATCTTCAAGCTTGACGGGAATATCTATGCCTTTGACTCCACGACCGTCTCGCTATGCCTCGAAGTGTTTTGGTGGGCTAAGTTCAGCAAGTACAAGGGTGGAATCAAAATTCATACCTTATACGACTTGGAGACCCAAATCCCTGCCTTCTTCCACATCTCCACGGCATCGGTCTACGACTCCAAAGTGATGAAGGAAATCCCCATCGAAAGCGGTGCTTACTACATTTTCGACAGAGGCTACAACAACTTCAAGGAACTCTACCGCATTCATTGTACGGGTTCGTTCTTTGTTGTCCGGGCCAAGTCCAATTTGCAGTACAAATGCATCAAATGGAAACGCAGGCTACCCGATGGGATACTGACTGATGCCGAGATAGAGTTGACTTTCTCTGACAGTCGGAAACGATATCCCGAACATCTGAGGCTTGTGCGGTTCTTCGATGAGGAGCAAAGCCGTGAGTTCATGTTCCTTTCCAACGCATTCGAATTGACATCCTCGCAAGTCGCCGACCTCTACAAGAACCGATGGCAGATAGAACTTTTCTTCAAGTGGCTCAAGCAGCACCTCAAAATCAAGAGATTCTGGGGCACTACCGAGAACGCTGTCAGGATACAAATCTACTCCGCCATCTGCACCTACTGTCTTGTTGCCATCATACAGCACGATATGCATTTGGACAGAAGCACCTATGAGGTCCTGCAAATCCTCAGCATGTCTCTTACAGACACCACGCCTCTCAAAGATCTCTTCAACAAAACTATATTCAAAAATGACAAAGAACGTTTTGGCTTTAACGAGCCAACTTTGTTTGATAATTTTGATTAATAACACGTCCCAATTTTAACGGGACACTAGTGGGTTTAAAGGTTAAGGTTTAAGGGTTTAAGGGTTTAAGGGTTAGAGTTAACGAGGAGTTTGGTGATTTATTGTTAAGTTAAAGTTAAAGTCAAAGTCAAAGTTCACAGTCCATTTCAAGAGCCCAGCCAATCTCATCGTGTCAGCACGATATAGACCGGCAGGTGGTCGCTGTAGCCGCCTTGGTAGTTGCCACCGGCGAATGTTCGGTAGGGATAGTCCATGTAAGATCCGGTTTTAGTAAACATGAAATCTTTGCGGAAGATGTTGGCGGATCGGAATTTATAGGTACCAGGAGCCGCATTCACCAAACCGCCGGAAATGATGATGTTATCGAGCATTTCCCATGAGTCGCGATAGGCGTATGACCCCAAACCGTTGCGGAAAAGCTTCCACATCGGGTTATAGAGGTCGGTTGGGGTCAGTTTTTCGGGTTTTGTTTTAGTATCCATCTCTTTGAGAATGCATTTAGAAGAAGGATTGTCGTTCAAGTCGCCCATGTAGATGAACTTGGCATTAGGACGGGAATTGAGTACGGAATCGGCGATTCGGCGGCCAAGTTGTCCTGCGGCCAATCGCCCGGGAAGACTGCGTTGTTCGCCGCCGGATTTGGAAGGCCAGTGATTAACTACAATATCCAGCGTATCGGAGCCATCGAGCACACCCGTCATCAACCATTGGTCGCGGGTAATGAAGTCGGGATTGTTTGGCACAATCGTCGGGAATGCTTTAGTACTCAGGATTTTGAATCGGGAGGCATCATAGAGGAAGGCCACGTCCACACCGCGCCGGTCAGGCGACTCGTGATGGCAAACCGAAAAATGGTAAGGTTTCAGGAGTTCCGTGGCAACCAAATCCAAGAGTACTTGTTCGTTTTCGATCTCAGAAACACCTAATACGACCAATCCGCCGTCCAGTTTGGCTATTTCAGAAATCACCTTCGACAAACTATTTAATTTAGCCTCGTAACGTTTTGTCCCCCATCGGTTTTCTCCATTTGGAAGAAATTGCTCGTCATTCTTGTTCGGGTCGTCTATGGTATCGAACAAGTTTTCCACATTATAAAAGCCTATAACCGCCTTGTTATGAACAGGTTGCGCACATAAAAAGGAAAACGTCAACAATCCTAATATTAGCAAGTTTATACTTTTCATAGACCCTTGAATACAAGAATGCAAAAATACAAAAAAAATCGTACCGTGCAACTAAGAATAATTTCGGTTTTTTAGTGTTGATTAACACGCGAAAAAAGAAAAAAGGCGCAGCCCACGGCCACGCCCTAATTCTTAATTCAGAATCCGAATTCTGAGTTATTTCTTGCCGCTATTGACATTGGCGAGCGTTTGGACGAATTGTCTGGCGCTTTCCTGCATGTGAACGAAATCACTGCCCAAAGAAGTGGTGCAGTCGAGGACGAGAATAATCATGGCACTGTTCTTCTCCTCCGTAACGGTGGTCGAGCTTGCAGGGTTGAACTCGGTCTCTTTATCCCACGCGCCTGTGCTGGTCTGCTTCCACAACTTGATATTGTTCAAATCCGTTTGCGAAACAGGACTGCCGTCCAAATAGGTCAAATTCTGGAACAGGAATGTGTAATAAGCCCCTTGTGAGGAGGAGGACGGTATGGAGCCTGCCCCTTGTGAGAAGCCGTAATAAATCACATTGTCGAGCTTTCTGGCTCCACTGGACGTACGACGATACGTGGCCTCAATGAATTTCACAGAGCTGGTCGCAGAGGAGACATTGTCGAACGTGAAACGTAAACGCTGGCCGTCATCATAACCACCTGGCACATTCACGCCTAAATTCACGGAAGAGGAGATGGAATAGAGACTGGAAGCAATGGCGGAGAAACGTTCCATAGCCTCGTCCATATTCGACACCTGAAACACATTGTTGTCGCTGCTGGAAAGTTTTCGCAAAGTCTCCATAAATTGGGCTTC
>CAMJXE010000060.1 GCA_946409645.1 uncultured Bacteroidales bacterium
TATTAGGATTCAATCTGTTTCTAACAACATTCGTTCCAATATACTTAAATGGCACATTTGTTCCATTTGAGCAGTGTGAGGCCGTACTAAGTTTGATAAATCCCGAAAATATCGTTTCTGTGCAACGTATCGAAAGAAAGTATAGACGGAAAAATGATAGAATTGATATTGTCACAAAATGAGATATTTATATTTCGTGAAAAAATAGAAAAGTTATGAATGTTAGATGATTCCGCCTTGGGAGACGTGCCATGGCGCATCTCTACCGGCTTACCACGCGGTTCAAACGTTTGGAGATGTCGCGCTTCAGCTGGTTGATGCTGTTGAGCTGTTGCAAGGCGAGAGACATGTCTTCTTCTGTTAACTCTTTGTTTTCCAATATTTTCTGGATAATGGTCGCATCATTTTCCAGAATGCGAAGTTTCAAGGTGAGCAGGATGTTCTGCACCTGGTTCTGCAAAATGCGCAGGTTATTGCGCGTGGTGTGGGTATGGATGTCGTACTTCTCTTTCCAGCGGTCGCTGAATCGAGGCTCCTCCACCGGAATATTGCGAATCACGAACTCGCTGATCTGCGGGTCGTCAGACAAAGTGAAATTGCGGATAATCTGGTCTTGGTTGCCGATGTAGGAGGCCCAATCCACGTATTTGTCGAAAATCTTCTCTAACAAAGCATAATGGAAACGGATATTCTCTTTTTCCATCTCATTGCAGACGTATTGGTCGATGCGCAAACCCTCTTTGTTTTCACCGTTTGAATCAACTTCGTAAATCACCAAATTCCCGTAATTGAGCATTAATAAGAGAAGATCCTTTTCTGCTTCGTACAGTAAATCAGTCTGTTGCGAAGCATCAGGATGCTTCTTGGTTTCTATGAGATCGGGGGTGACGGGTTGCTCGGTTGTTGCCTGTTCGGGCGTAGTTCCACCTTGTTGCAGCTGTTGTTGTTGCGCAATCCGACTCTGCTCTTTCGTTTTCTCCCACACAAACCGGCGCAGGTTCATGTTGAGGTCGTTCTCCGACAAATCGAACAGTTTCGCGCACTCTTTGACGTAAAACGCCCGCTCGATATTGTCCTTCACGCAGCTGATGGACTTCAAAATCTCGTTGACCATGGAGGCGCGCTTGATGGGGTCGTTGCCCGCCTCTTTCGACAGAATGTCGGCTTTGAAGAGCAGAAAATCCTTCGATTCTGCTGCCAAGTAGTCTTGCAACTCGCTGTCACGATGCTTTTTAGCGAAGGAGTCCGGATCTTCTCCATCGGGCAGCAGACAGACACGGATTTTGAGTCCTTGTTCCAGCAGCATGTCGATGCCGCGCATGGATGCCTTGATGCCCGCCATGTCGCCATCGTAGAGTACCGTGATATTTTGGGTGCGCTTGGTGATCATGCGGATCTGACCTTGCGTGAGGGAGGTTCCGGAGGAGGCCACCACGTTCTCCACACCCGATTCGTGCATGGAAATCACGTCTGTGTAACCTTCTACCAGATAGACATTTTGCTGCTTATGGATGGCGTTTTTGGCGAAAAAAATGCCGTAAAGCGTATCGCTTTTGTGATAGATGGTGTTTTCGCGGGAGTTGACGTATTTTCGCGGGTCTTTGCCGTCCTTTTTCAGGATACGCCCGCCGAAACCGATGACCTTGCCGGCATCGTTGTGGATGGGGAAAATCACGCGCCCACGGTAGATGTCGTAGAGTTTGCCGCTCTGCGACTTGCCCGTCAATCCCAATTCTATCAGGTACTCCTCTTTGTAGCCCTTTTCCAAGGCCGCTTTAGTGAAGTTGTCCCAGCCGTCGGGGCAGTAACCGAGCCCGAACTTGTCGATGGTGGCGTCCATGAAGCCACGCTCCTTGAGATAGGCCATTCCCATCAGTTTGCCCTCCTCGCTGTTACGCAGCTGATCCACAAAGTACTTTTGTGCGAACTCGTTGACGAACAGCAGACTTTCGCGCAAGGTGCGCTGTTGTCGCTCCTCGTCGCTCTCGCTACGCTCGTATTCCAACGGAATGCCGTATTTCTTAGCTAAATACTCAATTGCCTCTGGGTAAGACATTTTCTCGTGTTCCATAAGGAACTTCACAGGGTTGCCTGCAGCGTCGCACACAAAGCACTTATAGATGCCGAGGCGCGGACTCACGTGCATGGAGGGATTTTTGTCGTCATGAAATGGGCAGATACCCACGAAATCCTGGCCCTGTTTGCGCAATGAGACAAAGTCGCCGACCACCTCTTCGATGCGGACGGCGGCCATCACGCTGTCTATGGATTTCTGCTTGATCATGACCTATTTTCCGGAATCCACTTTGTATTTTCTGAAGATTTTCTTGTTATGCATGATTTCGACGGCCTGCTGGAAGGTGTCGTCACTTTCGAGGAAGACACGATAGGCGTCGCCGTAACCGTAAAGGCCGCGGGCGATTTCAAAGCGAAGGTATTCTTTGATGAAGTCGGCAGCGTGCTCTTCGTTGCGCAGGTGTTGCATTTCGGAGTAGGTCTTTGTGATATAGTTTGTGAACATCGTGTCAAACACCTGATTGTTAAAGTCTTCCGCATTCTTATAAAGAGAATCTAATTTTGCTTTGTTCGCTTTGATGAAAGAGTTAGCATAATCGCTGAAGACGAAAGAAGCTTTTTCGCTCACGCCCTCTTCCTTGGCAAAATCCATGAATTCTTTGTAAAATTCATCCGAAATCTTGTAATTCTTCTGGAAGTCTTCGAATTTTGGATACTCTTTTAGCAAAGATTCGCGGTTAACCTCCAAATAATCGACGGTAAAGTTACCAAACACGCCTTTACGTACAATTTCGTTGAATAGGGTAGAGTATTTAGTCGTATCAAGTGGGATAAAAATGTCGGGCATAATGCCACCACCGCCATAGACCACGCGCCCTTTCGGGGTTTTATATTTCAGTGAATCAGGGAATTTGATATTTTCTGCAGTATAATATTCACCGTTGTTGGCGCGGGTTTGCAAATCTTTGAAATAGGCATCCAAACCGTCGTCGTAGGGTTTCTGGATGCAGCGACCTGTGGGAGTGTAATAGTGGGAGATGGTGAGGCGTACCTCGGATTGGTCAACGAGACGTAACGGTTTTTGTACCAATCCCTTACCAAATGTTCTGCGACCGATGATGAGGCCACGATCCCAATCTTGGACACAGCCGGAGGTAATCTCGGAGGCGGAAGCGGAATTTTCATCAACGAGCACAATCAGTTTGCCCTCCTCGAAGAGGCCGTCCTCGGAGGAGTAGTATTTTTCTCCGGTTTTGCGGAAGTTGTCGGTATAGACGATCATGCGTTTGCCGGAGATGAACTGATCGCAGATTTCGAAGGCGACGTTGAGGTAACCGCCCCCATTACCGCGCAAGTCGAGGATGAGATTCTGCATGCCCTTTTCCTTGAGATTACGGATGGCTTTTTTCAGTTCCGTGGTGGAAGTGGCGGCGAAACGTTCGAGTTTGATGTAGCCAGTGGTGGAATCGGCCATGAAGCTGACGTTGATGCTGTACATCGGGATGGCACCGCGCGTAATCACAAAGTCGAGGAGTTCTTTTTTATGACCGCGTTTCACGGAGACTTTCACTTTGGTGCCTTTTTTGCCGCGCAAATGCTTGCGTACCCAGTCGTTAGAGATTTTCTCGCCCACTGCCAACGTATCATCAACCATAACGATTTTGTCGCCAGTCATTAATCCGACCTTTTCGGCGGGACCGTCAATAATGACCTCCATCACATTGATAGTGTCTTTGATGAGTTGGAAAGTCACGCCGATGCCGTCGAAGGAGCCTTGCAGCGGTTCGGTCATGGCCTGCACATCTTTGGAAGGGATGTAGGCGGTATGGGGATCCAACTCCTTGAGCATCTCGTTGATAGCTTTGTCCACCAATGGGTCAAAATCCACCGAATCCACATACATGGCATTGATAGCGTTAAGGATTTGGTCCATCTTGGTTTTGTCTTGCTGGTAATGTTTGTTCGGATTGGTGGTTTGCGCAGATAGGGTAAACGACGCGAAAATCAGACCACAAATAGCGAATAAGATTCTATTTTTCATTGGGTTATAGGTTTTATACAAATACAAATTCATAAAGGCGGCAAAGATACGATTTTTTAGACGCATGATAATGGAGAAAGTTCAGTGCAGGAGTTATTTTTTCTCGACTGAAAATCCAAACTTCCCGATGATATTGCCTAAAGTGTAATAATGTCCGTGGGAATAGACGACAAGGTCGGCCTTTTGCAGGTTGATGGCATCGGTTTTGGGGGAGAACAGCCTGCCGTTCACGTGCACAGCCACTATTTCCGCGAGGAAGAGGTCGTGGCTACCTAAGGGAATCACCTGAGTAACTTTACACTCCAGATTTACGGGTGACTCTTCAATCATGGGTGCGCATACAGCAGTGGCGCGGATGGGAGTCAGGCCCGTTTCCATAAATTTGTTGAATTTTTTGCCCGAACGCACGCCGCACCAATCGGCACAAGGCGCTAATTTTCTGTCAACCAAGTTGATAACGAAAGCCCCATTGCGTTTGATGATGTCATAAGAATGCCGTTCCGGACGTATGGAAATAGAACACATGGGCGGGTCGGAATTCACCGTACCCGTCCATGCAATCGTTATAATATTGTATTCGTCCAAGGTATTGCCGCAGGAGACCATGACCACCGGGGTGGGATTGAGCATATTGCCCCCGCGCAACGTCCTCTTCTGTATTTTAGCCATTATCTTCCGAGACCAACGGACTGTATGTTAGGGATAATCAGCAACGGCATTTTGGATGTACTGAGAATCTCGTTCATGTTCGAGCTGGATGTGAAGTTGGTCTCGCTTTCCTCACGCATAATCACAATCAGGTTGGCATCCATCTCGTGTGCGTGGCTTAGTAACGTCTGCACATAGTCTTTCTGCACGGTCAGTGGAACCATTTCGTGGCGCACGTTGGCATCCTCGCACATGTCAGAGGCGTGGCGCATCTGCACATTGATGATGTGTCGCGTTTCAGCATTGTTGGGATAGTAAATACCGGCAATGGTAACCTTGGCGGCGAAACGTTTGCCCAGATAGGTGGCATAACGCATTTTCTGCAATGTTTCGAAGCTCAAATCGATAGGTGCGTAAATGTTGTGCAGATCACGTTTGATTTCGATATTTTCGCGCATAATCAGAATGGGGACTTTGGAGTCTTTGATCAAACGGTTGACGTTATTGCCGATATAGCCCTCTTCGAAACCGGAAGAACCGTGTGAGCCCATCACAATGATGGGGTTGGAGAAATTGGTGGCATATTTGTTAAGTTCGGTGTGTACTTTGCCTTGCAATATGATCGTGTTAATTTCAGTTTCAGGAGATTCCATTCTACACATGTCTTTCCATTCTTCCAATGTAGATTGAAGCTTCTGGATGTAATTGTCGTCTCCTTTTTCGGCATTTTTAGAGATACCGGGTGTTTTCACCCACACAAGGTGCATGTCGGCACCTGTTTTCAGGGCTAAGGATACGGCATGGCGCATGGCGTTAAGGGAGGTGTTGGAAAAGTCGACACCAACGATGATGTTTTTATTATTCATAACATGTATTATTTGATGATTACTAAATTACTTGGATTCGCTGGAATAGTTGGGTGCCTCGCTGGTGATGGTGATATCATGAGGATGGCTTTCGAGGACTCCGGCGTTGGTGATGCGGCAGAATTGTGCTTCATGCAATTTCTCAATGCTTTTTGCACCGCAATAGCCCATACCGGAGCGCAGACCGCCAGCCATTTGATAAATCACTTCGTATAGGTCGCCCTTGTATGGTACTCGTCCGACAATACCTTCGGGCACTAACTTTTTGGCATCATCGACATCACTCTGCATATAGCGGTCTTTGGAACCGTGCTGCATAGCTTCTAAGGAGCCCATTCCTCTGTAGGTCTTGAACTTACGTCCGTTGAAGAGGATGGTGGTACCCGGAGATTCTTCCACGCCGGCGAGCAGACCGCCGAGCATCACGGAGCTACCGCCAGCGGCGAGGGCCTTCACGATGTCGCCTGAATAGCGGATGCCACCATCGGCGATAAGGGGGATATCATAGCCTTGTAAAGCCTTGAAAACGCCATAGATAGCACTGAGTTGCGGTACGCCCACGCCCGCCACCACGCGGGTAGTGCAGATAGAGCCGGGTCCGATACCCACTTTCACGGCATCGGCACCGTTGTCAGCCAGCAACTTAGCGGCTTCACCCGTAGCGATATTGCCGACCACCACGTCCACCTTGTCGAATTGTTTTTTGATATCTTTCAAGGTGTTGATGACATTTTTGGAGTGACCATGTGCGCTGTCAAGCACAAGAGCATCCACGCCTGCTTCCACGAGTGCTTCGGCGCGTTGCACTGCGTCGTTGGTGATGCCAATGCCTGCAGCCACGCGCAAGCGGCCTTGCTTATCTTTACAGGCGAAAGGTTTGTCTTTGGCTTTGGTGATATCTTTGTAAGTGATTAATCCTAAAAGCGTTCCGTCTTCAGCCACCACAGGAAGTTTTTCGATCTTATGCTGTTGCAGGATGTCAGCAGCTTGGTAAAGATCGGTGTTGCGGGAGGTGGTGATGAGCCCCTCTTTTGTCATTACGTCGCAAATGTTGCGGTTGAAGTTTTTCTCGAAGCGGAGGTCGCGGTTAGTGACAATGCCGATGAGAACGTTTTTCTCGTTCACCACAGGAATGCCGCCGATGTGGTAGTCGGCCATAATGCGGAGCGCGTCACCCACCGTTTTGTCGGGACTGATGGTCACTGGTGCATTGATCATGCCGTTTTCGGCGCGCTTGACGGAAGCCACCTGCTTGGCCTGCTCAGTGATAGTCATGTTCTTGTGAATCACACCGATACCGCCTTCCCGCGCAATGGAGATGGCCATTTTGGATTCGGTCACAGTGTCCATGGCTGCCGATACAAAGGGCAGGTTCAGATGTATATTGCGTGTGAACCGCGTTCTTAAATCAATCTCTTTGGGAAGAACCTCCGAGTATGCCGGAATCAAAAGCACATCGTCAAAAGTCAACCCTTCTAATGCAATTCTTTCTGTAATAAAGGACATAACGACTATATTTTATTTTCGTGCAAAAATAAAAAAAATATGAATATAACATCCTTCTGACTTAAAAATATATTTTTTTATGAAAGAATGAGCTGTACAACCGAAAATTATAGTACTTTTGCCACCGTGAAAAAAATTATGCTCATACTAGGGATTTTGGGCTGTCTGCTGACGGTGCAGGCACAGCAGAAAAAGTACTCTGCACGCGTGTTTGACGGCATCACCTTCCAGCCGCTTGCAGGTGCCAGTATTTACAATGTGAGCACTCAAAAATTCGCCTTTACGGACAAAAACGGCCGTTTTGAGATCCATCTTTCTCTCAATGACACGCTCATCATCTCCAAATCCATCTATCGTCAGTTGGTCACCGTCATCGACCAAAAGCTGTTCTACGGTTTCGAAGATTTCTTCCTTTATTATAAGGCCACGATGTTGAAAGAGGTTACTATCATTGGCTTAAATCCATCCTACGAAGGTTTCAAAAAGGATATCGTGACTTTGCAACTGCCTGAATACTACAAACGCGTGGAAGAGACACAACTTTCCGAATGGCAGAAGGCCAACGCCACATATAAGGACGGCGGCAACATTCTTTCCCTTGGCGGAAGCGTCACCATGTCGCCCATTTCTTTCTTGTATGACAAATACAGTCACAAAGGGAAAATGAACAGGTTGTATAATGAGATGGTCTCTTACGAAGATGAAGTGGAACGCATCCAAATGAAGTATAATCGCGAAATTGTTTCTCAACTAACTGGTTTACAAGGTGATGAACTTCTAAATTTTATGATGTATTGTCGCTTCAACTACTATGATTTAGTGCGATGGAGTGATGAGCAGATTCGCGAGAAGATACGTACCAACTACTTTAATTACCAATATGATAAGATAATCAATGAAAAACAATAAAGACTTTTGGCAGAAGAATTTCTCGTGGATGCACATTGTTGCCATGGCAGTGGGTTTGTTGTTTTCGCTGCTCTATTGGTATAAAGCTGGGCAATTTTCTGACAATATCTTGAAAAACAGTCCAGTCTTGATGGCACTTTGGGGAATGGCGACCGGCTATATCCTCATCGACCTCGTGAAATCCAGCAAAAATCGCAACGAAAAAAACGAATAGCCCCTGTAGAGACGCGATTAATCGCGTCTCTACAACGAACGAAAATTATTTCTAACTAAAATTATAAAATATGACAGAAAAACTACAAACATTGAGAGACAGCGCGGCCATGAGATGGACAGCGTTGTTGCTGTTGGCGTTGGCCATGTTCTGTTCCTACATTTTCATGGACATCCTTTCGCCTATCAAAGACCTGATGCAATCGACAAGAGGTTGGGATTCAACAGCTTTCGGTACGATGCAGGGTGCGGAGACTTTCCTGAATGTCTTCGTGTTTTTCCTCATCTTCGCGGGTATCATCCTCGACAAGATGGGTGTTCGTTTCACCGCAGTGCTTTCCGGTGCGGTGATGCTCATTGGTGGTTTGATCAAGTATTATGCTGTCACGGAGGCCTTTATGGGCAGCGGTGTGGAGGCTTGGTTCACCAACCATCTTAACTACATCCCAGGTTTCCAGGAACTTGGCGTGGCTCCATTCTATGAAGGCATGCCCGCTTCCGCCAAGGTGGCCGCTATCGGTTTCATGATTTTCGGTTGCGGTGTGGAAATGGCTGGTATTACCGTTTCCCGCGGTATCGTGAAATGGTTCAAAGGTCGTGAGACGGCTTTGGCCATGGGTTCTGAGATGGCTCTCGCCCGTCTGGGTGTCGCCACCTGCATGATTTTCTCACCCTTCTTCGCAAAATTAGGTGGAACCATCGACGTTTCCCGTTCCGTCGCTTTCGGCGTGGTGCTGCTTTGTATCGCCTTGATGATGTTCATTGTCTATTTCTTCATGGACAAGAAGTTAGACGCTCAGACCGGCGAGGCTGAAGAGAAGGACGATCCTTTCAAAGTTTCCGATATCGGCAAGATTCTCTCTTCCGGTGGTTTCTGGTTGGTTGCTCTCCTCTGCGTGCTCTACTACAGCGCCATCTTCCCGTTCCAGAAATATGCTGTGAACATGCTGCAGTGCAACCTGACGCTTACCGAAGCGGACCCCAACACCTTCTGGGGTGGCAGCTCCGTGACCATCATCCAATACCTCATTATGTTGGCGGTGGCTGTCTGTTCTTTCACCAGCAACTTCTCCAAGAACAAAACCGCTAAGGTCGGTTTGATGATAGTTGCTGTAGTGGCTTTGATTATCTACTGCTGGATGGGTTACATGCGCGGCACGGCCGAGACCATCTTCGCCGTTTTCCCGCTGTTGGCCGTGGCCATCACCCCGATTTTGGGTAACTATGTCGATCACAAGGGTAAAGCCGCATCCATGCTGATGATTGGTTCTTTGTTGCTGATTATCTGTCACTTGACCTTCGCTTTCATTTTGCCGCAATTCAAGGGCAGCGCCGTTGGCGGTGTGATGGTGGCTTACATCACGATTCTTGTGTTGGGTGCCTCCTTCTCCCTCGTGCCCGCCGCCTTGTGGCCGAGCGTCCCGAAATTGGTCGATGAAAAGATCATAGGTTCCGCTTACGCCCTGATTTTCTGGATCCAGAACATCGGCTTGTGGCTTTTCCCGCTACTGATTGGTAAAGTTTTGGACAAAACCAACCAAGATGTCATTGCTCAAATGAACGAAGGCCTGATTGATGCAGAAACGGCTGCTGTTTCCTACAATTACACCTGGCCGTTGGTGATGTTGGCATGCTTAGGCATTGCCGCTCTCATTCTCGGTATCGTCCTGAAGGCTGTCGATAAGAAACAACACCTCGGTCTCGAGGAACCGAATATTAAATAGCTTTTGGCTATTGACTTTTTGCAAAAAAGCACCGAAATTGCGGTGCTTTTTTTTTCAGTTTCTATACAGAACTTAGTAATGCTTCGATTGGCATTCAAATCTTCAGGGGTCATACTTTTGCAGGCTATAATCTTCCCTTTCTTGATTTTCAGCGTGCGGTAGCGGTTCCCGTCGCAGTCGCGCACGCCGGGAGCATGAGCGCCAGTGCGCAGAAGAGTGGAAAAAGTTTTGCGGTGGGGTTCATTACGGTGTCACGTAAAACTTGTCCGTGTTGACCAATAAGATAGCTGCTTTATTGACGGCCCCGTTTTCGCGCAAATTGGTCTTGACTGTTTCTATGGCCGATTTTGAGATTTTCGGAAGCATATTGGTCCAAAACACTACAATCAGGTACTCGGAATCGTCGTTGATTCCGTAAATGTCTCTGATTTTCGACAGAGTCTGCATTTGCGGAGTGACGGGGACAGCTGTCGCCGGCGGGAACGTTTCAAACCGTTGGTCCGTATTCCAGTTCAGGTTGGCGAACCCGCCCTTTGCCGTGCAGTTTATGTGATAGGAAAGGAGCGAATCCTTTTTGAAATAGAGGATTTGAACCGGCTGGACGGCAGTCAGATGTTGCCATAAACTGTCCTGGATGCACGTCCGATAAGCGTCAAACTGCTCGTATTCACTGACAGTATGGTTGATTTTGAAATCCCTGTCCATGACGGAAGTAATCATCTTGTCATACTCTTTCTGATCAAACTGCTTTATGGGTTTGAAATCGTACAGAACCCCACAGCCTGCCAGCAGTATTGCGATGGCAAGAAACAAGATGACAATATGGCTTTTATTCTTCATCATTCTGTGATGATTATTTGCCGCGAGAATGCCTCCGAACAGCAGCAATGTCAGTATTATACAGGTCTTTTTCATTGTATCTCAATATCATAAAACAGGTTTTTTCATCGTCGGACAGCCGTTTGTCGGCTAAGGCAATCCCCTTCGGTACCACCATGAGCTCATGCTTGCTCAAACAGTCGGGCATGTCCATCTCCGCAATCTGCCGGAAAGAGGAGTCCAGCACCAGCAGCGACCAAGGTTTGTCGGAGATTTTGTTTCGGGTACCGTCCCTGTTCTCGTAGGGCATCGGTCTGGAAACGGTAATGTAGTACAGGTTCCGGTAACTGTCATAAACCACATCAAGGTAGGAGGTTTTGGCACTTTCCGTGCGGGCTAATTCCGTGTAATTGTACGTGTTGGCCGTGTCAAATTCTTCCTGGACATGCCGTTGGTGTTTACTGTGGATATAGTGCTGCTCTTGCGTGCCGTCACGGTGGATAACATACAGCGAATCGATGAAGGAGTATATCGCCACCAAATCCGTGTCTTTGTTCATGGTGGAGGTGAAGTGGTAGTTGTAGCGTGTGTTGGCCTTGCTGCGGTGGATGGCCGGATAAGTGCCTAGGCCCCGAATCGGATTGAGCTGGCCATCTTTATACGAAAAAACGTGGAACATCGGACGTGAAAACATCCTGATTCGCGTGTCAAGCCGATAGTCGAAGACGTTTTTCAGAAAAGTACAGCAATAAAGCAATCCCGAATCCGAAGAAATCGGCACATAGGAATGAAAATTAAAGTTGTGAACAAACACACTGTCCCCGTCCTCTGTCCATAGATTCATTTTGACTGTTCTTTTTACATCTGAATGATTGTCAACAAGATAGGTGAGAGAATCGAAGATGCAGTTGTAAATCAGATTGTTTCGGTCGAGTGAAAAATAGTAGGTGAGGTAGCCGGGGTTCTGGAATGTGGAGTACGGTTTCAGTCCATTTATGCAGTAGTTCAGGACAACCTGTTTTTCTTCCGTATGGAACCAGGTGTTCACTTGCGTTTTTTCAGCAAAGGAGTAGAAAGAACGGGGCATGACCGTTTCGTGCGGGATGGCGAACGTGTCCAACTGCGACACACTCCGCACGTTCCCTTTTTTCCGTTTCTTGACCTTGACTTTCGGGGTGGAGACCTTCGCCCCGTCTTGCACGCAGCGCACACTGTAGCCGTTATAGACCTTCCCGAAGCAGACGTACGGGCAGGGGTAGTTGAAGTTCTCCAAATAGCGGCCCGTGGCAGTGCCGTCGCTTGAGGGCGTGGAACTCCACCAGAAGGACTCTTCGCCCACTTTCGTGTAGTTGCCGGGATAGCGGTAGCCACTGCGGGGCGGACGCACGAACCGTTTGATAATCCGCATATTCTTGTCTGAAAAGGGAATACGATATTGGTAGCCCTCCGCGACGCAGCCCTGTGTCATGGCCGTCCACTCCGAATCGTCTGGCAGGTGCCAACCGTCGGGACAGACACCCTGCACACTCGCGGACGTTTTGCCCGTATCGCGCACCGCTGCCGTCCAGGTGTAGAGCAGCCCATACTTCCTTACGGAGTCCCGGCTGTTGCCGTAGTCGAAATAGCAGGCAACGGTCGTGTCCTTGTCCGTCACCTCGCCCCGCACAATCGGGCTCCCGTCAGCGTAATGGGTTGTCCGCAGGTTCTCCGCCATCCACCGCATCCCGTTGATTTTCAGCGTGCGGTAGCGGTTTCCGTCGCAGTCGCGCACGGTGACGCACGCGGGGAGCAGGAGTGCCAAGGCCCAGAATAGGGCGAAAAGTTTTGCGGTGGGGTTCATTACGGAAGATGTTTTTCGTTGGCAAAAATACTATTATTTTGCAAAAGTGATGAAGTAATAAAAAAAATTGTATCTTTGCCGCCGAATCCCCCTTAGGTGGAATATACTAAGGCTCGCCCACTCCCAATAAGTGGGCTTATTTTTTGAAAAACAATGAAAACAATGGATAAACAGAAAGTATTTGTCTATTTCCCTCCTTTCCATCGTTCCAACAGCTTGAGTGGTATCAGCACATCAAGAGTGATCAACCTAGAACGTTATGAATCAAGATTCCGCCAGTGCATCTTGCCAGATGTTGTGCATCTCAAGTCTGCTGATTTTGATTTGGCAATTCCTGACAAGTGGAAAGCCTACCTGAACAGGCAAAACATTTGATTATCATTTACCGCAAGTTCTCCGCCATCCATCGCATCCCGTTGATTTCCAGCGTGCGGTAGCGCTTCCCGTCGCAGTCGCGCACGCCGGGAGCATGAGCGCCAGTGCGCAGAAGAGTGGAAAAAGTTTTGCGGTGGGGTTCATTACGGTGTCACGTAAAACTTGTCCGTGTTGACCAATAAGATAGCTGCTTTATTGACGGCCCCGTTTTCGCGCAAATTGGTCTTGACTGTTTCTATGGCCGATTTTGAGATTTTCGGAAGCATATTGGTCCAAAACACTACAATCAGGTACTCGGAATCGTCGTTGATTCCGTAAATGTCTCTGATTTTCGACAGAGTCTGCATTTGCGGAGTGACGGGGACAGCTGTCGCCGGCGGGAACGTTTCAAACCGTTGGTCCGTATTCCAGTTCAGGTTGGCGAACCCGCCCTTTGCCGTGCAGTTTATGTGATAGGAAAGGAGCGAATCCTTTTTGAAATAGAGGATTTGAACCGGCTGGACGGCAGTCAGATGTTGCCATAAACTGTCCTGGATGCACGTCCGATAAGCGTCAAACTGCTCGTATTCACTGACAGTATGGTTGATTTTGAAATCCCTGTCCATGACGGAAGTAATCATCTTGTCATACTCTTTCTGATCAAACTGCTTTATGGGTTTGAAATCGTACAGAACCCCACAGCCTGCCAGCAGTATTGCGATGGCAAGAAACAAGATGACAATATGGCTTTTATTCTTCATAATTCTGTGATGTTTAATTTAATGCTGCGAAGATACTCTTTATTTTCATCTTATACAGATACTTATACTTGGCTAAATCGTTTTAATTCCCAATTTATGGCAATATTTCAATTTTTGGGTTACATTTAATCAGAAATGTGATTCCTCTTTGCAATACATTTGACGAGTAAGCTGATGACCAAGATGAGAACGATGAGAATCAGAATCTGCAAGAAAAACAGGGCAATCTCGCTGGTGATGTGATCTTTATTTTTCTTCCAAAATACGTATCATTTCTGCAGGTGTGACTACTATTGGGGATTTCGGAAAATGACGGAGATTTCCCGTAACCAGAAATGCACCCTCTTTTGACAGTGTTACTTCGTAAAAGACAGCATCGTCTGAGTCAGGGAATATTTCATCGCTTGGGGTTCGCTCAAGACAAAGTCCTGTCCTTACCACTTCAAGAACGGTCTTGATGCGTTCATCGCTGAAACTGAATTTGTCACGATGCAGTACTTCCTGATATTCTGATACGATTTCCTCATTATAAACAAGAACAATGTTTCCGTCAAGCACATGGTTAAGCAGAAGCACCGTCGGAGACTCCTCTCGTTTTGAAATCAAAGCTGAAACCAAGACGTTGGTGTCGAAAACAGCATAAATAGTTTTCATAGTATGGTGTTCTTGCGTCCTAAACGGGCTTGTCGGATTTCTTCGTTAATTTCATCAAGTGTCAGCTTAGAATTGCCGTTTTCTTCGCTGTGCTGACGCATGGCATCAATAGTTTGACGTGCTTTTGACAACACAGCCTGACGTTGGCTGTTATACAACCGTAACAAAGCCAGTTCCATTTGTTCTTGTAGCCAGCGTTCCAACGCTTGTTCATCTTCAAAAGAGTTGCGTACTTGCTCAACAAGCGTGTCATTCAATGTTATATTATACGTACACATGGTTCTATTTTATCCGTGTTTAACTTCAAATACCATATTTCAAACTGCAAAAGTATAAAATATTTTGAAGCTCCGCCAATGAACACCAAATAAGGAGTTATTTTGAAACAGCCGAACGGCT
Source organism: uncultured Bacteroidales bacterium (assembly GCA_946409645.1). GTDB lineage: Bacteria > Bacteroidota > Bacteroidia > Bacteroidales > WCHB1-69 > F23-D06. The sequence continues at coordinate 14,751 of CAMJXE010000060.1, forward strand.
TTTGCTTGATGGTGATTTGCAGAATAGTTGGTTTTACACGGCAAAGATACGAATTCCCTCAACACCGGCCTCCGCCAAACTCGCGGGAGGCGAATTTTGGCGGAGGTATTGTCTGTAATTGCGTTTTTATTCTTTCAGCAACTCGTCAATCTCCTCACTAAGGTCATCGTATTGTTTCTTTGTCCGTTTGGCAAACCATGGTCCGACAAGAGAGGCGGCAAGACATCCGATAAGAGTATGGACAAAAGAATCGCGTTCATATTGATAGAGGTAGATAAACATTGCCACCAGTAAAATCGAAGCTATAATTCTTATGGTAATCCGTTTGCGCTTAGAGTAAGAGCTGCTTTTGCGTACGCTTTCTCGTAATGAGAGAAGTCCCTCTCGACTTTGGACGTCGGCTTTTCGGAGACTGTTGGTTGAAATTAGGATGTCCACCACAATCCAACCCAAAAAGATGTCAATGAGAAGCAAAAGCCACCAAGGCCACTCTTCAAGGAGGAGGTTAGAAGCGATTATCGTAATCACAAGAAATATGGCGGAAAACAAGTTTTTCCGATAGAGTTGCTTGCTGTATCGTTTCACCGCACGCTGCCATATCTCCCTGTTGAAGGTGCTGTGCTGCTCCACATTCTGCTGCAGGTCGTGCAGTTCCTGCTGCAGTTCGCTTTTGATGTCTTCGTACTGTTCCATATCTGTCTTGAGGTTTAATCGGTGAATGATTTGAGTTTCTCGCGTATGCGCACCAAGCGCACGCTGACGTTATCGACGGTGATGCCGAGGATGGCGGCAATCTCGTCGTAGGGCAGGTCTTCGAGCCAAAGCAGAATCAGTGCGCGGTCGAAGGGATGCAGCCGTGCGATGCGCTTGTGCAGTCGGCTTGCCGCCGGACAGGCCTCCTCGGCGGCGAAAAGGTCGATGTCCATTTCCAAGGGCATGCAGTCGGGACGGCGGCGGTGGCGTTTGTCGAGAGTCACGCAGGTGTTCAGGGCCACGCGATAGACCCACGTTTTGGCTGAGCTGCGCCCTTCGAAGCCGTCGATGCCCTGCCAGAGGCGTATCAGCACCTCTTGGGCGAGGTCGTCCGCTTCTTGCCGGTCGTTGGCGAAGAGGTAGCACACCGAGTAGATGGTCTGCCGCTGCTCCTGCACTAACCGCTCGAAGTCGCGTTCTTTCTGTTCTTTGTCCTTTTTCTGCTTCATCTTTCAGACATTGTTTTCCTTTTGACTACGAAGGGGGATGAAAAACTACACCCTAACCTCAAAATAATTTGATGCGACGAAGGTACAACCTTCACATATCTTCTATAGAAAATGCACGTAACTCGAGTTTGTATCGCCCGAAATCCGATGCGGGAAGATTCCCGATTTTGCGCTGCAGGTCCGGAAGGCTTATCTTGTCGGAATTGCGTTTGACCTCCGCAGCGATGCCCGTGTGGTCGAACTCGTTCAGGGCAATCAGATCAAGCTCGTTCTTCCCCTTGCGATCCCACCAGTTGCCCACCGTGGTGTATTGGCCAGACTCCATCACCAAAGACTGGAAATACTGTTCTAGCGTCCGACCCGTGAACTGTTCATATCCGCGCAGCATATTCTGTTTCAGGAGAGAAAGCTGTCCGCGCTCCACCAACGACTGATACGGCCACACAAAGCGGAACCAGAACCTCAGGAACTGGTTTGAAATCTCGTAAGCGCTGGTCTTGCTGGTCGGCTTGGAAAGTAGTGGCTTCAGACGACTCACAAGACCATAGTTTTTCTCCAAATTCTGGAGGAAAGAGCCCATATCCTTCTGCATGGTGCCGTCGATGTCCGAACGGCGATTCGAGCCGCCTGCGATAAGTTGCAGGATGGAGAAATAGGTGGCACTTTCGTCGCCAAACTCCTGATTCATCAAGTCGCGCCCCTCGGTAAGGAAGTAGGAGTCGCGTCGGCACACGTAGTTGAGCATCTTTTCCTTGGTATAGCAGCCCGCGTCCATCAGCAGCTCCACATATTTGGCCACGCCGCCCGTAATCATATACAGGCATAGCAAATCCTCGTTGCGGTAGTTGGGGGCGTGATCACGGAAAATCTGTTTCAAAACCTGTATGGTGAACGGACGAAGGGTGAATTTGGAGGTCGGGCGGCCGTAGAGGGGCTCGTTTTCGTCCTCGAAAATTCGCTTCATCAGCGAACGGATACTGCCCATCGTGATGAGGTTGATATGCGACTCGCGGTGTGTGCGGTCCCAAATGTCCTGCATTTCGCTGAAGATGGCGGGATTGACCTTGTAGAGGTTCTGGAGCTCGTCGAATATCACTGTGAAATGACGTTTCTGCGACTCGCGCATGATCACATCGAAAAGGTCACGGAAGTGCGTCAGCTGCCCATAGACCTGTATGCCCAACTGCTCTTCGAGGGCCTGCTGGAGTTTCCCGCAGAGGAGGGCTTCGCTGTCTTTCGACACAAAGAGATAGGCAAACTGCTTCCCTTCAAAGGCTTTCAACACTAACGAGGTTTTGCCCACGCGCCGTCTTCCCGAAAGCACCGTGAACATGGCATTCTTTTCCGCCAGTTTTTCGTTCTCCTGAAGGATGACGATTTCCTCTTCCCTGTCGTAGAATTTCATAATATAAATCTTCGTTTATATAAATACTTATTTCTATTTTTAATTTGTTATTTACTGTATTACAATGCTTTATAAAAAACTAAAACAATAAATCAGAGTGCAAAGATACAAAAAATTCAATTATTCGATTGCCTCCTTATTATAGGAATTGTAAACATCCTGAGTTGCACTCCAAAAGTGGCAAGGATTTGGCAAGGATTTGGCAGGGCTCAGTCAAGGGGATGCATCCTCATTTCTTCGATAGTTCTTCGATAGTTGTTCGATAGTTCTTCGATA
>CAMJXE010000061.1 GCA_946409645.1 uncultured Bacteroidales bacterium
ATACACTCTGACCAGTTTTCCTTAGCACTTCCACCAAACGGAGTTCCAGGTGTTGGTAACAGCAATAGAAATGGGTTATCAGAAGGACTCACTCTGTCACCCCAAAAAGCACGGAATAGCATTTCGTAACATTTGTAATAGATTGCTCTGGTTCTAAGAAAGGTGATTTCGCCAAATAGATTAGCTTGATCTTCGTTGTAGGTAACATCTGGTGTAATCTTTTTTATTTCATCAAGAAACAACAACATTTTTGAATGGCTGTCATATTCATCCCAGTCTGATTGGTTACTTTTCGAGCGATTGGATTCGAAAGAGATTGCGGCAAAGTTGCCATTCATCCATAGCCATTTTTTGCAGTATTCTCGATATTTACCTCTTTTGTTGCTGATCCAATCTTGAGGTACGATATGGTCTAAATCCCAGGGACGATTGTGCTGCTCCCACATTCCACGTTGCGCAGGATCATAATTAGGAAATTTTTCGTTTAAGTATTCACGTTGGGCGTACAATAACATTTCGCGATTTTTTGATGTCAGCTCCCAAATATATCCGAATTTCTCACAGGGATTCTCTAATCCCCCTTGGGAATTACACTTCATATCTTCTATATTTGGCGCAAGACAAATTAGTGGCAGCAAATTCAGTCTCACACATTCCTGAATACCTGCTGAGATTCCATAAAATGGTGAATGATTCCCATTTGACGAAACAACTTTTAGATATTCCTTGATGATGGTGTTCACACATACACTTTTGTTGTTGCCACCAAGCCAATGCAGGTAAAAGGCAACGCTTTGTAATAACAATATCTGTGTTTCTGTAAATTGTTTATTCTCAAATCGAGAAGCAAAGTACATCATCAATAAATATACGTCAGGGGAGTTTCTCGCAATAGATGTCCTTAAGAATTTAGGACAGTGGTCATAAGTGAGCCAACTGTTGACAGAATCCATCACTTTACTTATTCTAGAACCATTCTCGGCTAAACGATACCATTCTGTGATTTTTCTAAACTCATCACCCTCTTTATTTAGCGCTATTTTTCGAATTCGTTTTATAGATAAATCCTTTTCAAATTCACTTGAATTGTCATCGGTTAGAGCCAAACGAAAGACAAGACGAACTAATCTCTCAGGATTCATGTATTTTTCAGCCACGCGGTCGTTTTCTTCCCTTAGTTCTTGCGGCCAATAAGCTTTAATAGCTGAATAGTTGAGCTCCTCCTGGGTTATTTGTGTCCCGCCAGTCCCTATACGTCTAAACAACACTTCTAAAGATTCTGGTTGATCTTCTTTTTTTTCTTCATCAGTGGCTTTGTCAATCGCCTCAGATGAGATTATACTTACACCGACACGATACTGTTTGAGGTTTTTAAATAGGTTGAAATAGTTGTTTTTCAATAAATCAATATCTTCATCTGTAAATTGTTCGTAGGGAAGGACCTGCTTGGTGTTTTTTAGTTTTTGTTCCAAATCAAAACAAAAATTCTCCTTGTTAATTGTGGAAGCATTTAATAACCATGATAAAGGAACAGGTTTATGAGATTTATATGGAAAACATTCAATCGGATTCAATGTTTCCTTATACACGCTTTTGCGACCAATGTTGTTTAGGAATATTCTTTTTTCATTAGTTGATAAGGCAGAGCAATTGTCATCGTCTTTATATCCCCATGGATGTGCCATTGTCGTTAGGCGAATCATATATTTACGAGTGGAAGAAGTTGGTATTTGGGGGTTAATATCCAACCATAAAATTGGAGATTTTTCTTGAATATTGGAGAATCCCAAAGCAATTGAATTGAAACGCTGCTGTCCATCCATGAGATAATAATGGCTGGTGTTAGAAATACTCTTGTCAGATTCGGAAAGGGTGAAGGTGCCTATCGGGAAACCTCTTAATATGGAATCCCAAAGCAATTCAACTTGAGCTGGTTTCCAAACTAGGCCACGTTGTATTCCCGGTAAAGATACTATTACATTAGGCCAAGTAGAAATTTCTTTCAAAGAGTATGACCTTTTCTTGTTTAAATGTTCTGAAACCGTTTTCGTTATTAATGCCGATACAACATCCGCAACAGCTTTGTCGGCTGAATTAACGACTGGCTTTAATTGATAAATTGATCCAGATTGTCTTGAAGCACCAAAAGCACAATCCGTGTTAAAAGGTATTTCGTCACTGTTTAAATCCGTCAAGTATTGAATTTCCCTGTAAAGAGATTCTCCATCTTCTGTGTATGGCATAGCATTAGAGGAAACTATTCCTGCAAAAAACACTTGCTTTTGCCAGTTGGCACCACGGGCAACAATTACACAGTCACCAATTTTCATCGTGTTATTGAACATGTTCACCCATTTGTTGCCATCCTCTTTGCTATATCCCATAATGACAATCTGGCGTTCTCGCATTTCATTCAGATAGAAATCAATATTACCATCATTATATACATTTGGACTAACAACAAAAAAATTCATATTTTTCATATTCATTTTATTTTTAATTTTTCTCCAACCGCAAAACTACAACTTTTTCCCTTCCCCTCCACCTCCTTCTTACAAATCTCTCAACGTACCTAAAACCTCCCCTCATCTCCCGCAAAATCTCGCGGAAGGTTTCCGGCAAGCGGGACCACATTTCTCGGGCGATTTCTTCGGGGATCTCTTGGTAGTAGGCTTCGGCGAGGCCGCCGGTGATGCAGGCGAGGGTGTCGCGGTCGCCGCCGAGCGAGACGACCAGACGGACGGCGGTCTCAAAATCTATGGCCGCGAAGTTGGTCATATCAGAGGTTTACAACAAAGGTGCCATATAGATCGGCAGGTATGTGATGCCATCCACTACCTTATAGTCCGCAGCATGAAGTACTGTGGGGGTCGTTATATAATCTCCAAACTTCTTCATGCATTTTGTCAAAGATGACAGTGTGTAGTTCTTGCCGCTTTTGACTTCTACAGGTCGGATGTTGTGGCGGCTGGTAACCTTTTCTTTCTGGAGCAGAAAATCAATTTCCATACGGTTTTCGGCCTCTTCTTTGTCGTAATTGCTGTAGAAAAACAGTTTTTTGTCGGTCGCTTTGAGCATTTGCGCCACAACATTCTCCACCAACATCCCCTCATTGATTTCCAGTTTTTCGAACATCAGTTTCTGGTAAATCTCATTGCTGACGATGCCTCTGGCGTTGAAAGCTAACGAGATGAGCAGCCCCGTGTCGCAGAAGTAGCATTTGAGTGTGGTGCGGTCCTCGTTGAGTTGCAAACCGATATTCGGCGCAGTGGTGTTGTAACAGATGTTGACGATGCGGGCGTCGTCGAGCCAGAAGAATGCACTGTCATACTCCCGCATCCGGGCTTTATCCTTCAAGGCGGACAAGGTGAATTTCTTTTCGTGCTTTTGGAGTTGGCCGGGGATGGCATCATAGATGGCCTCAACGCGGGCCAAGGCAGAACCGGCATATTTCTTGATGTCGTTTTGGTAGAGACGCAGAATCCGCCGTTTTACGGCATCCACTTTGTTGAAGTCCTTTGATTGGACATATTCGGCCACGGCTTGCGGCATACCGCCTACAATCATATATTGGCGGAAGTAGTGCATTGCATCTCGATGGAAGTCCCCCATGGGCTTTTGTTGTTCAAACTGCTTTTGGATGTAGGGCATCAGCACCTCGTTTCCCATAGCCCAGAGGAACTCCTCAAAATCCATCGGATACATGTCGATACCTTCTTCTTCAGAAGGTATGACAATGTTCTCCACGTTTTTTTTGATGGAAATGAGCGAGCCTGTTTCCAGATAGTCGAAACGGTGGTCAGCGACCAACGTTTTGATGGCTTCTCGGGCACGGGGACATTTCTGCACTTCGTCGAAGATGATGAGCGACTTGCGTGGCGTGAGTGTCTTTTTGTAATGGAGCTGTATGTTTTGAAGAAGTGTGTCCACATCCTCCAGATATTCATCGAACCAGGACTTGACTCTGGCCGGTGCTTTGCTGAAGTCAATCATGATATAGGAGTCGTACTCGTTGCGGGCAAACTCCTCGGCGATATAGCTTTTTCCGATACGTCTGGCACCCTCAATGAGCAAAGCAGTAGCGCCATCCTGCTCATGCTTCCACTGGACTAATTTGTCGTAGATCTTCCGTTTCATATATCACGTTTCCTAAATTTTTCAAATAGGTGTTTATACACCTTTCCGAGAATTTTTGAGACTGCAAAAATACACATTTCCGCGATTTTTGAAAATAATTTTTTCTACAACTTTTCCCCTTTCCCCCGCCCAATCTTATCCACAAAACTTTCACCCCACATTCCCCTTCAGCGAATACCCCCAATCCCTCTCCATCTCCCGCAAAATCTCGCGGAAAGTCTCTGGCAATCGGGACCACATCTCCTTTACGATCTCTTCGGGGATCTCTTGGTAGTGCGCTTCGGCGATGCTGCCGGTGATGCAGGCGAGGGTGTCGCTGTCGCCGCCGAGCGAGACGGCTAAGCGGAATAGAGTGGCTGCTCATCCTTGCCTACAGGTTCAAATAAAACCTGTGTCCCGTCTCGTCACTGAAGTTTTCTTCTGCGCCCGTGTTGATTACCTGCGTGGAAACTGTGTCGATGGGAAAAAGCGAGCGGAAATATTTGAGGTTCTTGTAGAAATCGGGATGAATGCTTGATGACAGCTTGATTTCGTATGCGTAAAGTCGTGTCCCATCTTCCTGAACCAGATCCACCTCACGCTGGCTTTTGTCGCGGAAGAAAAACAGGTTGTTGTCCAGTCCATTGTTATACTGGCGTTTGAGAAATTCGCATACCACCATGTTTTCAAAGATCGAGCCCTTTAACGGATGGGTTTCCAATTGCTGCGACGTGTGGATGCCCAACAGATAGCATACCAACCCCACGTCGTAAAAGTAGATTTTAGGGGTCTTGACTAACCGTTTCCCTATATTCCGGAAAAAAGGAGGCAGGCGGAAAGCCACGTACGAGGCTTCCAGCACATTCATCCACTCTTGAATGGTGGGGATGGACACCCCCAGCTCGTTTGAAATCCCTTGGGCATTGAACTCTGTACCAGTTCGTGAAGCGCATATCACAATGAACCGTCTGAATTCCGAAAGATGACGGATGTTCATCACTTGGCGCACATCCCGCTGCATATAAGTGGAAAAATATTGGCGGTAAACATCTTGTGGCGGTATATTCTGTGCCCATACCGCTGGATAAAAACCGTTGAGCATCATGTTATACAATCCCACCGATTTGTTCTCCTCAGTCAGTTCGGCGATGGAAAAGGGGAGTAGAGTCAAAACGGCAGTACGTCCGGCAAGAGACTGCGCAACACGCTGCATCAACAGCAGATTATTGCTGCCTGTGAGCACAAAAGCGGCATCCGGGTGCTCGTCCACCACCACTTGAATGGCCGAAAGGATTTCTGGCATCTTTTGCACCTCGTCAATCACCAATCCCTTCCTATGATTGACCAGAAACTCCTTTTTGTTAAGTTCCAACTCGCTCACGGTGGTTTCGTCTTCCAGATTGATATAGTCGTAGTCTGGGAAAATCATTTTGCACAAGGTGGTTTTCCCCGATTGGCGAGGTCCCGTAATGGTAATGACCTTAAAATAATCCGATAACCGAACGATCTCTTTTGCTAATCTTCTGTCATACATATAATTGCATATATTTTGAACAAAAATAAAGTTGTACTTTAGATTTGGCAAAAATACTATTGTTTTTTGATTTTGCGAAACAGAAATGGAAAATATTTATTTTTTCTTTTCTCCGACACTTCCGGGATCTCTTGGTAGTATGCTTCGGCGATGCTGCCGGTGATGCAGGCGAGGGTGTCACTGTCGCCGCCGAGCGGGTTGGGATAATCGTATGCAAAGCGGACCATCGAGGCCTCTAACTCCTTGTGGGTGTGGTGCTCGTCCCGCAACAGCCAGTCGGCCACCGCGAAACACATCACGGAATCGTCGGTGAACTCGCTCCGCTCCGAGAAGAGCGGGAAATCGGTGGTTTTGATGTTGTCGAATTCGTATATCGATCCGACGGTGTCTCCTAATATTGCTCCTAACATGATGTCTTACTTTTAGTTGTTCTGATTTGAAAAATGAATCAGAGGTGCAAAATTACAATAAGGGTATGCCATTTTATTGTATTGTGATAAAAATGAGGTGGTTAGATAGCGTTTCTTTCCATTAAGTTCTTTATAGTCAATAATTAAAGTGTCTCTATTTCACAAAAATACACTTTTTTTGATTTTGCGAAACCTACCTCCAATCATCCACCTCTGCCTCCAAATCCAGATAATCCCCTAACGTTCTCCCTGTCGGGATGAGTTCTTCTTCATCAGCCTCAACCATCACGGTGAGGAAGTCTCGCAAGACATTGCACCCCGCCTCGCCGATTTCGGTCGTGAAACAATTCTGCGGGTTGTCCAGGACACCGAAGCAGAACCATGACCACAGGCGGTCGAACACCACTTTTACGGCGAACCATAGCGCGAACATGCCGCAGGTGATCTCTTTAGGAACAACCGGAAGGCCAAACTCCTCGTATATCAGTTCGCTTAGGGACTTGTCGCTTTGTAGGAACGGCACCTCCTTGGTCTCGGGATCCATCATGGCGGACAGGCACCGCTCTGACAGATAATGCTTGTTCCGGCTCAGTTGTGCACCCACGTCCACGAAGTTGTCGTTTTCATCCTTCTCGCAACGCAACAGCATTTCAAATACAAAACCCATTCTTGAAAACTCGTATCTTGGGGCATCCGGATTGGGGTTGATGAATGTCCAGAAGGCTTCAATCTGAAGTTTTCCCTCCATATAGTCCCACTCGTCAGCGATTTTCTGCTTGTAAACAAGGGCCGTGCGGCCGCAGTTGTTCTCGTGCAGCAGTAAGGCTTTGATGAGTTTCAGGTCGTTGGTGAAGTCGGATACGGAAGATTTGGTTTCGTCCAGCATGTCCATTCCTTTTGCAATTTAATTAAAGGCGGGAATTTGCTCCCGCCCTTCGTTCTACTTCTTCGGCACGAACACGTAAGTCTTGTTGCCTATCGATTTTGCGGTGCCGCCCATCTTGTGCGCTGCGTTCATCAGTTCGCCGGACGTGGAGTACGTCTGGCTCATGCCGTTCGGAAAATTTAATGTGTACATCATCATAACCCTGATACGTGTCGGGCGCAACTTTTGGTGAATACTGAAAAACGCGGCAAAGATAAGGCATGGGTGTGCCAGTGCGTGGCATAGTGGAGACGCGGCCTGCGTCTCCACGGTGGGGATGTCGTCCCGATGTCCTCGCCCGTATCAGTTGTTCTTGTTGATCAGATTCACCACCACCTTGACCATCACATCCTTTTCCTCAGGATTGCTTTCCGCAATCATCAGGGTGAGAGCCACCAAAGTGTTGTCGGCGATGCGCTTGCTGCCGTCTTCGTGATAGAGGATGCCGTTGTTGTTGAGGAACCAAAGGAACAGCGTGGCGGCGATGCGTTTGTTGCCGTCGCTGAACGAGTGGTTCTTGGTGACCAGATAGAGCAGCATGGCCGCTTTCTCCTCCACGCTGGGATAAAGGTCGTTACCGTCGAAGGTTTGATAGATTTGGCCGATGGAGCTCTTGAAGGAGCCGTCCTTCTCGTTGCCGAAAAGGGGGCTGCCGCCGAATTTCTCCCGCAAAGCCGCGATGGCTTGCTTCGCGTTGTCGTAAGTGGCCTGAAACATTTCCTCTTGGGTGGTTTCACCCACCACTAACCGCTGGTAATCGTAATTGTCGAGCGTGTCGAGTGCGTAGGTATAGTCCACCACAATGTCGAATAATGCCTGGTTCTCGTCGGTTTTCAGCAACGGCTGGTTTTGGATGGTACGTCCGAGCATCTGCACAAGCTGACGAAGTTCGCCAATTTGGTTTTTTCGGATTTTTTCGTTCACCACATAGCCGTTTATCAGATACTCTTTCAGCACATGGTTAGCCCATTTGCGGAAGGCAACTCCTTGTAGGCTCTTCACGCGGTAGCCGACGGAAATGATGACGTCAAGGGAGTAAATGGTCGTGGGTTTGTACTTTGAAAAAGTATTATGCAAAATTTGCATATTACTGTTCTTGTCGAGTTCTCCCTCCTTGAACACATTGTTGATGTGTCGGGCAATAACCGACTGGTCTTTCTGAAACAAATTGGCCATTTGGGCTTGTGAAAGCCAAGCGGTTTCGTTCTCCAAACGCACATCAATTGCTGTTTTTCCGTCCTCGGTCTGATAGATAACAATTTGTTCTTCAATGTTTTTCATGTTTTTTTTGTTTTTGATTGTTGATGCGGCAAAAATAATATTTATTTTGTTTTGTTTAAAATTTTATTTTCTTTTTTTAGATGGTTGCGCTTGGTTTTGTGCATATCGGCATGCGTCACGCTATCGGATCCCCGCAAAATTTTCTCCGCAGGCACGTCCTGCAGTTCGTCAAAAACATGTTGCTTCCAGATTTTCTGCTACTTGCACAATATTGTTGGCAAAGATAGGGCAGGGGTGTGCCAGTGCGTGGCATTGTAGAGACGTGCCATGCCGCGTCTCTACATGGTGCGTCATTAAACGGCACGTCTCTACATGCCACGTTCTTACGCCTGGAACCCGATACTTCCCCCGTTGCACCCGTTCCCAATCTTCTCGTGACGGCACAATTCCTCGATTTTTGCCACTGTGGGACGGGTGCCGTGAAGCACCTCCTCCATCACGACCTTGCGGACGATGTTGTCGATCTCGCCGCCGGAGAAGTCGTGGTGGGCAGCCAACTGGTAGCAGTCGTCATCGGTGAGCCAGGAAAGCTTGCTTTTCCAGATGCTCTGTTTGGCTTCCTCGGTCGGCTGTCCGAACTTGATTTTGAAGAGGAAACGGCGGGCGAAGGCGCTGTCAAGGTTGTCGGTGAGGTTGGTGGTGGCGATGAGGATGCCGTCGAGCTTCTCCATCTCCTCCAAGATGATGTTCTGGATGGCGTTCTCAGTCTGCGCCACACTGCTGGAACCGCTGGCGTTGTTGATGTTCTGGCGGCTGCTCAACAGCGCGTCAGCCTCGTTGAAGAGCAGGATGGGCTTCTGTTTCTCCTTTTCACAAAGCCTGCGATAGTTGGTGAAGATGCCCTTCACGAGTTTCTGGCTCTCGCCGTACCAGCAGGTTTTCGCCTCGCTGATATCCACGTGGCACACGGCCCGCCCCGTGAGGCGCGCAATCTGCATCGCCGTTTCGGTTTTGCCGGTGCCGGGCAGACCATGGAACAAGGCGGCAACACCTTTGGGTAATGCCTGTTCCTCCAACCGCTGCTGCAGCTCCGAGAATTTTTCATCGACAAGGTTCTCCTTGAAGAGTTCTAACTGTTCGGACAGCTCTTTGTCGTAAAACAGGGTCTTTTCCGCGATTTTGTCGGGATAAATCAAACTCTGACTGCGGCTGTCGGTGCTGAAAAGATCGTAGTCTTCTTCCAAAAACAGCTGTTTGCCCTTGTCGGTGAGTACGATGGAGGCATTGGAAAACATGCTGTCTTGGGTCACCTCAATGAGTCCGGCTTTTTGTAGTTCGTGCTCCCCATCTTTGAGATCTCTGGCTACATCCATTCTCTGGCACGTCTCTTTATAAATATCTTTCAGGGTACACTCTATGTCGCTTTCACGATCGCGGGTGGTGACGAAATCGTCGCAGATTTCGTAGAAAAGAGTGCGAACCTCTACGTCAAAATTCAATTTGAGGAAGTTTTTTACGAAAGTGAGATTTTGGTGCTGTTTCTCCAAAGGCTCTATGTGCCTGAAAAGACGGAAACTGGACACTTTTTCATTTTCCCGGCTTTCAATGAGATTCGAAACTGCGTTTACGAACTTGTATCGGTCAATATCAGGTGCTTCAAGCGTTTTAAAATCCAACTTTTTGCCATCGAAAATGGCCTCTTTCACCTGCGGATTAATAATATAGTCGTTTCGCTCGCTGAACTGACGTGTCTTTTCAGCCAAAAAGATGCGTGTACGTACCAGTTCTTCAAAATCGTTTCTCAACATCAGAAACTCCATGCTTTTGATGCCGAAGAACGAACTGATGTTGTCCTTGTCGAAGTCGTTGCGCTCAACATTTTGGGCGAATCCAGCCACGAATATGGCCGCCTGTAACGGCGTGACATCTAAATATTCGGCTAATAACTGGTTTTTCTTCACCACCTGTTCCACCATTTCGGTTTTGTAACGAGGCTCGTCGGCCACCAATGGTTCTCTTCTTTTATTGCGGCGTCTTGGACGTTCATACTCCGGCAGTGTGCCCGGTGCAATGGCGTTAATCAATTGCGCTTCAGAGTCTTCCATCTGTACGGCGAGGAAGCTCAGGGTCTGGATCAAGTTGTTTTCTTTTTTCATAATTCCGTTGTTTTTGACGCTGCAAAAATATAACGCCACTGTGCCATTCCATAGCACAGTGAAAAGTTGTGAATGAAAAATCTTGGCAATGCTATTTTTTAACTGTGCCACCAACTTTCACACCTATTTGTTATATTTGCCGCGTCGGTTGATTAACCCCATAGTTATGACAAAGGAACTAATAAGAAAGTATATCTGGCTGATAGACACGGTGAACCAGGCAGGGTTTGAAGGAATCACGTTCAGCAATATCCGCAGCAAGTGGATGCGCAACGACCTGCTCTCCGGCGGCGAGGACTACCCGAAACGCTCGTTCCACAACCACGTGGCGGCGGTGCGCGAGCTGTTCGGCATCGAGATTGCCTGCCATAAGAACACCAACTCCTACTATATCGCCAACAGTCGCGACCTCAAGGACAGCTCCGGCTTCAAAGGGTGGCTCCTCGATGCGCTGTCGCTCAACAGCCAACTGGAAGAGAGCAGCCAGCTGAAAGACCGCATCCTTTTGGAAGAGAACCCCTCCGGCCGCGAGTTCCTGCCCACCATCCTGGAGGCCATGCGCGACAACAAGATGCTGACATTCAGCTACAAACCGTACTGGGTGGAGGACGACTACGTATCGAATCTCTACCATGTGGAGCCCTACGCGCTGAAGGTGTTCAAACGCCGGTGGTACCTCTTGGGCAAGTACGGCGACGGCCCGCTGAAGGTCTATGCATTAGACCGCATATTGGATATCGACATCGAGTTCGAGGATTTCACCCTGCCCGCCGATTTCAATGCGGCAGAGTTTTTCGGCTCCTGTTTCGGCATCATTGTCGGCGACGAGGAGCCGCAGCTGATCCGGCTGAAGGTCGATGCCTTCCAGTCCAAGTACCTGCGCTCGCTGCCGTTGCACCCGTCGCAAGAGGAGGCCGAGCGCACGGAAGGCTATTCCGTGTTCACCTACTTCGTCCGCCCCACTTTCGATTTTATCCAGGAACTGCTGGCGTTGGGCGAAACCGCCGAGGTGCTGGCTCCCAAGACGTTGCGCAAGGAAATCTCCCGCATTGGCAAGACAGTGTGGAAGCGGAATGTTTAGTGTACTTTGTCGTGGGGGGCATTTACGGAATGCAGTCGTCTTCATGGAATATAAAAAACGCACGGACATTATATTGGCCGTGCGTTTCGTGGTCTGTGATGAACTCGCGTGGGACGTTATCCCGCGATGATTCTCGTTCCGCAGTTGGGATCTTGCAGACGACCAGCTTCGGTGATGATGCAGGTCTTGCCGCTCTTTTCGACGTATTGGATGGCGGCGCGCACCTTCGGGGCCATGGAGCCTTCCGTGAAGTGCTTCTCTTCCAAGTATTTCTTGGCTTCGCTTACCGTGATGGTGTCCAACGCCTTCTCGTCGGGTTTGCGGAAGTTGATATAGACTTTCGGCACGTCGGTGAGGATGTAGAACTCGTCGGCGCCGATCTCGATGGCAGTGATGGCAGAGGCCAAGTCCTTGTCGATGACCGCCTGCACGCCGTTGAGGTATCCGTCTTTCATCGCCACGGGGATGCCGCCGCCGCCGACGGTGATGACGATGATGCCCTGCTCAGCTAACTGCTTCACTAACTTGATGTTCTGGATGCGGATGGGCTTCGGGGAGGCCACCACCTTGCGCCAACCGTTACCCTTAGGATCCTCGCGGTAGATGTCGCCGGTCTCCTCATGATATTGGTCGGCTTCTTCCTTGGTGACGTACGGTCCCACAGGTTTGGTGGGGTTCTGGAAGAGCGGGTCGTTGCCATCGACTTCCACGTGCGTGAGCAGCGTCACGGTGTCCTTGTCCCAGCCTTTCTCGGCGAAGATGTGGCGCAAGCCTTCCTCGATGAGCGCGCCGATGGAGCCTTGCGTTTCGGCGACGCAGAAGTTCAGCGGCATGTCCTCCACCTGGAAGGTCTCTTTGCCGGCCTTGTGCTGCAACATCACGTTGCCCACTTGCGGACCGTTGCCGTGGCCGATGACGATGTTGTAACCGTTTTCGATCAGAGGGATCAGGTTGCGGCAGGTCTCCGTAACGTTTTCGATCTGCTCCTGATAGGTGCCTCTTTGTTTGCTTTTCAGTAAAGCGTTGCCGCCGAATGCGATGACGGCGAGTTTTTTCTTTTCTGACATATATTTTTCTTTTTTTTGTTGTCCCCACACTGCGCTTTGCTTGTGTGAGTTTAATTGCGCTTTGCGCGTGTTGCCTCTTCGAGGCTGCTTAAGGAATTATTTTTTGTGAATGAATTACCAGATGTGTGAACGTTTTTCGGGAGCCATGTACATTGGGTCTCCGGGTTGGACGTTGAAGGCTTGGTAGAAGGAGTCGATGTGTCGCAAGGTGGCATTGACACGCCAACGACCGAGGGCGTGCGGGTCGCTCTTGGTGCGGCGCAGGATCTCGGCCTCGCGGATGTTGGCAGCCCAGACGGCAGCATACGCCAAGAAGAAGCGTTGCTCGGGCGTGAATCCGTCCATCTCACCCTTGATTTGACCCTCCTTCTTCGCCTTCTGGAAGGCGGTGTAGGATACGTTCAGACCGCCATTGTCAGCAATGTTCTCGCCCAAGGTGAACTCACCATTAGCATACACGCCAGGAGCCACCTCGATGCTATTGAAGTGATCAACAATGAGTTGTGCTTTCGCTTTGAAGGTTTCTGCGTCTTTTTCGGTCCACCAGTCGTTAAGGTTGCCGTCCTTGTCGTAATTGCGGCCCTGGTCGTCGAAACCGTGGGTCATTTCGTGACCGATCACTACGCCGATGGCACCGTAGTTGGCGGCGTCGTCCGCGTTCATGTCGAAGAACGGGGGTTGCAGAATACCGGCAGGGAAACAGATTTCGTTAGTGGTGGGGTCGTAGTAGGCGTTCACCGTCTGCGGGGTCATCTGCCATTCAGTGGGGTCAACGGGCTTGCCGATTTTGCTCAGAGAGTAAGCCATGTCAAAGCGGCGAGAATTCTTTACATTCGCATAGTAACTCTCTGTCCCGATGGTTAATCCGCTGTAGTCGCGCCACTTGTCTGGATAACCGATCTTCACACGGAAGGCGGCTAACTTTTCGAGGGCGTTCTTCTTGGTTTCGTCAGTCATCCATGTGGAGCCTTTGATGCGTTCGCCCAAAGCCCATTGCAAATTCTTGACCAACTGCTCCATACGCTCCTTAGCCTCTGCCGGGAAGTAATTCTTTACGTACATCTGACCGACAGCTTCGCCCAAACAGTCGTCAATGTTGTCGATGACGCGTTTCCAACGGGGACGATTCTCCTTGCGGCCGGAGAGCACTTTGCCGTAGAATTCGAAGCTGGCATCCACAAATTCGTCGTTCAGGTACGAACTTGCGCCGCGGATGACGTTCCAAGCCAAGTAGGCCTTAATTACGTCAAAATCAGATATTTCAATAACGTTGTTGATGCCCTTGATGTAGTCGGGTTGACAAACGTTCAGGGTGTCCAATTTAAGGTTTAGGGTTTTCAAATATTCAGAAATGTTGAGTGCGGGGATCATCTGTTGGAAATCCGCAGGGGTGCATTTGTGGATGGTCTGATAGGGGTCGCGGAGCACGGTTTTGTCGATGGCGTTCTGTGCAAGCAGGGTTTCGAGCGCGAGGATGCGCTGTGCCATTTCCGTTTCGTAACCCTTGAAATTGGCCATCGTGCTGTAACCAGACATGCCCAGCATCTTGGAAACTAACTTAACGTATTCATTTCTAATGTTTTGCTGGTCTTTGTCTAAATAGTAATCGCGGTCGCCGATGCCGAGACCGGATTGCCAGATGTGTGCGATGGTCATGGTACTGTTGTCGGGGTCAGCGGAGCCGAAAAGGGCAAAGAATGGTGTTTGTCCGTTCATCAACATCTGGGCTAATTTAACCGACAATCCGCTGCGTTTCAGGGAGTTGATTTCTTGTAATTCGGGTTGAATAGGGTTGGCCGCACTGCGTTCAAGGTCGCCGGTGGCCATGGCGGTGTTGTAGAAGTCCGCAATTTTCTGCTCGATGGAGCCGGGAGCGTTCTTCTGAGCCGCGATTTTGGTCACCAATTCCTTGAGCTGCTCTTGGTTGTTCTCAGCAAGCACGTCAAAACTGCCGTAACGGGCATATTCGTCGCCGAGCGGATTGTTAGCCATCCAACCACCGCAGGCATATTGGTAGAAATCAGCAGTGGGCGTCACGCTCTTGTCTAAGTTACTTGCAGACACACCAGAGGTTGTCTTTTTCGGTTTCTTGGGTTTTGCAGGGGTTGCCATACTCGTTGTTGAAGCTAAAAAAACAAAACCGAGTGCCATAACACTCGCCATCATAAGTTTCTTTTTCATTCGTAATTTATTAATAATCAATATTCTGAAATAAAAAATGCCCCTTGATTAGGGGGACGGCAAAGATACACAAATTTCGATACACTCGGTAGGTAATTTTTTGTTTGAGGTTTAAGGTTTAAGGTTTAAGGGTTAAAGGTTAAGGGTTAGGAGCTTAGGAGTTTGGAGTTTAGAAGGTTAAAGTCAAAGTTAATGTTAAAGTTAAAGTTAAAGTCAAAGTTAAAGTTAAAGTTAAAGGAAGATAATCGTACAGCCCCAACAAATCCATTGTCCATTACACATTACTTCCATACCTTCTCCTGACCCTTCACTTGGAATCCTCTCAGTTCGGCATTGTCTTTGCGCCCCATGTAAAAAAGACGGCCTTTGCGGGTGGTTTTGCAGTTTTTGATGACCACGTCGTTGGTGCTGCCGTAGAAACTGACGAACATTTTGTCATCGCAAGGTATGAATGTACACTTGTTGTATATAGCTTGATTGTCAATGTAATAACGAGCGTCATCGGAATTGTTGAGATACAGTTTGCATTGAGTGTATAGCCGTTTTGTGCCGTTAGAGTTGCTGTTGTAGCGAATCATCCCAATGTCACATGAGGTGAAGTCGATGTTGTACTGGCTGTTCTCATTGACGTTGAAGTTCAGACGTGATTTGGAAACGCTCACCTTGTTGCTCTTGTCTTTGCGCAGATTGATGACCAAACTGCCAGGGTATGTAAGTTTCTTTTCCGCCTGTCGCTTCATCCGTTCGCCGGAGGGAATCAAATTCATGTTTTTAATGTCGTAATTGATTGTTTTATTTGATGTTACAGGCGTGTTGGCAATTGCGAAACTGGAGATGGTGGAGGTGTCGCTGTAGGTGAACTGAAGCCCGTTGATCTTCACGTTCGAGATGTAGTCCACCGAAGTGGCGGCTTGCCCTTTCGGATAAAAAAGGATTACTTTCGAGAGACTTTCTTTAACGTTTACCGTCATGTTCTGGATTAGGATGTTGGGCCAGCATTTTTTAGCCAACTCAGGTCGCGTATTCTGCTGTTTGTCTAATTTTCCGATGGAAATCAGGTAGTTGCGCAGCGAGTAAGCATCGAATGTGCAGTTTTTGAAGGTCAGGTCAAAAGGGGTGTAGGCGTTGTAGGAGGTCTCTACGAGCACGGGGATGAAATCGGAGAAATGACAGCCGTCGAACAGTATTGTGCCAAACACCGAGGAGAACTGGTTGTAAAGTTTGGAGAACATGCAGTTGTAAACGAATACATCGCGGCCGTAGCAGTGAATGTCGAAACGGTTGATGTCACAGTTGCGCAACGTTGTGTTGCAGAGGTTGTTTGTTCCGAAAATGCCCCAGTTGGCGTGCGCGGTGAGTCGAATAAAAGTGCTGTTCCAAACGTTGTTCATCAGAATGCCGTATCCGTAATTGCTTGTGCGCGAGTATGTTCCCTCGATCAATACATCCTCAAAAGTGATATTGGTGCAGTTGACAATGTGGATGGCGTTGTCGGCGTACATATTCTTAGTGTCGAGGGTGTATATGTTCACTCTGCTGATTTTCAGATTGTTGATACCGTCAATATAGAAGCAATAGGTTTTGGCAGTGGAGGAGGTGTCGCGGATGATGGTAAGTCCTGTAATGGTTTTCAATTCCTCGTCGGAGAAGTGGGTTTTGGCGGATAGAGAGGTGGAGTCGGTGGAGTAGGGGGAAATCGGACGGTTCAGGGCGCGGCCGTCGCGAACCAACAGGATGTCCTTTCGCATCATGCCGTAGTTGTATCCCGTTCGGTTCTCCACCCACGGGTGCAAATCCTCCAGCACGACCAGATGCACTCCTCTGTGCAACTCATCCACGTCTGAGAAATCGCCGTTGTCGGCCACGTTCGGATCCAACTCGATGGGATTCCAAAGAGTGTCAGTCAGGGAGAAAAGGTATTTAGCTTTGCTATAGTTCTTTACGGTTAGCTTCATGCCGCCGAAGTCGCTGTGTCGGGTGAGCGGTATAGGCTCGGCTTCGGAAGGCACTTCGATGGTCAGCGATTCGATGCCCGCGTAGGAGACATTCGTGCCTGTGGCCACGGCGTGCGCGTGAGTGGCGTATAGCACCTCGTAACGCGCGCTGTCGGTTTCTGCCGTAGCCAGCCCGAATTCGAGGGGGGAAAGAGTGGCAAACGTGTCCCGATTAGCGTTGTGCTGGGCGAACAGAACGTGTCCCGATGTTATGAAAAGAAGCAGCAATAACAGTGCAATTCTTTGATAATCAGTTGTTTTTGAAAGATATGAAAAGGACATTATTTGCTGATAATTCAATGATAATTTCGGTTGGCAAAAATACAATAAATATGGCTACATATTAAATATTGTGTATTTTTGCGGTTCGATATTTAGCGAAAAAAATATGAAGACGATAACATTGGAAACCCAGATGCAGGTGTATGACAGTCGCGAGGAATTGCCTGAGGATTTGCTGGAATTGTTGCATCAAGCGGAAGAAGCAGCCACACACGCGTATGCGGAATACTCTCATTTTCAGGTCGGAGCGGCCATCTTGATGAACAATGGCAAGATAGTCGCCGGTGCCAACCAAGAGAATGCGGTCTTCCCGTGCGGACTCTGTGCGGAGCGTGTCGCCGCTTTCGCTGCTTCGTCCATGTACCCCGAAGTGCCCTTTAACAAAATCGTCATCACGGCCATCAATCCTGACGAACCGCTCAAGGAACCGGTCGCCCCGTGCGGCAGCTGTCGCCAAGTGCTGTTCGAGTATGAGCAGAAGTTCGGTCATCCGATAGAGGTCGTCCTCGCTGGTCAGGAAGGCCCGATTTACCATTTCCATAACGTGGCCACATTACTTCCCTATACCTTCCATGCCGGATTCCTCCCGAATGAAGTAAGAAGTAAGAGGTAAGAGGTAAGAGGTAAGAGGTAAGAGGTAAGAGGTAAGAGGTAAGA
>CAMJXE010000062.1 GCA_946409645.1 uncultured Bacteroidales bacterium
TTAACCTTAAACCATTAACCTTAAACCATTAACCTTAAACCATTAACCTTAAACCATTAACCATTAACCGTTGACTATTTTCAATAACCAATAACCAATAACCTTTATTGTACTTTTTCACGGAGGGTGAAGCCGCCAGTGACCTCGAAGATTTTATGCACTTCGGTCATATCCTCGTGGGGGATGGTACGGAGAGCGCCAGCGCCTTCGCCATGGTAGTTCGCGCCTAACTTTGGGGCAATATCCTCAATATTATCGACATACCATCGCCAAACGGGTCCCTGTTCCACGTGTTGATTGGGATCCACGCGGTCGGGATGAACACAGTAGCCTATTTCCAGGATATTTTTCACAATGCCGTTCATCAACCCAGTCTGTTGCTGTCCCATTTTGTTTTCGCGGAAATAGCCGGTTTCCTGGGAGACTTTGCGTAACACATTGATGATTTCACCAGGGGCATTGCCGCGCGGACAACGTGGTTTGCACGACATGCATTGTCCACAGTACCAGATGGTTTCGGATCGTAACAATTCTTCGATAGTAGCTTCATCGTTGCGTTGCACAAGGTCGCAGATGCGACGCGGGTCGTAATCGTAGAACTCCGCTGCCGGACACACCGCTGTGCACATACCGCAGTTCATGCACGCATGTAGCGCTTCCTCATAGCGCAGATCTTTCCTAATTTGATCGATTAAATTTCCCATTTCACTCGAATTTCACGCGATTCAGTTTCATCAGCTTGAAAAAGAACGTCGGCAAAGCCTTTGACCGGTCTCTTTTCATCAAGTTTAGGCAAATCTTAAACCTATTGCTGATCGGTATCTTCTGGATTTCCACAAATTCGATCAGCGTGCCGTCGGGATCCTCTATATAGGTAAAGTGCCCGGAAGCAAGCCCCATGTCGAAATTGCCATTGCTGGGGCAACTATCCACCGTAAAGGGATGACCATGCGACTGACAATGTTTCTCCAAAGCACGCATGTTCACCACATCGAAACAGATTTGGATAAAGCCAGGATCACCCCATTGGCGGGGCTTCTCAAAAATCTTGCGAGGTTCGCGGTCGATGGCTTGCACTAACTCGATGGTACTATTGCCATACATGTTCATAAACGGACCTTGGAACGGCTGCGAATGGCAAAGCAGCACACGTCTGTAATGCTGGATACCGCCGCGGAGGGTCTGCCAGTCGCTAAAGGTGCCGTTCTTATCATAAACAACTGTGTCATAGCCTAATATGTCACGATACACCGTCATAGCCTTCTCGATGTCCGAAACACCTATCATCGCGCCGACGACACCGCCGGAATAGCGGTTCTCGTCAATGAAAATATAGTTGTCCTCCACCACTTGGAAGAGATTTCCGTAGGGATCATAGACATAGAAGGTGGGAAGGCCTTGGGGATCCGTGAATATTTGCGACACATTCTGGTATTTCGCCGCCAGTTCTGCGTGGTAGGCCGTGATATCGTGGGATTTGATTTTAGCGCAGAAAACGCCTAAGTCGCCGATTTGCACATCAAAATCGATGGGCAAGGGCTTGCGCTCGGAATATTGCCAGATTTCAAAGCCGCCTCCACCCTGCAGATTGCCCGCGATGCACGCGTGACGCTTTTCCGGCTTGTTGTTCGTATAAGGAAGCATCCGCTCCGCAACCGTATCGTCCTCCAGCATCCTGATGTTCATCTGAAACATGTCAGCATACCATTTCCATGACGATTTCATGTCTTCAGTTCCAATCCCAATCTGCTGAATACCAACAAGATAATAATTATCCATAATACATAACTTTAACCTGCAAATATACACTTTTTATACAATAAAAAAAGCCGTCGATTTTGACGGCTTAAGTCTAACAGAGCGTTTCGGTCAGGAGTGCTGCTCTACGTGGTCGAATTGTTCGAAAACAGAGTTATTACTGATGAATTCCGGCACGAAGGCTTTCATCTTCCGCACCATTTCAGGAATCTGCACAAAGATGGACTCTTCCTCCATCTCTTCCACGGCAGCCAACGCATCCTTGTAGCTGTATTCGCGCACTTTAGCGATGAAAATGCGGTTGTGCGTGGTCTCGATGGTGTTCTCCTTGTTGGAAAGCACCTCTTCGTAGAGTTTTTCCCCGGGACGCAGGCCCACATACTGAATCTGGATATCTTCACCGAGTTTCAGGCCGGCGAGGTCGATCATGCGCTTGGCCAGATCGTCGATTTTCACGGACTCACCCATGTCGAAAACGAAAATCTGGGTGCCCGTGCTTATCGTGGCGGCCTCCATCACCAGGCGGCAGGCTTCGGGAATGGTCATGAAGAATCGGGTGATATTGGGATCCGTGACCGTCACGGGTCCGCCTTTCTCAATCTGTTCTCTAAATCTGGGAATCACAGAGCCATTGGAACCCAGCACATTGCCGAATCGCGTGGTCACAAAGGTCGTCTTACCCTTGATCTCCCCGCGTTCAATGGCCAAACCGAGTGATTGCACATAAATTTCGGCGATACGCTTGGAGCAGCCCATCACATTGGTCGGGTTCACCGCCTTGTCGGTTGAAATCATCACCATCTTCTCGACATCATATTCAATACATTTGTCGGCCACGGTGTGGGTGCCATGTACGTTGACACGGATAGCTTCGCACGGGTTCTCCTCCATCAGTGGCACATGTTTATATGCGGCGGCGTGGAAAACAATCTGCGGGCGGAACTTCCGGAAAGCGTAATCCACACGCGGGCCTTGCCGCACATCGCCAATAACGGGGATAAACTCCAAGTCCGGAAACTTTTCCTCCAGTTCAAGACGGATATTGTGCATAGGTGTCTCGGCATTATCGAAAAGCACCAGCTTTTTAATGCCAAAGGAAGCCAATTGACGGCAAAGTTCGGAGCCGATGGAGCCGGCAGCACCCGTCACCAGCACCACCTTATCCTTGAAATTGGTCACAATGGCATCCATGGAAATCTTAATTTCCTCACGTCCAAGCAAATCCTCAATTTTCACATTACGTACGTTGTTATGATTGAACGTACCTGAAATCTCATCAATATTAGGAATGATCAGCTGACGGATATGTAAATCCGAGCAGACCTTCACCAAACCATCACGCTCTTTCTTGGCATCTTGCTCGGACGTAAACAACACGGCATCAATATCATACTCATCAACAATCTGATGAAAACGCTGTACATCCCGATAGTTGAAAACAGGCATGTTGGCCAGAAGCAAATTGTCAGGCTGAAGCTCTTCCGACAGGAAACCGATCACCTTATAATGGGGAGATTGTTCAAGACGGAGGAGCGCGGCCTTCGATTTATCGGAAGTCCCGAAGAGCAGGACGCGCTGACAACTACGTTTAGCCACTCTTTTGTTGAGGAAAAAACGGTAAACAACAATCATCACTAAACGAACGCCGAGCAACATGATCATCGTGAAAACGAGATCCAAAGCCAATGCCACTGCTAAGCCAGTGAAAAATTGGCGATAAGCAACCACTATCACTATCGCCATGATCAGGATTTTGAACCCGGCTTCTCCTAAAAATCGCACCACATCAAAGAAAGTCATGTGCCTGATTATCAGCTTATGACCCTTCAAGAATAACATTGCCACCACAAAGGAGAAAAACGAAGATATGACCCACAACAACGCGAAACGACTGGACGAATAGAACATACCGCGTGAATACCCCAATGTGAGCAACACCAGTATCGAAGCAAGTGTTGAAAGTAAGCAATCAAGGATAAATATCAGTCTGGAATCCAGAAAAACTGATATTTTGTTCGCTAACCTGTCTATTATGTTTGCCATATTAAATTTGTATGTCTTATTTCTAACTAACAAAGTATTATGCAATTACAAAAAATAGTTCATTAAATAGCACTTTCAGGCCTCTTTTCTACAACAAAATGCAAAGATAATATTTTTCTATTCAAACCAACAATTTTTTTTCGAAAAAATTCACCCGTTTAGAAAAACAAAAAATAGAAAAAAAATAAAAATCTGCAATTTTTTAGTAAACCGAAAAAAAAAGAGTGAAAAACAACAATTTCCATTTTATGTTTGCATAATTTTAAAGGCCGAATTTTTATTTCTGAATCTTCATTATTTATATTATTTTTGCAGACGTTTGCAAAAAGTAGAATCGTAAAGTTAAAATTTTGATATTTAATATATTATGAAAAAGAATCTCAGTTTATTGGTGCTATTGTTCACCTGCTTTTCTTACTTCTCTCAAGCTCAGAACAGCGATCCCGTATTGATGACAGTGGGCAATGAGGCGGTGACCAAGTCCGAATTTATCAAGGCTTACCAAAAGAACAGCATTTTGAGCGAAGCCTCGGAAGCAGACCTTCGCGAATACGTGAAACTCTACCAAGAATACCGAATGAAAGTGCAGGAAGCTAAGTCGCTGAAGCTGGATACAGCACAGCAATTCCAGAAAGAATGGGCCTCCTACAAAGATCAATATGCGCAACAGTATCTAATTGACACTGAGGTAAGTGACCAATTGCTGAACGAAACCACCGAACGTGGGCGCTACCATGTTCGTGCTTCCCACATTCTGGTTCGTCTGCCCGAAGATGCCAACCCGAAAGACACGCTGGCCGCCTATCATAAAATCATGAAAATCAGGGAAGAAATCCTGAACGGTCTGGATTTCAGCGAGGCTGCCGTCCGTTACTCTGATGACCAATCCGCTCGCGATTTCGTGAATCCCCAAAGCAAACGCAAACAGCACGGCAACCGCGGCGATATCGGCTATTTCTCTGTCCTTGAGATGATCTACCCCTTCGAGACGGGCGCGTACAACACCCCGGTCGGACAGGTATCCCAACCGGTGCGCACCCAATTCGGATACCATTTGGTTTACGTACAGGACAAGATTCCCGCTATTGCGAAACTTTATGTCTCCCAAATATTTATCCAAGACACCAACGCACTTGAAAAAAACGTTGACCACAGCGCCGCAATGGCCAGATACGCCCAAATCGAGAAAGATTGGCAGAGCGGTGTCACCTTTGACGAGCTCGCTTCGAAATATTCTGATGACAAAGCCACCAAAAACAACGGCGGACGAATGGAACCCTTCACTCCGAACCGTCGCCCTGGCAACTACATCTACGCTGCCATCAACTTGAAGCCCGGACAAATCTCCAAACCCGTTCCCTCCGGCATCGGTTGGCATATCCTCAAACTCGACTCTGTGGTTTATACCACCGTCAATGACGAGTTCCAATACATGATTAAGAATCGTTTAGCACGCGATTCTCGTTCCAAGAAAAGCAAAGAATCATTAGTGGAAAAACTGAAGAAAGAATACAATTATGAAGAAAAGGGAAAAGCCGCCGCCATGAAATTCTTCAAGAAGAACCTGACAGACAACGTTTTCCAAGTGAAACACATCGCAATTGACTCGCTGAAAGGCATTGAGAAGCTGAAACCGATGTGCTCTTTCGCCAATCAACAACTCACCGCTCAGGATTTCGGCAAATACCTCGCCCGCTATCAAGGCAAGCAGTTGAATGGTTCGGTGTCTAATTTCTTGGAACAAGTATTTCCTAACTTCGTGGGAGAACAGGTATTACGTTACGAAAGAACCCAATTGATGGACAAATATCCCGAATACCGCGATGTGGTGAACGAAGTGTTCGACGGTTTGATGATCTACGAAGTCAACTCCTTGAAAGTGTGGAATGCCGCCATCCAGGACACCGTCGGGGCGGAGCGTTTGTACGAGGAAATCAAGTCCCAATTCGCAACCGGAGACACACTCAACCCGTACAAACCTTTCAACGAAGTACGTGCCGTGGTCATCAGCCAATATCAAGACAGGCTGGAGAAGCAGTGGATGGAAGAGCTACACCGCAAGTATCCCGTGAAACTGAACGAAGAGGTTTTCCGCTCCATTTTGAAGAAGTAACGTGAAGAGAATCAGCACTTTCATCTGTCTTGTCCTGCTGTTTTGCGTCTCCTGTCGCAGACAGAGCGACCCTGTGGTGGCGCAAGTATATCAATACAAGCTCTACACCTCCGAGGTGCAGGCCGGTATGCCCATCGGGTTGTCTCAAGACGATAGCATAGCCATCGCACGTGACTACATCGACAGTTGGGTGAAGGAGAAGTTAGTGTTGCATGAAGCCGAAAAATATCTTTCTCCGCGCGAGAAAAACTTCGACAAAGAGATGACCGAGTATCGCAACTCTTTGTTAATCAACAGATATTACGAAAAACTATGGCAGAAGGACACCGCCAACAAACCCGTAACCGACAAGGAGATTTCGAATTTCGCCCGCTCTTTAGACAGTCGCTATACCGTTGACAAAGAGATTGTTAGAGTAAACTACATCAAGATTCCGACCCGAAACACCGCCCTTCCCCACGTGAAAGAGATACTCTTCAACGAGAGTCTGCGCCGCGAGGAAAAGGGGACTCTCACGAACTTGCTGGGCGACACCATCGAATACTTGCTTGACGATGACGCATGGCTTTACCTCGACGACCTGCAAAACGAGGTAGCCTTCGAAATCAACGCTGAAAAAGCGGCCGAAAAAGGCGAAATCATCCGCATCGAAAAGACGGTGGGCGACAACACCGTGTTGCTCGTCATCCTCGACTACCGTGCGCAACGTTCTGTGAATGAGACCAAAGAGGAACGCGCCGCCGCTGGAATGCTACTGATGAACGAACGCAAAGCGGAATACATCAACCGGTATATTCAGGAGCTATATGACAAGGCGGTGAAGGCTGGGGAGATTGTGCAGTGATGGAGCTTAATAGGTTAGAAGGTTAGGAGATGAGAAGAGAATCAAGATGAGAGGAAAATTAAGATTAAGAAGATAATTTAGAGGATTAGATTAGAATATTATGAGGATAAAGATATTTAACGAATCTGGGAATAAGTTGCCGGCGTATGCATCGGAATGTGCGGCAGGAATGGATTTGCGGGCGAATTTGACGGAACCCGTAGTTTTACAACCCCTTGAGAGAAAGCTGATTCCCACAGGGTTGTTCATCGAGTTGCCAACAGATTGCGAAGCGCAAATACGTCCTCGCAGCGGATTGGCACTCAAGCACGGCATCACCGTCCTCAACAGTCCCGGCACCATTGACGCCGACTACCGTGGAGAAATCGGCGTAATACTGGTCAACCTCTCGCAAGAGCCGTTTGAAATCCAACACGGCGAGCGCATCGCACAGATGGTAATCGCCAAGTTCCAACAGGTGGAAGTTCAGGAAGTTTCCGCAAAGGAGGAGCTGACAGACACCGCACGCGGTGCTGGCGGATTCGGCCATAGCGGAAAAAAATAGCCCGAAGCCATGAAAAAAAACCTTATCCTCCTCATTTGTCTGGCCGTCGCAGTCGGTTTGAGCGCACAAAACCAGAAAAAAACGCGCAAAACAGCCTCAAATAGCAAAGAAGCGGTGACGGAACGTCAAATTTCGAACCGTTTCAACCAAGGTCTGCGTGCCTTCTATACCGCGCAATACGAAGAGTCCCAACGGCTTTTCTCAGGGATCCTTTCCGACGCGCCCAAACACGCGCCCGCCTATCTCATGCTCGGACGTATCTACGAGGAGCAAAAGCTGTACTCGGAGGCCGAAAACGCCTTCAAACAAGCTATCAAGCTGGACAAAAACAATATATGGTTTCAAGTTGAGCTGGCAGAATACTATATAAACATCGCGGACTACAAAAACGCACTGCCTTATTGGGAGAAAATTTGCCAAAAGATGCCCAACAACCAAATATATTTAGAACATTTATACCAATGTTACTCGATATGCCAGATGAATGAGAAGGCAATTGAAGCCCATGAACGTTTAGTGAAACTGACTGGCGAAAGGGAATCCAAACCTACGGAGGAAGTTTCTGCCGAAAGGCTTGGTTATGAAAAGAACAAAGAGATAGGAATGAAGATGTTGGGAGAGAAAAACTATTCTCAGGCTGTTCTATCCCTTGAAATGGCTTTGTCCCAGAACGACACGGAATATGAGGTTTGGGAAGCCTTTGCCAAAGCGGTTGAAGCGTCCAAGCAATGGCAAAAGCTCACAGCTTTGGAAGAGGACTTGACCACTCTGTTCCCACAGTCATCGGCGATGCTTGCGGCTTTAGCCAATGCCTTCCTGCACACCGACCAGCCTGTGAAGGCTATCGAATATTACCAACAGGCCCGCGCCTTCGCCTTCGATGCCGATCTTACCAAACAGATCCGAAAAGGACTGTACGACGCCTACTCGGCCACGGGGGACACGGAGAATGCGGAACGCTTCCGATAAAAGTGTATTTTTGCACCCTTAATAATTCGAGAGACTATGAAGTTCTATAACAATGATAATGAGGAAGATGAGTTCACCGAGGAGGAAATCACTTTGGCGAATGGCTTTTGCGAAGCTTGCGACAAAGGGATTAACAAATCGTATAATGAGGAAGAGTATGACATTATCATCTCCAACCTAATGTTCTCTCAAAGAGTTGATTATCTCAAGAAAGCGATAGCACGCGCGAGAAAGGCGTACCCCGAAGATCCTGAATTTGCCATCTGGCAAGCCCGTTTCTACATTTGGAACGACCAACGTGACGAAGCACAGCAGTTCATCCAAAGAGCCCTGCGCCATTTTCCGCCTTCGGCCGCACTCTACGAAGAAATTGCATTCATGGCCTATACTTTCCATTTCAATCTGAATGTCAGGGAATTAGTCACCAAGGCCATCGCTATAGAACCCTCATCCAACGCCTATTTCATCCTCACCAATCTTTACCTTGACAAGCACAATGTCGATAAGGCGTTCGATTGCTTGATGGAAGCCACCCGTTACGACATCAGTGTGCTCGACAACATCGACCTGCTGGTGCTTTCCAACGACAGGTTCAAATCCAGCCGCTTTGATGCTGAGCTGGAACTGGTGACCCGATTGAACAGAGAATTCCCGCTCTCCCGTCAAACATGGATGGTGACGGGGGCGCTCAACGCTGTGGATGGCCATCACGAGACGGCACTCCAAGCTTTCGAATTCGCATTCGCCATCGAAGAAGACACCAACTGCCTCTACGCCATCGCAAAAGAGCACTACATGCTCGGTCACTATGACAAAGCGATTGAACTCTGCTGGCAAGTACACACCTCCGGGACTCTGAACCCTCGCGTACTGCTTGCCTTGTCGTTCCGTCAGCTCGGCTACTACGACGAGGCGTTGTCACAGCTCAGCCAAACCAACGAAATAGACCCTGAATACCCCACGGCATTCTCCGAAATCGTGGAGGTGCTCCGACTAATGGGGCGTCTCAACGAGATACCACAGTTCGTAAAACGGTTCTATAAGAGTCAGCAACTGACCCTCGAAAAGTTGGAATGGGTACTCGACAGTCTGTGCGCCAACGGGCTGAGCGAGGCGTTTTCAGAATTCTGCCTCGTCGCTGAAAATCTGTTCGGAAGCACCTTGGAATACTGTTCCTGGCTGACCGAATTCTGTTATATGGTACACTGTCAGGACATTGCTATCCATATTCTCAAGGAGCGGTTCGCAGATCTTCCCGATCCCGAAATCTACAAGCATCTCGGTTACTTCCTCGCATTGCTCTACATCGCCGACGGCAAACCCGGAGTCGGTATTAAACACCTTCAAAACGCCCTCATCATCAACGAAGAAGGCATTCACCGTGACTTCCTTGACCTCGACACCGACCTGCTTTACACCCAAAACCCGGAAGTTTTCATGATGGTCAGCCCCTATCTCGACCATCTACCTGATTTTCAAAACAATTAACAATAAAACGGAATGAAAAAAGCACTTCTCACCCTTTTTATCGCGGCCTTTGCCTTGACTGTT
This sequence comes from uncultured Bacteroidales bacterium, assembly GCA_946409645.1. GTDB lineage: Bacteria > Bacteroidota > Bacteroidia > Bacteroidales > WCHB1-69 > F23-D06. The sequence goes on from CAMJXE010000062.1 coordinate 9,823, forward strand.
GCCGCACAAACATCGGACACTACAAGTCAGTCTAAGCAATCTGCCACTGGGCGTGTGATTTCTTGGTACAATGACCACTTGAACTACGGCACCGTGACGCTGCTCATGACCATTGAAAGTTCTTTCATCCCGTTCCCATCGGAGGTGATCGTACCTCCCGCCGCCTACCAAGCCTGCAACAGCGACAACGAAGCGCTATACGTCACCTCTTCAAAATTCATTAACGTGCTGTTAGTCATCCTATTCGCTACACTCGGAGCACTTATAGGTGCCCTTATCAACTACGTGTTAGCCCTTTGGCTCGGCCGTCCTATCATCTACTGGTTCGCCGACAGCAAAGTGGGGCATTTGTTGCTGATAGACAGTGAGAAAGTGCAGAAGGCAGAGGACTATTTCCGCGAACATGGCAATATCTCCACATTAGTGGGCCGCTTCATCCCCGCCATCCGACAGCTCATTTCCATCCCCGCTGGTTTGGCCAAGATGCACATCGGGAAATTCATCCTTTTCACCTCGCTTGGCGCCGCTGTATGGAACATAGTATTAGCCATCCTCGGCTACGTTGCGCACGGACAAAAAGACCTGATTGACAAGTACAACCACGAACTCACGATTGCCTTACTGGCCCTTTTCGGCCTCGGGATTGCTTACGTGGTCGTGAAGTGGCTGATTTCAGCCAAAAAACGCAAAAACACAGAACCAACCGAGCAACAATAAGATGCGACAACTCGGACTTATCGGGAAATCGCTATTGCACAGCTTTTCGAAAAAATATTTCGAAGAGAAATTTTGTCGCGAGCATATTCCCGACACCACCTATTCTCTCTTCGAAATATCTGACATTCAAGATATTAAAAACTTCATTGAAACCCATCCTGATTTACACGGCTTCAATGTGACCATTCCTTACAAACAGAGTATCATCCCCTTTTTGTCTGAACTCTCCGAAGAGGCCAAAACGGTGGGAGCCGTCAACTTTGTCCTCATACAACGCGTTAATGGAAAGATCTTTACAAAAGGATTCAACACGGATATCATCGGTTTTCGGGATTCGTTGCAGGGCGTGCCACTACCAACTTGCGCGTTAGTTTTAGGCACAGGCGGGGCTGCATCGGCAGTGACTTACGTGTTGGAAGGGATGGGATGCCAGTGTACATACGTCTCCCGCGATATGGAGAAAGGCCTCCCCTACTCCGCTCTGACCGTAGAAATCATCCGCGCCCATCGTCTTATCGTAAACTGCACTCCCTTAGGTACATACCCCGACATAAACAAAAAACCCGACATCCCATACGATGGGATATCGGGCAATCATTTTCTTTATGATTTAGTCTATAATCCTTCTGAGACGGCTTTTTTAAGAGAGGGCACCCTTCGCGGTGCCAAAGTGCGCAATGGATTAATGATGCTGCATGGACAAGCAGAGGCAGCGTGGAGGTTAGTTGCTGGCTGTTAGCTGTTTAGAAGGAGTTTACTCCACAGTGACAGATTTGGCCAAGTTTCGAGGTTGATCGACGTTGCAGCTGCGCATCACAGCAATATGGTACGCGAAAATCTGCAACGGAACAGTGGCCAACAGCGGCGAGAAGATGGAAATGCAATCCGGGATCTCAATCACATGGTCGGCCATGCTGCGGGCGGTCACGTCTTTCTCGTTCACAATGGCGATAATCTTGCCGTCGCGCGATTTCACCTCCTGGATGTTGCTGAGCACCTTCTCGTAGGTGTTGCGGTTCGTGGCGATGAAGACCACCGGCATATCCTTGTCGATCAAGGCGATAGGACCGTGCTTCATCTCGGCGGCCGGATAGCCCTCGGCATGGATGTAGGAGATCTCCTTCAACTTCAGGGCGCCCTCGAGAGCCACGGGATAGTTCTGCAGACGTCCCATGTAAAGCATGTTGCGCACATCTTTGTATTTGGCGGCAATATCCTTCACATGACCGCTGTGGTCGAGCGTCCATTGGATTTTTTCAGGGATGCTGTCCAGCTCATGAATCAGTTCGGCGCGGTATTCGGGGGTGATTGAGCCTTTCAGTTCGGCCAGGCGCAGCGCCAGCATGAACATCACGGTCACCTGGGAGGTGAACGCCTTGGTGGAGGCCACACCGATTTCCGGACCGGCGTGGGTGTAGATGCCCGCATCCGTAGCCCTGGAGATGGAGGAGCCGATCACGTTGCAGATGCCCAGCACCACCGCCCCGTACTCCTTGGCCAGCTTGATGGCGGCCAGGGTGTCGGCGGTCTCGCCCGACTGCGACACGGCAATCACCACATCGTGCGGAGTGATGACCGGATGACGATAGCGGAACTCTGAGGCGTATTCCACCTTCACGCGGATCTTGGCTAAGAATTCGATAAGGTAGCTGCCCACCAGACTGGCATGCCACGATGTGCCGCACGCCACGAAGACGATATTGTCGGCATAGAGCAGCTGTTTTTCGTAATTAACTATGCCACCAAGACTTACTGTATTAGTATCGGGATGCAGACGACCGCGCATAGTATCGCGCACAATGCGGGGTTGTTCATAAATCTCCTTCATCATGAAGTGGTCGAAACCGGCCTTTTCGATGGAATCGAGGTTCATCTCCAGCTTTTGCACGTATGGAATAGCCTCCACATCGTGTATTGTCTTGATAAACAGGTCTTCCCCTAATTTGATACGGACCACCTGTTCATCTTCCAAATAGACCACTTTTTGGGTGCGCCCCACAATGGGTGTAGCATCGGAGGCGATATAAAACTCATCATTGCCAATACCGATGACCATCGGGCTTCCTTTACGTGCAGCAATGATTTCATCAGGATGACCTTTTTCAATGATAGCGATGGCGTAAGCACCCACCACATGGTTCAGCGCAATACGCACAGCCTCAAAGAGTTCCACATGCTCGCTCTGCTGAACATCCTCAATGAGGTTCGTCAGCACTTCCGTGTCCGTCGAGGATTGGAAGGTGAAGCCGCGTTTCTCCAACTCTTTCCGGAGTGACATGTAGTTCTCGATGATTCCATTGTGTATCAGTGCCATGTTGCCCGAATTGGAGAGATGCGGGTGGGCGTTAATCTGGTTAGGTTCGCCATGGGTGGCCCAGCGGGTGTGGGCGATACCGATATGACCGCTGATATCTTTATCAGAGGTGTACGCTTCGAGGTCGGAAACCTTGCCCTTGGCCTTGTAAACGTTCAATTCATTTTGGGGATTTAACATTGCCACGCCCGCACTGTCATAGCCCCGATATTCTAAGCGTTTCAATCCCTCTATGAGAATTGGATAGGCTTCTTGAGAGCCCACGTATGCTACTATTCCGCACATATAGCTTTGGTTTTAATTTGAAAATGCAAAAGTAAAAAATATTATTACACTTTCACACAATTAACATTTTTAAACACTGTTTTTGAACTCTCACCCTTCATCCACTCATCTCATCTCCTCTTCCTCTTTCACCGCTCAGGATAGCCGTCGGGATTCTGGCGTTGCCAGTTCCAACTGTCGCGAACCATCTCATCGATGCCGTATTTCGCCTCCCACCCAAGCTCTTCTTTGGCTTTCGAAGGGTTGCAGTAGCACGTAGCGATGTCACCGGCACGACGGGGCTTAATGGAGTAAGGTACGTCAATGTGGTTCACACGAGAGAATGCGTTGACCATATCAAGGACGCTATAGCCGTGACCTGTGCCTATGTTGTAGATGGTTGAGGGTTGAAGGTTTATTGTTGAAGGTTTATGGTTTATGGTTGAGGGTTGAGTGAAACATTTGAGGGCGGCGACATGGGCTTTGGCCAGATCGACCACATGGATGTAGTCGCGGACGCCCGTGCCGTCGGGGGTGTCGTAGTCGTTGCCGAAGACGCCCAGTTCCTTGCGTTTGCCCACCGCCACCTGGGTGATATAGGGCATCAGGTTGTTGGGGATGCCGTTGGGATTCTCCCCTATCCTGCCGCTCGGATGCGCCCCCACGGGGTTGAAATAGCGCAGCAGCACCACATTCCACTCAGGGTCGGCCTTCTGGATGTCCATCAGTACCTGTTCCAGCATGCTCTTGGTCCAGCCGTAAGGGTTGGTGCACTGTCCCTTGGGACAATTCTCCGTGATGGGGATCTCCGCCGGGTCGCCATACACCGTGGCCGACGAGCTGAAGATGATGTTCTTGCAGCTGTGTTTGCGCATCACGTCCACCAGCACCAACGTTCCGGCGATATTGTTGTCGTAATACTCCCACGGTTTTTCCACGCTTTCGCCCACGGCCTTGAGTCCGGCGAAGTGGATGCAGGCGTCGAAAAGGTGTTCTGCGAACACCTTTTCGAGACCTTCACGGTCGCGGATATCCACGGGATAGAACGGAATCTTGACAGATGGTTTAAGGTTTAAGGTTGAAAGGTTAGGGTTTAAGGTTGAGGGGTTAAGGGTTTCAATGATTTCTTCAACGCGTTGCAGGGCCACCGGATTGCTGTTGCTGAGGTTATCGACCACCACAGCGGTATGTCCCGCCGCATAAAGCTCTATCAAAGTATGGGTGCCGATAAACCCGGCACCGCCCGTCACAAGGATATTCATAATATACAGACTTTTACAATTACATTTGGCAGTTCAACTTGAACTTGCAAAGATACAATTTTTCATACAAAAACACGCATTCACGCAGAAAAAGTAAATTCATGTGACAATCTCAATCTTCGTTATTCTCCTCCTCCGGCAGTGCCTGTACATCCCCTGCTGGTGGCAAGTAATCCGCCGCCTTGGCAGAAGATATGACCGAGTGGCCTACTCGCTGCTCCAGTTGCTTACGAGCATCACCTGCTATCTTGCTGCCCTCACGAGCCACAGCGGCACTTTGACGGAAGCCTTTCGGATTCTTTGATTTGCTAATCTCAGTAACCGAAGCCTCTGCAAGCGTATTCAGCGCCAACTCAATGTTGGTCATGTTATCCCGCAGATTCTCCTTTTTCAATCCCTTATAGTGTTTGTACTGTCTGGTAGTCTTACCACTCCAGCCCTGTGTAATAATGTCGGTAAGCGAAGCATACTGCTGACCTTCCTTCACACCCGCTCTGTCCCATTCATCCGTCAGTTCCTTACGAACCTCGATGCTACGCAATCGCTGGTTAATCCATTTGTCACTATATCCCAGCCTCCGGTAATCAGCGTATGCCTGCTCAAAGTTCAGTTCCGGGTCTTGCATCTGGTCGATGCGCTGTGCAGCAACTTCTGCCATCCACTGTTTGAACGGCTCCGCCTTCTTGGACGGAACACTTTGAACCAAGCGAAAAAGCTGCTCAGTATCAGCCACATCCGTCATGCGCATCTTACCGTCAGCGGCTTGCATCTTCAAAGCGTGACAATTTGTCACGGTTTCATTTCCCTCATCTTTCAATCGCTGCTTCAGCTTTCTCCAATAAGCCTGAGGGTCTTTACTCTCCGCCAGCACTGCACAGACGTCCACAATAGAGAAATACCACTTCTCCTCCTGGTCATCCCACACAGTACGAACCTTTTTCTCTTCAAATAACTGTATCTGATGCTTCTGTGTCATTTTTTAATCAAGCTTATACAAATATAACGATTATTCTCCGCAATTATTGTCCTAAGAAGCAATCATCCTGCACTCTACAGGACACAACTGGCTCTAACGCCATGCGAAGATTCTCCGCATCCGTAAACCAGAGAGACTTCATTCCAATGGCCTTGTACGCCCTCTCGCAGCACTCCCATAGGAGCTTCTGGTCTGTCGGGTAGCGCATCTCGCTCTCGTAGCATATCGCGTCCGTGTACATCGTGTCCAGATCCTTCATGTACGGCTTCCGCCCTCTTTTGGGGGCTCTCCGGTTGCTCACCAGGCCGAAACTCTCCGCCATCTCACGCAGCGGGAGGTGCTTTTTTATCCGTCCCAGTTCCGAACGCTCGAATGAACGGTGATAGAAATCAAAAAAATCGTATTCCGTGAATGAAAAACTTCGACTCAGTTCCGAAAGTTTTTGTACTTTTGCCATCTCTTTTATTATTGGATTCCCCCGATTTTTGCTTTCTCAGGGCAATTGGGGGAATTTCTTTTACGATGCAAAGACACAAAAAAATATAACACACTGGGTATCAATTTACTATACTTGTTTTGGTAATTTACGACAGTCCCTAATTAAAGCTTTTTTGCCATGATATTTTGAATTTTAGTTTAATCGTTAGCAACTCTTAAATTCTTGTTTTTTTCATCCTCTTCTTTCTTTAACCTCTCCAGTTCCTTCACTAACAGATACACTGTGGTTGAAGGATTCCCATACTCCTGTAAAGTCTCTGCCCGATCGATGGCCGTGCTGGCGTTGGCGTTCAAATGCTTGGTCATCTCGTCTGTGAGGACTCCTTTCTTGTATTGCTTCGCCACCAACGACAGCTTCTTCACACACTCCGCACTCGTCAGCGAAGCCTTTACACCCTGGTAGTGCAGCAGCAGCCACAGCTCAAAGCAGGGGTTCGAGCACAGCAGCTCAGCTCCGCTCACCTTTTGCAGCCGTTCCAGCATCTCCGCCACATCCAGGTCGTACATCAGGTTGGTTCTGTCGCTGGCCGTCTGCACATACACGGCCTTACAACGCTCCACAAGAGCAGATGTGATGTTCTGCAACGTTTTCTTGGCAATGATATGAATCGGCAACCGGTAGTGCTGTCGCAAGATCTCCGTGTATGCCACCTCCGTCTCGCCTTCGCAAAACACGAAGTAGTTGGGGCGCATCACTTTGCCTTTCGAAACTCTTTCCTTCCTTGCCATAACTACACCCTCGCTTTCCCAATATATGGCACTGCATCAAACCGTCCTTGCAGATAGGCCTTCTCCATATCCAGCGTGTCGCGAAAGTCCTTGAAGTCGAACAGCGAATAGAGGTCGCTGCTACCGTCTTCGCGCTTGTTCACGAAATAGACCTGGTCCCTGCGCTGGAAGTCGGTGTTCAGCAAGTGCGTGTTGTGCGACGTGTACACCAACTGTGCCCGCTCGCTTGAGTTGAACATGCCGATGATGAACTCCACCAGCTGGGTGTGCAGACTTGTGTCAATCTCGTCAATCAGCAGCAAGCGGCCATGCCTGATGATGTCGATCATGCTTGTCATCATGCGGAAAAGCGTCTTCGTACCCTCGCTCTCCTCCGCCTCAAAGTCGAACGCCACATCGGGATTGTTGCGGTGGAAGGTCTTCAGCCTGCCGGCCGTCAGTTGGATATCCACTATGTCGCTGTCGGCCGTCCTGAGCACCTCCAGCAACGTCGATTTCTGCTCGCGCAGCATCTGCTCCATCGACACCGCTGCCGGAAGATGATAATCCAGAACCACTTCCTCGCTGAAGAAGCGGAACACCTGCTTGGCCAACTCGCGGTCCATCTGGCTGGCACGCGAGATAAAGAGCGTCTTCCTCGATGTGTTGGAAGCCACGTCCATCGGACGTTTCAGCACCAGCTTGAACTCGTAAACGTCCTTCTTTTCCGGCCCCTTGCGCTCGTCGCGACTGAACACCAGCGAGCGTCTGCCGTTGGGGTAGAAAAATAAT
>CAMJXE010000063.1 GCA_946409645.1 uncultured Bacteroidales bacterium
TGGCTGGAAGATTATCGACAGCTATCTGCTCCGGAAGATGTTGGGCACGGTGGTATTCGCCATCACCTTGCTGATGATCATTGTCGTGGTGTTCGATGTTTCCGAAAACATTCAGCGATTCTTAGGCCATAATATCCCTGCAAAAGTGGTAATCACCGACTACTATTTCAACTTCATCCCCTACTTCATCAACCTGTTCATCCCGTTGTTTACCTTTATCAGCGTGATTTGGTTCACTTCAAAGCTCTCTTCGCGCAACGAAATCATTTCCATTTTCGACAACGGTATCAGCTTTAATCGAATGCTTGTTCCATACATAACGGGCGCTGTAATCATCATGATTCTATCCCTGATACTGTCAAATTTCGTGGTTCCACGCACCAACGGAAAACTTAACGACTTTAAATACCAATATTTCGGGCGAAGAAGCATCTCTACTTCTTATCTGCATATCAAAAACTCTAAAAACAGCTATGTTTTTGTAGAACGTTGGGACAAAATGGAAGGTGTCGGATATAATTTCACTTACGAAGAATTCGACAGCAGCGCACTGCGAATGAAAATCTCCGCACAAACCATTGACTACAGCGAAGAAAAACAGATGTGGCAATTGCATCGATACACACGTCGAGTTATCACACCGAATCAGGAAGAGCTTATATTCCAAGGTGACGAGTTTGACACGGTGCTGAACATCCTTCCTCGAAACCTCCATCAAGATGCGTTTATGAGCGAAACCATGTCCTACTTAGAACTTCGTCAATTTATCAAAGAGGAAAAATTGAGGGGCTCTTCATTATTGGCAAACTATCAAATTGAGCAGCACAAGCGTTTGGCGAACCCAGTAGGTATCCTGATTATGACGTTGTTAGGGGTGAGTGTGTCGTGCCGGAAATCCACTCGTGGGGTTGGCGTACACGTTTTCATCGGCATGGGACTGGCTTTCACGTTCATCTTCTTGCAACAAATCTCCACGGTATTCTCAGTCTCCGGAGGCCTGCCCCCCATCCTTGGCACTTGGCTACCGAACATTATCTTCCTGATTATCACGATTGTGATGCTGAAAATGACCCCGAAGTAATATATAATCCCTTAAGTAGTCTCGAAGAGACAAGACGCGCGAAGCGCAATTAACCCCACATGAGAGAAGAAGGAGCGTATTGTGGGACAGGCAATAGGTAATAGGAAATAGGCAATAGGAAATAGGAAAAAAAATATGAAACAAACAACGATACAATTAACCGGAATGCGATTCTACGCCTATCACGGATGTTTCGAAGAAGAGCAGAAGATAGGTACATATTTCACTGCGGATGTGACACTTACGTATGACGCGGAAGCAGCGGTCGCAGGTGACGATGTGGAAAAGTCGGTGAACTACCAATTAGTCTATAAGACCATCCGGCGGGTGATGAACGAGCCACGGCATCTGATTGAGACCGTGGCGGACCATATCGTTCGCGACATCCGGAAAGACTTCCCCCAGGTGCAACACGTGACGGTGAAGTTGTGTAAACTCAACCCACCATTGGACGGAAAAACCGAGTATGTAGCGGTAGAAATGGAAGGATAATGGCCAACAGAGACATCATACGGCAGCTTCTCGAACATTTTAGACGGAAAGACACGCGAAACGCCGTGGTCTTGACCGACGAAAATGTGGAGAGATACTATTCCGGCTATTTCGCAGAGTTGTCGGGATGTGTATCCATGGATAAAATTGTGGTTCCTGCCGGTGAATGTTCGAAATCCATTGAAACGGCCATCCGAATCTGGCAATATCTTGCTGAAAAACAATACGATAAAAACACCTTTCTGCTGAATTTCGGAGGCGGCATGGTGTGCGACCTCGGAGGTTTCGTGGCCTCCACATACAAACGCGGCATCCCTTTCGCCAACTGCCCCACTACCCTGCTCGCCATGATAGATGCTGGCATCGGCGGCAAGACGGGTGTGGACCTGCAAGATCTGAAAAATGCTGTCGGGACGTTCTATTTCCCTGACATCCAACTTCCTGCAGATATAATATTATTGCAAACACTTCCTGACAAAGAGTTTCGAAGCGGTTTTGGAGAATTGGTGAAATATGCGCTCATTGGTTCCCACGAACTGTTCCAAGACTTGTGCAAGTTGGAATCCTTCAAGGAGTTAAAACCCGAGTTTCTCGATTTTTGCATTGATTTCAAACAGAAAATAGTAAAAGAAGACCCTCTCGACCACAACTTGAGGCATATTCTGAACTTCGGGCACACTATCGGTCACGCTATTGAAAGCTACTATGCGGAGTTGGGCGACCCTATAGCGCACGGTCTCGCAGTAGCTCAAGGGCTCTATTACGAAAGTCTCCTTTCCTACAAACTTGGGCATCTACCACAAGAAGAATGGCTACAAATCGCCGAATTTCTACCAAAACATTTCGATATAATGCCTCTTTCAGGAGAACTTCTCGAAAAACTGACCTACTACATGCTAAACGACAAGAAGAATTGTAACAATCTCATCAATTTCACGTTATTAGACCGCATCGGCCACGCAACCCCCAATTTTCAAATCGCATCTGACTCATTAATAACCTTTAACCATTAACCTTTTAACCTCCTAACCCCTTAAACCAAAATGCTCAAAACCAAAGACGACATTGTAAAAAACTGGCTTCCGCGTTACACGGGAATGCCGCTGGAAGAGTTCGGACAATACATTCTGCTGACCAATTTCCATGATTATGTGCGCAATTTCGCTAATCTGACCGGAGCGACTGTTTACGGCTTAGACAAGGCGATGCAATGCGCCACCAGCGACAATATCACCATCATCAACTTCACAATGGGTAGTCCAAATGCGGCCACCATCATGGATTTGTTGACGGCAATAAAGCCCAAGGCTGCATTGTTTCTCGGAAAGTGCGGCAGTCTGAAGTCTTACATCGGTCTCGGAGCGTGGTTGCTGCCCATCGCCGGCATTCGCGGTGAAGGTACTTCGTTGGACTACTTCCCCGAGGAGGTGCCCGCACTTCCTGCCTTTAACCTTGAAAAGGCAATTTCTGCAACCATAAGTAGCTATGGATTAGAATATTGGACTGGAACAGTCTATACCACCAACCGTCGCGTGTGGGAGCACGACGAAAAGTTCAAGGACTATCTTCGCAGAATCCGCGCCACCGCTGTTGACATGGAAACTGCCACGCTTTTTTCCGTCGGTTTCTACAACCGCATCCCTACAGGTGCTCTGTTGATGGTTTCTGACCAACCAATGCTGCCCGACGGAGTAAAAACCGCTGCTTCGGACAAGGTGGTGACGGAGAACTTCGCTCTTCTGCACCTGAAAATCGGCATCCAGTCGTTGCAGGAACTGCAAAACAAGGGCATTTCGGTGAAGCATCTGCGCTTCGACTACTACGACATGCAGTAGGTTTTTGAATGAATAAAAAAAGAGCGGTCGTTTGCTGACCGCTCTTTTTTGGTATAATTCACGAGGACGTATGCAGCACGTCTCTACTGGAAGGCATTCTCGCTGAGGCCGTCGCCGCTGATGGCGAGGCGCGACATATAGGAGGGCGCCTCCTTGCCGAGGTACTTATCGACGTAAATCTTGGCGAGGTACTGACCCAGCATGAAACCGTGTCCGCGCATGCCGACCAAAAGGCCGTGCTCGGGATCCACAATATAGCGCGGCTCGGTGTAGTAGCCCGCCCAGGTGGCCTGGAAGCTGACATTCTTCAACTGCGGAATCCAGTCGATGAACATCTCCGCGCACACCTGCAGGAAGTCCTGCGTGTTGTACTTCAATTCCTTACCGGCTTGCTGTTGCTCAGTAGCGGGCGATGCACAGCCGATAATCTGACCTGTTTCGGCGAATTGTTGCCCATAAACGGCGGAGAAACCTTTGTACTTCCGACGGTCGATGAGCATGTCTAAAGAGTCTCCATCCTTACCCAACATCGGCAAGCGATGCGTAATAAAGGCTTGGTGCTTAATGGGATACAGACCAAGATACATACCCAACTGCTCCGCAAATTTGTTCGCTGACGGTCCAAGGGCGTTCACGAAATGCTCGCAATGGTACTCCACAAACTGTTTGTCGTGGGTCTTCACCAACGCCATGAAGCCCTTGGCGGTCTTCTGTACCTCCACGAGCTGGGTGTCCTCCAACAGTACACCGCCGCGCTCGATGGCGAGGTTGCGGATGTAGTGGATGGTGGGGCCAGGCGTGGCCTGCCAGCAGGCATTGGTAATGCAGGCAGCCTGATAGGTGTTGAGGTTCGGGTTGAAATAAGGCGAAACCTCCTTCACGAAATCCTTTTTATCAACCATGTAACCGTCGCTCCAGCCGAGGGATTTCTCCAAAGCCTTGTAATTGGCCTCGTCGTGAGCGAAACTGACGTAACGGGTGGGTTTGTAATGGATGTCCGTCACCTTCTGGATAGATTCGAAGATCGCGCGGTTATGTTCTGCAATATCAGCGATTTCCGGAACGGAGAAGCTCGGACGGCCGCCGCCGATGCAACGCCATGAAGAGCCTCTCTCTGCATTGCAGAGCACCACCTTCTTGCCGGCTTCGGCGAAATAGCGGAACAGACCGCTGCCCGCGATACCGCCGCCCGCCACAAAGACGTCGCATTCGACCTTAGGGGTGGGATTTCCGTTGACATTCGTCACGAACTCAGCAGGTTGGTCGCTCGGGCAGAGCTCGCCAATGTTGAGCTGTGAGGAGAGCGGACCACGCGGGGTGGCATCACCTACGACCTCCACACCATAGCCCGCAAGCAGTTGTTTCGCGCGCGGGATGCAACGCTTGCCGCGGCAGGGACCCATACCCATGCGGGTGATGTGTTTCAGCTCATCCACAGAGATGATCTTCTTTCCCTTCACCGCATCCAACAACGTCTCAATCTTCACGTCATCGCAATGGCAAACGAAAGCAGGGTCATCCATTTTACCGTCTGACTTCTGCCAATTCAGCGGCTTAGGATACTTTTCTTTCACAATAAAACCCGTGACTTGCAGCAAATCATCGCCACTCAAGGTCAACGATTTCACGCGAGCCACATGCGTCTTGTTGTCGCCTTTGGTGATTTTCTCAATGACACCTTCACCGATATTCTTGCCATTGTCATCCACCAAATAGACCTCGGCGTTCTCTTCAGCCTCGTACTCAAACGGCAGGAAGAGCCAGTTTTTCGGGATGTTATAGCCGAAGAGGGCCAAACCCGGACAGTGGTTCACGCACTTCATACAACCAATGCACTTGTCGTAGTCGATTTGCGGCACGCAGTTGGTCGCGGATTTGGTGATGGCGCCTTGCGGACAGGCGAACGTACAGGGATTGCAGGCGAAGCCATAGAGACAGTCGGCCATGACGAAGGGCTTCTGCAGACGGTCGCCGGCGGGACGATTGGGTTTCTCTAACACACGCACCGGATGTTGCTGGGAGTCAGCATATTCCTTGGTCACTGCCAAGTAATCGTCGTAGTTGAACCGCACATTCATCGACTGGGCGATTTCCATAGCGGCTTGCTTGCCGCGAAGCACAGCGCAGGTGCCCTCGCCCACGCGGGTGGCATCGCCGATACCGTATGTGTTGAGCCCGAAGGTGACTTTACCTTTTTCAAGGATAAGGTTGTCTGGTTTCAGACCGGTACAAATATTGATGAGATCGATGTCTTTGATGACCTGTTCCGTGCCAGGGACGGGCTTGAAGTTCTGGCACTCGGCAATCACCGCGCCGACCACGCCGGTGTGGTCCTCGTTGGGGATGGCCTTCAACAGTGTGTGGGAGGTGATGATCGGGATACCGAGACGGCGAACACGGTTGGCCTGCACCGGGAAACCGCCCTCACGGTCCATCGCTTCCACAATGGCCACCACTTGCGCACCCGCCTGAACTGCCTGATAAGAAGTAAGATAGCCGATATTCCCCGCACCGATGGTAAGGATGCGTTTGCCAAGTAACGTATGTTGCAGGTTCATCATCTTTTGCACGACGGCGGCAGTATAAACACCCGGCAGGTCATCGTTCTCAAAGACCGGCATGAACGGGAACGCGCCCGTACCGACCACCAGGTAGTTGGCATCCACGTAATAGATGCTGTTGTCCTCCATGTTCTTGACGGCCACGCGCTTTCCTTCGAGGATGTCCCACACAGTGCTGTTGAGCATGATGCCGGAATGGTCGTCGCCAGCCAACGTTTTGGCGATGTCGAAACCGCGCATTCCACCGTACTTCTGTTCCTTCTCGAAGAAGAAGAACTGGTGCGTCTGCATGTTGAATTGTCCGCCGATGCGGTCGTTGTTGTCAATGACAATGTTGGGGATGCCGAACTTGTTGAGTTGTTCACGACATGCAAGGCCCGCAGGACCAGCACCCACAATCACCACTTCCGTCTTATAGACCTTCGGGGTGGTTTTCGCTTTGCAGCTTTCAGCAGTAGGCAGAAAGTCAGAGTCAATCTCCTCCACCTTCTTCACGCCATCAACGAGCGTGACGCAGATGCGCTTCACCTCGCCATCGACGAGCATTTCGCACGCGCCACACTTGCCGATACCGCAGTCCATGCTGCGCTCGCGGCCCTTCAAACTGTGGCTGTGAATGGGGAAACCTGCCTGGTGCAGGGCGGCGGCAATGGTGTAACCCTTCGCAGCCTTCACTTGTTGACCCTTGTACTCAAAGGTCGTGATTTCCCTTTCAGGGATATCCAAGATGGGATGATGTAAAATCGGATACATGATTCTTGTTCTTATATTTTTGATTGTTGTTGATTTCCAAAATTACGAATTGCAAAAATAGTTTTTTTTTAAACCGCAATCCACAATTTTTTTTGACATATCCTCCTATTCTCTCTTCCTCTCATCCTCGAAAAAATACTACCTTTGCCGCCTGGTATTAACGTAAGTCTATGGCCTCATTCGGACAACTCTTCTGGTCGTTTTTCAAAATCGGGACTTTCACCATCGGTGGCGGTTACGCGATGATTCCGCTGATGGAGAAGGAATTGGTGGATCGTCATCAATGGCTTGACCGAGACGAGTTCATGGAAATTATCACTCTGGCGCAGACCTTGCCGGGCATCTTCGCCGCGAACATGGCCGCGCATATCGGGTGGCGGTTGCGCGGGGTTCCTGGAGCCGTCATCGCCGTCATCGGAAACATCTTAGTACCCATCCTCATCATCCTTGCACTCGCCATGGGACTGCACTATCTGCAAGGCAATGCCTTGGTGGAAGCCGTCTTCAAGGGCATCCGTCCAGTCGTGGTCGCGCTCATCGCCGCACCGGTGTTCCGCATGGCCAAAACCGCACGCATCTCCCTCTACAACTTTTGGATCCCCGTGCTCGCGGCCTTGCTGATCTGGCTGCTCGGCATCTCCCCCATCTGGGTGATTCTCGCAGCGGGCATTGGCGGATTCGTATATGGCAAATATCTGGAAAAGAAGGAGGTACAATCATGATCTTCTGGAAACTGTTCTATACTTTCTGCAAAATCGGCATCTTCAACTTCGGAGGCGGCTACGCCATGATTGCCCTTATCCAGAACGAGGTGGTGGAGAAGCAGGGTTGGATGACGATGGCAGAATTCACTGACATCGTCGCCACGAGCCAAGTCACCCCTGGACCCATCGGCATCAACGTGGCCACCTACGCCGGCTACACCGCAGTCGTGAATGCCGGCTATGACCCGTTTTGGGGCGTGGCGGGCGCCTTCCTCGCCTCTTTTTCCGTCATACTGCTGCCTTTCGTGTTGGTTCTGCTCATCAGCAAATACCTTCTAAACCATAAAGACAACCCTGTGATCAAAACGGTCATGTCGGTGCTGAAACTGACGGTGATCGGGCTGATTGCCGCCGCCGCTGTGCTGTTGGTCAACGCAGAGACCTTCGGCACCTACGCGGAAAGCCCGTTGCAGTTCTTCCTGAGCATCGGACTCTTCGCCGCCGCCTTCATCGCCTCATTGAAATGGAAGGTGAGCCCGATATTGCTGATTGTGATTGCGGGGGTGGTAGGGTTTCTGGTGTACTATTTTTAGTTAGCAGTTAGCCATTATCAGTTCGGTGAACGCTATTCCTGATGCTGGAGCGAATCATTAATGTTGCGAAATATAAAAATTATTTTAACAATTAATTGTTAAAATAATTGATTGTAAACTTCCAAATCACTGGTTTTCAATAAAATAATTATTTTTCAGAAAGTGGGTTTTGGAATTGTTTTTTGTTGTATTTTTGCAATGTACGATTTTAAACTACAAAACAATGGAATTGAATGATCCTGTAGAAGAGGCTCGTCGGTATGTGGCAAACGCGAAAGAGATTATAGAGAAAGCCATCTATGATCCCGAATTGAAACGATATTCGGATGGCAAATACGTCAAAATGGCCGGGAACACTCTGTGGAACGGCTGCCTCATTGCACTTGACGCTTTGTTCGGCATATCCAAACGCAAAGGTCGCCCCGACATTGACAAGTACAAAGAGGCGGCGGTCAAGCGCGACAAGAAACTGCTGGCCTATGTCGTGGATGGTTACAACATCATGCACCTCTCCATGGGCTATGACGGCACCAAAGAGAGGAAGGTTTGCGACGCCGGTTTCGAACGGGCTAACGACATCATTGATCGCTGTGCGATACTGCGCCCAAAGCCAGTATGCGCGTGACCAGAACCGAAAAATCCTAAGAAGAGAAAACGTTGTATCATATCTTCTCTATTATTCGTGGCAAACAATGCTAAGAGCAGCCTTGCGTATCTGCCTGCTCGATATATCCTGACACTTCAGAACATGATTGCGGGAATGATCGGAATTGCTATATATTATGTGGCGTTATTTGCACTAATAATTGTATGACAAATGAACAATCAGAGATCCACCTTTTCCCATTTGATGACCCATGCCCTCATTGCTGCAATTCTCGTGATGTTTTTTGGCAATTTCTGCCGAATGCGAACGATTGCATGGCCTTGTCTTTATAAAGAATACCTTTCAGGAGTGTTGGTCGTTGTTCTACTCTTTCTGAATATCTATGTGATATATCCTCGCTTTTATCGGCCGTCTATACTTTCATCAAAGAGCATCCAGGATGTTCTGCTGTTGAGATAAAAAAGCACAAACATTTGTCGATAAGCACTATACAAAGAATCATTGTGATTCTGAAACAGGAAAAACGGGTGGAGTATCAAGGGTCGAGGCGCGCTGGCGGATATTATGCCCTGCCACAACAGACGAACAAGAATGTGCAGGAGAAATCGTAGCCCCTCTTGAAATCCTGCGAAAGTGGTGTTATAAATTTTACAATCAACAGTAAATAAATTTGCAAGATATTAATTTTCAGACGAATATTTTTTGCTTTTGGCCGTAATTGCATTGAAAAAAAAACGTACCTTTGCCACCAAATTTATAAACCTATCAAACAATGGAAAAAGAAGAGATTAAAAACAATGTGAATGCTGAAAAGCTGAAAGTACTCAATTCAACGCTCGAAAAACTTGAAAAAACATTCGGGAAAGGCTCCATCATGCGCATGGGGGAGACTCATATTGAAGAAATGGATGTCATCTCCACCGGTTCGATCGGTCTGGACACGGCCTTGGGTGTGGGCGGTTTCCCGAAAGGCAGAATAGTAGAGATTTACGGACCTGAGTCCTCTGGTAAGACCACACTGGCCATCCACGCCATCGCGGAGGCGCAAAAGCAGGGGGGAATCGCCGCTTTCATCGACGCGGAGCACGCCTTTGACCGCTTTTACGCCGAAAAATTAGGCGTCAACACCGCCGAATTGCTGATTTCGCAGCCTGACAACGGCGAGCAAGCCCTCGAAATCGCCGACAACCTCATCCGTTCCGGAGCCATCGACATCATCGTCATCGACTCCGTGGCCGCTCTTACTCCGAAGAGCGAAATCGAAGGCGACATGGGCGACTCCAAAGTCGGCCTGCAAGCCCGCCTGATGTCACAAGCATTGCGTAAATTGACTGCAACCATCAACAAAACAGGTTGTTGCTGCATCTTCATCAACCAATTGCGTGAGAAGATCGGCATCCTGTTTGGCAATCCCGAGACAACCACCGGCGGTAACGCATTGAAGTTCTACGCCTCTGTGCGCCTCGACATCCGTCGCCAAACCCAAATCAAAGACGGTGACACGGCCATAGGTAACCACGTGAAAGTCAAGGTGGTGAAAAACAAAGTCGCACCTCCGTTCCGCACTGCCGAATTCGACATCATGTTCGGCGAAGGCATCTCCAAAACCGGTGAAATCGTCGATCTCGGAGTCGAATACAATATCATCAAGAAGTCTGGCTCTTGGTTCTCCTACGGCGACTCCAAGCTCGCTCAAGGTCGCGACAGCGTGAAACAACTGCTCAACGACAATCCCGAGCTTTCCGACGAAATCGAGGCCAAGATTCGTGAAGCGATCAAGGAGAGTCGGCAATAGGCATTAGGTAACAGGCAAACCTGCAACCTGAAACTTGAAACCTGAATTAGTAAATAGACATAATGAGAAAAATTATCACCTGCATACTGGCGACACTGTTAGTTTTCGCTTACAGCTGCAAAAACAAGAACCAATATGCTGATCTGCCGCCCGAATTGGCAGAACTCTGCATCAACATCGACAAACACCCTAAAAAGTCCGAAAATTATTACAAACGGGCGCAATATTACTATCTTCACGAAAATATTGACAAAGGCATTGCCGATATGCAGACCGCCATCAAGTTGCAGCCCGACAGCAGCAAGTATTATGTGATGCTCTCAGACCTCTACTTCGCACAGCATGAAACCGACCTGACGGAAGAGATGCTGCTCAAGGCCATCTCCACGGATGAGAACAACAACGAAGCCCGATTGAAATTAGCTGAACTTCAATTCCATACACGTCAGTTTGAGGATTGCGACAAGACTATTAACGAAGCTGTGCAACGCCAGCCTCACAACCCGAAAGCCTATCTCATCAAAGCTTTCATGCTGAAAGACATGCAAGACACGGTCGGTTATTTGCGTATGTTACAGCTGGTCATCGACCAAGATCCGCGTGAGACAAAAGCATATCTTGAGCTCGGTTACTTCTATCAGCAAAAAAACGACCCGATTGCGGTGTCTTACTACCAAAACGGTTTAAAAGTTGATCCGAACAATGTTGAACTACATTACAACTTGGGAAAAATGTTTCAGGATATGGACAAATTGGAAGAGGCAGAGCAGGAATACAAAACGGCAATTGCCATCGATTCTACACATATCCCGTCACTTAACAACTTAGGTTACTTATACTTAGATGAAAATGTAAAGAGATATGAGGAGGCGGCACAACTCTTCACACAGGTGTTGCAAATCAACCCTCAATTTGTGTATGCCGTGTGTAATCGCGGTGTCGCATACGAGTACATGGGCAATTACGTGGCTGCGCGGAAGGATTATGAAGAGGCACTGAAGCTCTCCACAAACTTCGAACCGGCCATCTTAGGATTGAATCGTTTGGACAAACTACAACATTAAGCGCGTATGAACGAGAATTTAGATCCCACGCAACAACATCTTTCCGCCTCCGACAAGGAGTTCGAACGTGCCATACGTCCCGCACAATTCACTGAATTTCAGGGGCAAAAGCAGGTTTTGGAGAATCTGATGGTGTTTGTTCACGCAGCGAAAGGGCGCGGAGAAGCTTTGGATCACGTATTGCTGCACGGTCCGCCTGGTCTGGGAAAAACCACATTGTCGCACATTATCGGCAACGAAATGGGCGTGAACGTGCGCGTAACCTCCGGGCCTGTCATCGACAAGCCTGGCGATTTGGCCGGTTTGCTCACCAACCTGGAACCTCATGACGTGCTCTTTATCGATGAAATTCACCGTCTGTCACCCGTGGTGGAGGAATATCTCTACTCGGCAATGGAGGATTACAAAATCGACATCATGATCGACAGCGGTCCGAGCGCTCGAAGCGTGCAGATTTCCATCAATCCTTTCACATTGGTGGGTGCCACCACTCGTTCAGGATTGCTGACAGCACCGTTGAGGTCTCGTTTCGGCATCAATCTGCGCTTGCAATATTATGATGCTCAAACACTTGGAAATATCATCAAGCGTTCTGCCTCCATCTTGGACATTCCCATCGAAGATGATGCCGCTTACGAAATTGCCAGCCGCAGCCGTGGCACGCCGCGTATTGCGAACCTGTTGTTGCGTCGCGTCCGCGACTTTGCCCAAATCAAGGGCGATGGAACTATCACGCTGCCCATCACGCAAGTTGCCTTGACTGCCCTGAATGTCGATAAGCATGGTTTGGACGAGATGGATAACCGCATTCTAAGTACCATTATCGAAAAGTTCAAAGGAGGTCCAGTAGGATTGAGCACCATCGCCACGGCGGTGGGCGAAGATTCCGGCACTATCGAGGAGGTCTATGAACCGTTCCTGATTCAAGAGGGTTACTTGATGCGCACCCCACGCGGGCGCGAAGCCACAGACTTGGCATTCACGCACTTGGGTAAATCAAGATATGTTTCTGGACAAGGGGAGTTGTTCTAAAGCAACTCCTCTTTTTATATTTGAATCCCGTCTTCTCGTAGCCAGTGATATATCTGCCGGATTTTTTCCTCTTCAGGCAATTCCGCATCCACCCAGCGGATTTTGAAACCCATGCGCTCCATACGACGGAACCAAGTCATCTGACGTTTCGAGAATTGATGGATGGCTGTGTTCAGCAAACTTACCATGTCTCCATAGTGCAATTCGCCCGTAAGATACTGTGTCACAAATCTATACTCTAATCCGTAGCGAATTAATCGCTCGGCAGGGATGCCTTCATCAAGCAATGCTTTCACCTCATCGACCATACCTTCTTGCAAACGAGCCTGCAATCGTCGGGTGATTCGCTCGCGAATGTGCTCGCGGTTGCCGCACAAACCAATGATAGCGGACTGCAAGGGTCTCACCCGTTCACTCAATTCGGGATGTTTGGAATAATAGTCCTCAATTTCAATGGCTCGGATAAGTCGTGGGCGCTCCGAAGTATCAGTGTCGTTATGCAATGATTTGTAAGAGGCCAACATCGCCGTAAGTTCCTCATCTGAACGCTTTTCCAACCCAGCACGTAAAGCTTCGTTCTCCGGAACAGGGAAAAGTCGGTAGCCACGCAGCACCGCCTCCACATACATGCCACTGCCTCCGCAAAGCACGATACGATGATGGCGAGAACGTATCCCCTCCATCGCCTCGTAAGCAGCCTGCTGATAGCGAAACACATTGTACTCAACCCCAGGTTCCTCAATATCAATGAGATGATAGGGAATCGGACACCCATCATACTGATAATCAGACAAATCCTTTCCCGAACCGATATCCATACGACGGAACACTTGTCGCGAGTCAGCACTGACAATTTCGCCGCCCAATTCGGCAGCTATGCGCACTGCCACACCTGTTTTACCCGTGGCGGTTGGTCCTATCACCGTGATTATCGGTTCGTTATCATTCATTTTACTGGTGTTTGCTTAGGGATATCGTAAATATCCATGTTCTTGATTTCCTCACCTTCAATCTCGAAGCGCAACATCGTCAGACGGGTGTGAATACCGTACAAACCTGCTGCTCCAGGATTGATAAACAGGAGATTATGGTATTTGTCGTACATGATTTTCAGAATGTGGGAGTGTCCTGCCACAAAAATGGTCGGTTTCTCCTCGCGAATGATTTGCAACGCTTTAGCCTGATATCGTCCCGGAGAACCTACAATATGCATCAGCGCAACCTTGTGTTTTTCACATGTAAACACCTCATACTCATCAATTTCACGACGGATATCCCAATCATCGCAGTTGCCATAAACAGCTCGAACCTTGGGTGCTATCAAGCGCAACTCATCCAAGATGGAATCATTCATAATGTCGCCTGCATGCCAAATTTCATCGCATCCCTCGAAGAAGGAGTAGGCATCGGGGTGCAGAAAGCCGTGTGTATCGGAAAGTACGCCTATTTTCATTCTTTCACAGGATTACGTTGTTTCACCACTTCAAATAAAGCAATGCCGGTTGCTACGGAGACATTGAGCGATCGGATGGTGCCTACCATAGGGATAGTCACCGTGTCATGGCAATGCTTCAGATAATCCCAAGCAATGCCCTCGTACTCGTTGCCCATGATGAGGCAGACAGGTCCGGTGAAATCCTTGTTGTAGTGTGCATGGTTGGCCTTTTCGGTAACACCGACCACTTCGATTCCGCTATCTTTCAGATACTGAATTACTTCCACGAGGTTAGAGTGGCGGCAAACGGGAATTTTATGCAGAGCACCCGCAGAACTTTTCACGGCATCCTCATTCAGTTGAGCACCACCGTTAAGCGGCAGAATGATGGCATCCACGCCCGCACATTCAGCCGAACGAGCGATAGCACCCACGTTGCGCACGTCCGTAATCTTATCGAGCAGCAACAAGAAAGGCACACGTCCTTCCTCAAAAATCGTGGGCACAACGTTGTATATATCGCAATATTCGATGGCAGATAAAAACGCAACAACCCCTTGGTGATTCTGACGCGTAAGACGATTCAGCTTCTCCACGGGCACATATTGGAACGGGATCTTGCGCTGCCGAACCTCATAGAAGAGCTGCTTGAACAATTCTCCCTGCAAACCTTTCTGGAACAGCACTTTGTCAATCGTTTTACCGCTCTCAATCGCCTCGAAAACGGGACGCATTCCGTAAGTGATTTCTTGATCTTTGGTCATTTCTTTTGGGTTAGGTGGTAACGCGATTACACAGTTAAACTCCTAAACGGGTAAGCTACTAAGCTATTGTTTCGGTTGACGGACAAAATGCGGCATCTCGGCTGGCAATTCCATAGAGAGCTCAATGTATCCGGCAAATTCGCCATTTTCGAACCACGGAGATTGGTAAACCAGCTTTTTTACGCCATTTTTCTCAATGGTATAGGCATTAAGATTGTGATTCTTAAGCATTTCCATCAGTTTAGTGCGAGCTGGCTCGGGATGGCAGTCCAGCAGGTTTTGCCCGATAATGTGCTTGCCGTGACTAAGCACACGTTCCGCTGTTTCGTTCATTTCCAATATCTTACCGTCTTTATCGCAAACCGTGACGGAAAAAGGGACACTATTAAAATATTCCAACATAATTTTGTGTATTAAAACGGCAGCAAAAGTACAAAAAACTTTGGCTTTACCATAAAATTATGAATCGATCTTGATGACAAAAATGTTTTTATCCCATTGTTGAAAAAAAAACACTAAAAACAGAAACTCTACGTTATTATTTCTTATTTTTGCAAAAAATAGAAAAAGAGTCGTATGAAAACTAAGGTGATTGAAGTACTCAATTCCATCTATGATCCTGAGATTCCTGTAAACATCTGGGAATTAGGATTTATATACAAATTGGAGGTGAATGCAAACAACGATGTTTACATCCTGATGACACTAACTGCACCCAACTGCCCAGTGGCAGAAAGCTTGCCTATGGAGGTACAAACGCGCGTGCAAATGATTCCCGGCGTGAACAAAGTGGTGGTAGATGTCACCTTCGACCCGCCTTGGACCATGGACTGCATGACCGAGGCTGCTAAGATGGAACTCGGATTGCTGTAAGGCCCCATTTTTAACAGAATTAATTACCAAATTCAATTTAAATTCTACCGAATGGAAAATAAAGACAAGTACAACGCTTTCAGTCTGTTACAGTTTATGTGGAAGTGGAGGAAATGGCTGCTGATAATCTGTGTGGCCACATTCTTCGTGTCGGCCGCCTGCTCGTTACTCGTGCGTCCACGCTACAAATCCACTGCCCTACTCTACGCACCGCGCACCAGCTCCGTTTCGAAAATTCTGTTAAACGAACAAAACTACAACGAACGACTGGAAATCAAGGCCTTGGCCACTGTGGACGAAACCGAGCAAATGCTGCCGTTCCTCAATTCCATCGCCATCAAGGATTCCCTCATTGAGAAATACAACTTGCCAGAGTATTACAACATCCAATTGGACAAGAAGGGCGGTAAAACCAAACTTTACAAAACCATCACGAACAATATGACCGTCAAACGCACGGAATACGGTGCCATCTCCGTCTCTTTGAGCGATTGGGATCCACAACGTGCCTACGACATGACCATGGACGTGATTCGATGGCTTGACACCATCAAGAACAGCGTCGAGCACGAACGCGCTTTAGCCGCCTACACCATCCTACAAAACCAGATGGATTCCATAGAACGCGCTATCGCCGATGTAAACGACTCCATCCAAGAAATCATGAAACACGGCGTATTCGATGTGAAATTACAGAGTGAGCGTCTTACCCAACAATATGCCATTGCCGCTGCACAAGGTAACACAGCTGCCATGCAACGTATTCAAAAAGAGCAAGATACCATTGCCAAATATGGCGCCCAGCTCACCTCCTACCAGGATCTGGAATACAACTTCAGCAAGTATCACGCTCTGTGTAAGCAAAAAATGATGGATGCTAAAATGGATATGACGACCATCATGCCCGTGAAATTTGTCATCGACAATCCTAAAGTTGCGGATAAAAAATTCTATCCTAAAAGATCGCTCATTGTCGTGATTTCCACCCTTTGCGCTTTCATTTTGACGATGATTGTGCTGTTAATGATTGAAAGAGTTGAAAACCAACCCAACAGAAAAGATTCAGCAACTGACAAGCTCTATCAATAAGCGACAGATTATTGTTTTTCTGGTCGCAATGGCGCTTGTGGTGGCCAATGGCTTCTCCATAATCAGAGAATTTCCCGCTATTCAATTGATTACGGTCGCCATTGTAGGGTTATATCTTGTCTTTTTCCATGCCGACTGGGCTTTGTATCTCGTAGCGATCAGCACACCATTCTCGGTTATTCTCAGCAGCAAAAACATCCATTTGGGACTATCTTTACCTTCTGAAGCTCTGATGATTACCATTACCATGGTGTTTTTCGCCCGCATCCTGTACGATTTGCGTATTAGCCGTGACTTTGTGAAGCACCCCGTTTCCATCGCCATCTTGGTCTATCTCGGCTGGATGTTGATCACCTGTTTCACCAGTGTGCGCCCTGTGGTTTCGCTGAAGTTTTTCGCTTCCAAAGTGTGGTTCATCACTTCCTGCTATT
>CAMJXE010000064.1 GCA_946409645.1 uncultured Bacteroidales bacterium
TTTATGGCAACAGAGCAAATCACAAAAATTGACGACATCGTCGTTCGTTTTGCGGGTGACTCTGGCGACGGTATGCAGCTCTCCGGAACTTTGTTTTCGGACGCTTCTGCCCTCACTGGCAATGACATCGCCACCTTCCCCGACTATCCAGCTGAAATCCGCGCCCCTCACAATACCATT
Organism: uncultured Bacteroidales bacterium; assembly: GCA_946409645.1. Lineage (GTDB taxonomy): Bacteria > Bacteroidota > Bacteroidia > Bacteroidales > WCHB1-69 > F23-D06. The sequence goes on from CAMJXE010000064.1 coordinate 181, forward strand.
GCTGGTGTGTCTGGCTATCAGGTGCACGTGGGAAACCACATTTACAGTTCCGGTGACAAATGTGACATCCTTGTCGCGATGAACCCGGCCTCTCTCAAATCAAACCTCAAGTGGGCCAAGAAGGGTGCCACTGTTATTGTGGATATCGACACCTTCACCGACGAGGCTCTTGAGAAGGCAGGCTATACCGAGAACGACCATCCTTTCACTGATGAGATGGACCGTGCCTACACTATCATCAAGGCACCGGTCACCTCATTCACCCAACGTATCGGCAACGAGCAAGGCGCTGACAAAAAAACTGCCGACCGCTGCCGCAACATGTTCGCATTAGGTATCATTTTCTACGCTACCCATAAGAAACTCGACCAAACTTTCGCTTATCTTGAACGCAAGTTCGCCAAGAAGCCCGAAGTGGTTGCTTTGAACAAAGCTGTTTTGACGGAAGGCTATGAATATGCTGACAAATTGGAAGTGATGCACTCTCATATTTTCGAGATTGCCTCAGCAGACCAAATGCCCAAGGGTCGTTACCGTAACATCACAGGTAATGTGGCTACGGCATGGGGTCTTTTGGCCGCATCCGAGAAATCCGGTCGCAGACTGTTTTTAGGCTCTTATCCCATCACCCCCGCTACAGACGTGATGGTGGAGTTGGCTAAACATAAATCCTTAGGTGCGCGTGTCTTTCAGGCAGAAGACGAAATTGCGGGCGTTTGCTCCGCTATTGGTGCTTCCTACGCTGGCGCATTGGCTTGCACCTCCACTTCCGGTCCTGGTCTCTCCCTTAAGAGTGAGGCTCTTGGTTTGGCTGTGATGGTGGAACTGCCTTTGGTGGTGGTCGATGTGCAACGTGGTGGTCCTTCCACAGGTCTGCCCACCAAGACTGAGCAGAGCGACTTGAATCAGGCTCTGTACGGCCGTAACGGTGAAGCCCCATTAGTGGTGATGGCTGCTTCTTCCAGTGCCAACTGCTTCTATTGGGCATACAATGCTGCTAAGGTTGCTCTGGAGCACATGACCCCTGTTATCCTGCTCACCGACGGTTACCTTGGCAACGGTTCACAGCTTTTCCGCATCCCCAAGATGGCCGACATGCCGGAAATCAAACCTCGTTTGGCAACACCGAATGATCCAAACTACAGACCTTTCCGCCGCGACCCCGTGACCTTCGCACGTGAATGGGCTCTGCCAGGCATGGAAGGACTTCGTCACCGTGTAGGTGGTCTGGAAAAATGTCCCGACGGACCTCTTAGCACCGATCCCGAAAACCACGCCTTGATGGTGGCTAACCGTCAGGAGAAGGTGAACCGCGTGGCCAACTATATTCCCGACCAGGAAGTGACCGGCAATCCTGATGCCGAACTTCTCGTGGTGGGTTGGGGTGGCACCTCGGGCGCACTAACTCTCGCTGTGGAAGAAATGAACAAAGAAGGTAAGAAAGTGGCTTATACCCACTTCAACTATATTTGCCCGCTTCCGAAGAACACTGGCGACATTCTCAAGAAATACAAGAAGATTGTTGTCTGCGAGCTTAACAATGGACAGTTTGCAGGATACCTTCGCACTCAGTTCCCCGAATGCCCGATGATCCAGTACAACAAGATCATGGGTCTCCCGTTCGAGGTGGGCGAGCTGAAGGCTGAATTCGAAAGACTGCTTGCCAAATAACTCAATCAAGAACCAATTAATTACAGATAATTATGGCAGAAAAACATTTTGTTCCGAAAGCGGATCGCGAATATACAAAAGCTGATTTTACCAGCGATCAAATGGTGAAATGGTGTCCTGGCTGTGGTGACCACGCCATCCTCGCCGCATTGTTGAACACTTTCCCGAAAACCAATCACAAAAAAGAAAACATTTGTATGGTGTCTGGTATCGGATGCTCATCACGTATCCCTTACTATGTGGATACCTACGGTTTCCACAGCATCCATGGCCGTGCTTGTGCCATTGCTACGGGTGTAAAATTGGCCAACCCAGCTCTTTCCGTATGGGTGAGCATGGGCGACGGCGACTCCATGGCTATCGGCGGCAACCACTTGATTCATGCGGTGCGTCGTAATCAGGATTTCAACATCACCATCTTCAACAACGAGATTTACGGTTTGACCAAGGGTCAATACAGCCCTACCACAAAGTTTGGTCAGGTGACTAAGACCTCACCATACGGCACCATCGACTACCCGTTTAATCCGGGCGAATTGGTGATGGGTGCACAGGGTACCTTCTACGCACGTGCGTTGGATTGTCTGCCGCAACTTACCACCGATATCATGACCCGTGCTGCTAAGCACGACGGAACCAGCGTGGTGGAAGTGTTGCAAAACTGCATGATTTTTAACGACAAAGCCCATGCGGCCATTACCGACCGTGCAGTGCGTGACGATCGCACCATCATCCTTGAACATGGTAAGCCCATGATTTTCGGCAAGGAGAAAAACAAGGGCCTGCGTTTCAACGGACGTTGCTTGGAGGCTGTCACCATCGGCGAGAATGGTGTCACAATGGACGACATTATGATTCATGACGAGACCACCGAAGACACTGGTATCCACATGATGCTGGCTCGCATGAGCGGCGACCTTCCCGTGGCTATCGGTGTGATTCGCAACGTGAAGAAAACCTCCTACACCCAGCTATATGAAGACCAAATGGAAGAGCAGATGGCCAACGGCAAATACAAATGCGTTGACGACCTGCTGAACAGCGGCGACACCTGGGAGGTGGAGTAATTGAAAAAAAAAGGAGTTCTCAGAAGAGAGCTCCTTTTTTTTAATTCACAATTCACAATTCACAATTCATAATTCATAATGTACAATTCATAATTCACAATTCACAATTGTTTTATTTTGTGTGTTGTTTTTTTTGTTCCTTATGTTTTATAATGGAGGTTAGTATTCGTATTAGTTCTTTGCATCTTAGAAGTAGTTGATTATAGTTGTCATCATCTAAAGACTTGCATTCATGTAATAATTCTAACCAATATTCACTTTCAGAAGCTTCTTTAAGTGATATGCTTAACTTGGCATAAAAATCAGCTGGAGTGTGTCCTCTTATTCCTTCTCTTACATTTGAACCTATGCTTGTTCCACTACGTAAAAGTTGATTTATCAGAACAGGTTCTGTCTTATTTGACTGCATCCAGCGACAGATTTCAATTATTTTTACTGCAAATTCCATACTTTTAACCACAATGATATTATCCTCATCTTTTTTCATCTCCCTAATTTTTCTATTGTTATATTGTTAATTGTCCATTGTCCATTGTCCATTGTGCATTGTGCATTGTGCATTGTTCATTCTCACTTCCCCCAGTTATCCCTGTCCAAGCTTCTGAAATTGATGGCTTCGGAAAGGTGTTCGTTGCTGATGTTGGCGGCACCGTCCAGGTCGGCGATGGTACGGGCCACTTTCAAGATGCGGTCGTATGCTCGAGCGGAGAGGCCCAGTTTGTCCATGGTATTTTTCAGCAGTTCCAGTCCTTCGCTGTTGACTACGCAATATTGTCTAAGCAGTTTGGTGTTGATTTGAGCGTTGCAGTGAATATCCGGGTATATTTTGTAGCGTTCCTCTTGGATTTTGCGTGCTTGAACCACACGCTCGCGCACCATGGCACTTGTCTCGCCTAAGGGTGCTGTGGTGAGCTCTTCGGTAGAGAGGGGCAAAACTTCAACATGCAAGTCGATACGATCCATGAGGGGACCGGAGATTTTGCTGAGGTATTTTTGAACTACGCCTTGTCCGCAGGTGCAGGGTATCTTGGGGTGGTTGTAGTTGCCGCAAGGGCAGGGGTTCATGGCGGCGACAAACATGAAGGAGGCGGGGAAGGTGACACTGTATTTGGAACGTGAGATGGTGACACTGCGCTCCTCCAGGGGTTGACGAAGTACCTCAAGGGTTTGCCGTTTGAACTCGGTGAGCTCGTCGGCGAAGAGCACGCCATTGTGTGCAAGGGAAATTTCTCCGGGTTGCGGATTAGTACCCCCTCCGACCAACGCCACATCACTGATGGTGTGGTGTGGCGCGCGGAAGGGCCTTACTGAAATTAGTGACGAATAGCGACTCATCTTTCCGGCAACGGAGTGAATCTTCGTCGTTTCGAGAGCCTCAGATAAGGTTAATGGTGGTAAGATGGAGGGCAAGCGTTTGGCGAGCATGGACTTGCCTGAACCAGGCGGACCAATCAGAATAAGATTATGCCCGCCAGCGGCGGCAATCTCCATGGCACGCTTGATGTTCTGCTGGCCCTTCACATCGATAAAGTCAAATTCGTAATTGCATAGACTGCGCTGGAATTCTTCGCGTGTATTGACGACGGTGGGTGGAATGAGGATTCCTTTGTCGAAAAAGTCGATGACTTGTCGGATATTGTCCACACCAAGTACCTCTATATCGCTCACAATGGCCGCCTCGCGGGCGTTCTGTGCCGGCAGTATGATTCCCTTCATTTTTCTTTTCCGGGCCTCTATGGCGATAGGAAGAGCTCCACGGATGGGTTGTAGGCGTCCATCCAAAGACAGCTCCCCCATGATGTAGTAATCGCCCACTTTGTCATAGCCTTTGATTTGCTCTGAGGCAATCAGGATGCCTATGGCCAGATTGAGGTCGTAAGCGCTGCCTTCCTTGCGTATGTCAGCAGGCGCCATGTTGATAACGATTTTTTTCCCGGGTATCTTATATCCATTGTTTTTCAGTGCAGTGTCTATCCTTTGCTGGCTTTCCTTGATGGCACTGTCGGGCAGTCCTACCAAAAAGAAACTGATACCGTTTTCAATATTCACTTCGATGGTTACAGGAATGGCGGCCACACCCATCAATGCACAGCTATGTGTTTTTATAAGCATCTTTATACCAATATTTTATCGAATCATAATTTGTTTTGTTTTTGTCAATTTGTTCTTTGACCAAGTTTTGACGCTGCAAAGATAATAAAAATAATAATACAATAATTAAAAATAATAAAAATATTTACCACTTTGGTTGAAAGGCGTTTGGGATATGGTGAATTTGATAATTTTCCCCCTTTGTAATGATGGAGATGATGTCAAATCGCACTTCTTTATTGATGCTTCTGCGTGTGAGGTAAAGATTGGCCGCACGGATGAGGTTCTTTTGTTTTTGTGGCGTGACGAAGGTTTCCGGTTCTCCGAGGGTTGTGTAACTGCGTGTTTTTACCTCACAAAATACAATGTAGTCCTCGTTGAGAACGATAAGATCCACTTCCAGATGGTAGCATTTCCAGTTCCGGTCCAGGATGACATAGTTGTTTTTCCGGTAATATTCCGCTGCCAAATCCTCGCCTTTTTGTCCTAATTCTTGTTTTTCTGTTTTCATTAAAAATGTGGTAAAAATATTTTGCAAATATAATACAATATTTTATATAAATATATAAATAAAAACAAAAAAAACTTTTCAAGTATTGAAGAATTGAATTTAATGATTTTAGAGACAGGTTTCTAAATCATTCAGATAATACTTCTTTTTTTTCTATCCGATGCTTGAAAAAAAAAGCCCCTCCGACAGGGGAGGGGCTTTGTAATTTATAAGAAATAAGGCTTAAGGAGAAGAGATTATTTCTTACCTTTGTCCTTTTGACCAGCGTGACCACGGAAGATACGTGTCGGAGCGAATTCGCCTAATTTGTGGCCTACCATGTTTTCAGTAACGTAAACGGGGATGAATTTGTTGCCGTTATGCACTGCGATAGTAAGTCCGACGAAATCGGGGGAGATCATAGAGGCGCGTGACCAGGTCTTGATAGTGGTTTTCTTGCCTGATTCCTGAGCTTCCAATACTCTTTGTTCCAATTTGTAATGGATATATGGACCTTTTTTTAATGAACGACTCATAATATTCTACTTTAAGATTATTTTTTTCTTCTTTCGATGATGTACTGATCAGAATTTTTCTTCGGATGACGGGTTCTGTAACCTTTAGCTGGCAAGCCCTTGCGTGAGCGGGGATGTCCACCGGAGGCACGACCTTCACCACCACCCATGGGGTGATCAACAGGGTTCATAACAACGCCACGGACGCGGGGTCTGCGGCCCAACCAGCGGCTTCTACCTGCTTTACCTGAGACTTCGAGGCTGTGGTCGATATTGGAAACCATACCGATAGTGGCCTTGCAAGCGCAGAGGATCATACGGGTTTCGCCGGATGGCATTTTGATAACGGCATACTTGCCTTCACGAGACATCAGCTGTGCGTAGGAACCTGCACTACGTGCGATCTTAGCACCCTGACCGGGACGCAATTCGATGTTGTGAATCACGGAGCCGAAAGGAATCTCGCCCAGTGGAAGCGTGTTGCCCAAGTCGGGAGATACACCCGTTCCTGAAACGATCACTTGATCTACTTTCAGGCCGTGAGGAGCAACAATGTAGCGCTTTTCGCCGTCGGCATAAAAAACCAAAGCGATACGGGCCGAACGGTTCGGGTCGTATTCGATGGTTTTAACGGTTGCCGGGATACCATCTTTTTCTCTTTTGAAATCAATAAAACGATACATCTTCTTATGACCGCCACCGCGGTTTCGCATCGTCATTTTACCACAATTATTTCTACCGCCTGTGCTCGGATGTGCGCATAATAAGCTCTTTTCCGGCTTGCTTGTGGTAATGTCGTCAAACGCGCTGATAACTTTGAAGCGTTGACCTGGCGTTACTGGTTTGTACTTTTTTAATGCCATTGTTTATTGCTATTAAATATTGCTGTATAAATCGATTTTATCTTCCTTGCTGACGAAGATCATGGCTTTCTTGAAGGTGTTCTTCTGACCTTGGATCATGCCGGCCTTGGTGTAGCGGGAAGTTGACTTGCCGCGCTGGATGAGGGTGTTCACCTGCAGCACTTTCACACCATAAAGTTCCTCAATTTCTTTCTTGATCTGAGGTTTGGTGGCCTTTCTGTCAACAATGAAACCATAACGGTTGTATTTTTCACCAACCATTGTCATCTTTTCACTGATGATGGGTTTAATAACTACGTTCATTTTTGTATGTATTACTTGTTATTTACTCTGTTAAATATTACTCGCCCAACATGTTTTCAATGTCTTTCAAGCTGTTTTCGCAGATGATGAGGTTGTTGGCGTTCAGCACGTTGTAGGTGTTCACGTCTTTTGCTCTCATCACGTTGGCGCGTTTCAGGTTGCGGGCTGACAGATAGACGTTCTTGTTACCTTCGTTGACCAGCATCAATGTTTTGGCATCCTGCAGGTTGAATTTTTTCAGGATATCGATGTATGATTTGGTCTTGGGAGCTTCGAAAGAGAAGTCTTCCACCACGATGATTTTGTCTTCCTTAGCCTTGTAGGTCAATGCTGAGAAACGGGCCAAGCGTTTGATTTTCTTGTTCAGCTTGAAGCTGTAATCTCTGGGGTGAGGTCCGAAAACGGTTGCACCGCCGCGGATAGTCGGAGACTTGATGCTACCGGCACGTGCGCCGCCCGTACCTTTTTGTCTTTTCAGTTTGCGCGTACTGCCGGAAACGGTTGATTTTTCCAGAGTGTCGTGCGTTCCTTGTCTTTGATTGGCCAGATATTGCTTCACATCCAACCAAATAGCGTGATCGTTAGGCTCTACATTAAAGATGTTGTCGTTTAATGTGACTGTCTTGCCTGATTCGCTTCCGTCGATTTTATATACTCTTAACTCCATCTCTCAATTTTTATATATGAACCATTAGGTCCTGGTACGGAACCTTTTACTAAAACTAAATTCTTTTCTTTCACGATCTTCATGATCTGCAGGTTGATCATCTTCACCTGTTTGTTACCAGTTTGACCAGCCATGCGCATACCTTTCAATACTCTTGAAGGGTAGGAGGATGCACCCAGAGAACCGGGAGCTCTCAGACGGTTGTGCTGACCGTGCGTGCTGTCGCCGACACCGCCGAAGCCGTGACGTTTGACGACACCCTGGAAACCTTTACCTTTTGAAATGCCGATGACATCAACAAACTCACCTTCCTCGAATACGGTGACATCCAAAATCTCACCATACTGTTTCTTGTGACCTTCCTCGAAACGTGTGAACTCGCGCAACAGTTTCTTCGGGGTTGTGCCGGCCTTGGCAAAGTGTCCTTTCAACGCTTTGGTCGTCCGTTTTTCTTTCTTTTCATCGTAACCCAATTGGATTGCACTGTAACCGTCTTTCTCAACGGTCTTGACTTGCGTAACTACGCAAGGACCAGCCTCCAATACCGTGCATGGCACTATCTTGCCAGAGGCATCATAGATGCTAGTCATCCCAATTTTTTTTCCTAATAATCCAGACATTTTGTTTAATTTTATAATGTTTTTAGTTCCGGTTCTCGCAAACCGATTTTTCTTTCATTTTTGTAATCCCTTTATAATGAGATGTTTATGTATAAAAATTCCATACCCCTCTACCTCATTTTAGGGAGTGCAAATATACATATTTTTTTGATTGATAGATAGGTAAATAGAAAATTTTTCAACTTTTTCTATTTGCCATGATTTGACTGCTTCAAAAAGAGGTGATTCACGGCTTCTCCTTTGGGATTATTTGCCCTCGTTTTTCAAGATGATCAGCACAGTATAAATGAGTATCTTTATGTCCATCTGAATCGACATGTTTTCCAAGTACAGAAGGTCGAAACGCATACGCTCCACCATCTCATCTACATTCTCGGCATAGCCGAATTTTACCTGCCCCCAGGAAGTGATGCCGGGCTTGACACCTAACAGCAATCGATAGTAGGGGGCTTTCTCCACAATTTTGTCAATATAATATTGACGCTCAGGTCTTGGTCCTACCAACGACATGTCGCCTTTCAGAACATTGAAAAACTGGGGCGTCTCGTCCAAACGCGAACGACGCATGAAACGGCCGAACTTGGTGATGCGGGGGTCTTCCTCACTCGACAGCATGGGACCGTTTTTCTCCGCATCCGTAAACATCGATCTGAATTTGATGATGTTGAAGGGTTTGCCTTGATAGCCGATTCTCTCTTGCTTGTAGAAAATGGGACCCTTAGATGAGCATTTGACCCCGATGGCCAAAAAGAGATATAAAGGCAACAGAAGTATGATGGCAAAAAAAGAAATGATGATGTCCATCATGCGTTTGACATAGCGTTGCCAGGGTGACATGTATTCGGAGTCGATGGAAATCAAAGGCTCATAAAATACCGACGACATTTTGATGGTGCCCATCAGGTAGTCCTGTGTCTGAGGCAGTATGCTCAAGGTCAGTCCGGGAATCTCTCTGATGGTTGACAGTATCTCTTCAATGTATTTCCGCTGGCCATTATGAATGGCAATGATTATTTCCTCAATGTCTTCCTTTTGTATGATTTCCCGTAATTCATGAGTGTCGCCCATTTTGGGTAATACACTGTCCATGGTATGGTCGTCATTTCCGGGCAGCGAAACATAGCCTATGATGAAATTGCCGGAGCGTATATTCTGCTGTACTACAGAGTTGTATGTGTTTAATGCCACCTTGTCACTACCGATAATCAGTGTCTTGAAGCCAATCTTTCCGTTGTGGATCATACGGTTGATATGTGTGGTCATCAAAACCCTTGGAATGTAGGTCAGGAAAAACTGGCAGAAGAAGAGGACTAAAAAGTATTTGATGTAGTCGGAGGGGCTGTTGACAATGTCGTCCAAGATGAAGACGAAGAAAAACAGGATGACGCCGAAAAGACTGACCGCGAAGGTGCGTCCTAATTCTCTGAGACGTGATTTCCTATATATATTATGGTAATATCCTATAAATAAGTGTAAAAGCAGCCAATAGACGGGCAAAAGGCAAATGCCGAGCCAGAATTTGTTGTCTTGCAGGATGGACGTGGAAAATTGATCGAACACGTGGGGGTCCACATTGTATTTTCTATAGATGAAAAAAATCACCCATGTGACAACCGCTGCCAAAATGTCCATGACAACGTGATAGCCAATGAGTAAATTTTTGTTTCGTTTCATCCGTTTACAATTCACAATTCACAATTCACAATTCACAATTCACAATTCACAATGCACAATCCACAATCCATCATCCTGTAATCCTATAATCTTCTAACCTTCTAACCTTCTGACCTCCTAACCCCTAATCACTAACCCCTAATCACTAACCCCTAATCACTGACCCCTGACCCCTGTCCCCTGAAACCTGTCCCCTGAAACCTGAAACCTCCTAACCCCTAATCACTAACCCCTGACCCCTGAAACCTGAAACCTGAAACCTGAAACCTGTAACCTGCTTACGCTTGCGGTCCGGTAATGATCTTCACATAATCAATATAATAGTACGTGTCACGGTCGCTCAGTCGTGCACCGCTCAGCAGCACTTTGATATTGATAGAACCGGGGAAAATGACTCCTGAGTTGTATATGCTGGTCAGGTGTTCGTCCAAATTGATGTAGGCGGTTTGCCATTTGTCGGTGGCATATAGGCCGCCACAAGGATATACGTTGAAATAGTTGGGAGCGTATATCTCTATGCTCAGATCATTGTCGCATTTGTATCGGATTTCCAAATAAGTCTGGTAGTGGATGGGCAGATTGATTTCGGAACTGGCAACTTCGAAACTGCTACGCAGGGAATCGTTGGTGAGCGAGAGCAGACCGATTCTGTTGGAGGAATCATCCGGATCCGGCACACAGTTGAAATTGACTACAGATACCATCGTGTTGTGTGGTGAAAAAGAATTCTGCGAGCTGAAAGGTTCTATCAGCTTGAAAACGGCATACTTATGGTATTCATAAAAGCCGTGCATGCTCTCTTTGTTGATATAGCTGATTTTTCCTTTCTGAAGCAATACTTTCTTTTTGTATGATTTGACATAGCTGTAACCCTTGATGGTGCTGCTTTGCCCGTTTTTCTTGAAGCAGGGAACAATGTCCAGATAGCTGCTGTCGCTGCCATTGACATCCAAGATGGGGACCGTGCATGGAAGTTCCCAAACGCCTAGGGCATTACCGCCGTATGAAACATAAACATGGGTGAATTTGTGTTGGCCCATCACACGCAATTTGTCCTCGTCGGTTATCTGTTCGTCATGTTCTATATTGTAGTTGGAAATGTTGAAACAGTCGTCAAAGGCGTCCTCGCTGATTTCCAACAGGGCGGGGGTATAGTCGTGCTTGTCTTTGCAGGAACAAAAACAGCAACATAAAACCGTAAATAAGAGTATAAATTTTTTCATCCTGTATGTAACGTTGAATGATGACACTTTATTTTACGCAACAGTTCATTTTTTCGATAATTTGGCAGGCTGTTTTCAATGCGTTATAGCCATCTTGCAGACTTACTTCTGGAATAAGTTGGTTATCAATTGAATGGATAAAACTTTCCAGTTCGCAGCGGATAGCGTTGTTGGCTTCGATTTTTGGATTGTCGATGATGATGCGTTTTTTCCCTTTTTCCTCGCCCAAATCAAGAATCATAGCGAAAGGATCATCTATTTCTCCTGTTACATTTTCAATATGAATCATTTCTGTCTTCTTCTCCAAAAGGTCCATGCTGATATATGCGTTTTCCTGGAAAAGACGGATTTTGCGCATGTTTTTCATCGAGATTCGGCTGGCCGTGAGATTGGCGACACATCCGTTTTCGAAGGTAAGGCGGACATTGGCGATGTCGAAGGTGTCGGTGACGATAGCCACGCCACTGGCTTGGATATCAACGACAGGGCAGTCAACGATTTTCAGTACGATATCGATATCATGGATCATCAGGTCTAAGATGACGGAGACATCGTTGCCACGGGGATTGAAGAGGGCTAAACGGTGTCCTTCGATGAACATGGGGTGTCTGATTTTGTTCTTGGCGGCGAGGTATGCCGGATTGAAGCGCTCCACATGGCCGACTTGCACGGGGATGTTGTTTTTTTTGCTGAGTTGCAGCAGTTCTTCGGCTTGCTCGACCGTGGCGGTGACAGGCTTTTCGATGAAGACAGGCTTGCGGTATTGCATGGCCAATTTCGCCATTTCGTAATGGTGTGTAGTGGTGCATACTATATCGGCAATATCGCAAAGTGCCAACAATTGTTCCGCCTTCTCATAATACGGAACTCCTAATTGTTCGGATACTTCTTTGGCATGGGCAATATTCACATCATAAATACCGCATAGTTCGGCTTTGTCGCTCTCGTTGATGCATTTGCAATGTATTTGTCCGAGGTGTCCGACCCCGAAAACGCCAATCTTTTTCATTTGTCACAAATTAATCCGCAAGAATACGGGTTTGTTTTTAGTTGTTCAAGGCTTCCGCTCCGCTCACAATCTCTATCAGCTCGTTGGTGATGGCCGACTGTCGGGCGTTGTTGTACTTGAGCCTGAGTTCTTTAAGCATCTCATTGGCATTGTCGGTGGCCTTTGACATGGAGGTCATGCGTGCGCCGTGTTCTGAAGCGATGGAGTCGATGAGAGTCTTGTATAGCTGTAGTTTTAAAATTCTGGGAGTCAGTGTTTTAAATAACTCTTCTTTGGAGGGTTCAAAGATATAGTCATTTTTCAGCTTGTTGTTTTCGGTATTTGTGGGAGCGGCCACTGGCAGGAATTGTTCCACGGTCACTCTTTGTGTGGCTGCGTTAACGAACTGATTGTAAATGATTTCAACCCTGTCGATTTCTTTTTTCGCGAACTTGTCCATCAGATCTTCAGCAATGCTGGCTATTTCCGAGAACTCAGGTTTGTCCAGCAGTTGCTCATTGGTCAGCAGGGCAGGGTAGGTCTTGCCGAGTTGCTCTTTTCCTTTTTTGCCCAGGAAGATGAACTGCACATTTCCATTCTGCAGTTGTTTGTCGTATTTGTCTTTCACCAGTTTATGGGCCTCTTTCACAATGGAGGAGTTGAAGCTGCCGCAGAGGCCTTTGTTGGAGGTGATGGCTATAATCACTACTTTTTCAGCCGGGCGTTGGACAAACAAGGGCATATCTTCCACCGTGTTGGCGGCATCGGAAATGTTCCGCATGATCTCACTCAGTTTGTTGGAGTAAGGGCGCAGGGCGATGATAGCCTGCTGCGAGCGGCGGAATTTGGCGGCCGATACCAGTTTCATGGCGCCGGTAATCTTTTCCGTTGACTCGATAGAGGAAATTCGGGTTCGTATTTCTTTTAGATTTCCCATAGATTATTTCTCGTATTTTTTGCAAACATTCTTGCAGACGGCTTCCATTTCTTGCATGATACTGTCGTCAATTTTGCCACTGCGCAGGGTATCCAAAATATCCTGATGCTCGTCGTGCATGGTTTGGATATATTCAGTTTCGAAATTCCTGATTCTGTTGGTGGGTACTTTTTGCAGCAGTCCTTTCACACCGCAGAAGATGATGGCGATTTGCTCTTCCACCTTGAGGGGTGAGTACTGGGGCTGTTTCAGAATTTCCACGTTGCGGGCACCTTTGTCCAACACATTCTGGGTGGCCTGATCCACATCGGAGCCGAATTTGGTGAATGACTCCAATTCGCGGAACTGTGCCTGGTCGAGTTTCAGTGTGCCGGCGATTTTCTTCATGGATTTAATCTGGGCGTTACCACCTACACGGGAAACGGAAACACCCACGTTGATAGCGGGACGTACACCTGCGTTGAACAAGCCAGTCTCCAGGAATATCTGGCCATCGGTGATGGAGATGACATTGGTGGGAATATAGGCTGACACGTCACCGGCTTGGGTCTCGATGATAGGCAATGCGGTCAGTGAACCACCACCTTTGACAATAGGTTTGATGCTTTCGGGCAGGTCGTTCATTTTGGCGGCAATCTCATCAGACTCAATGATTTTGGCGGCTCTCTCCAGCAGTCTTGAGTGCAGATAGAACACGTCGCCGGGATATGCCTCACGTCCAGGTGGACGACGGAGCAGCAAGGAAACCTCACGGTAAGCCACAGCCTGCTTGGACAGGTCGTCGTATATAATCAAAGCAGGACGGCCACTGTCTCTGAAGTACTCGCCGATGGCAGCTCCGGCAAAGGGTGCGTAAAACTGCATGGCGGCAGGGTCGGAGGCGGTGGCGGTTACCACAACTGTGTAAGGCATGGCACCTCTTTCCGTCAGCGTTTTGACGATGGAGGCGACAGAAGACCCCTTCTGTCCAACAGCCACATATATACAATAAATAGGTTCACCTTTCTCGTAGAACTCTTTTTGGTTGATGATGGTATCGATGGCGATAGCGGTTTTACCGGTCTGTCGGTCACCGATAATCAGCTCACGCTGGCCACGGCCGATGGGAATCATGGCGTCTATGGCCTTGATACCGGTCTGGAGCGGCTCTTTTACGGGTTGGCGGAAAATCACACCAGGAGCTTTGCGCTCAATGGGCATCTCGTATAGTTTCCCTTCGATCTTGCCTTTGCCGTCGATAGGTTCACCCAAGGTGTTGATGACACGTCCGAGCAATCCTTCACCCACATTGATGGAGGCGATTTTGCCAGTACGTTTGCAGATGTCGCCTTCGTTAAGCAGTTTGGAGTCGCCAAGGAGCACGACACCCACGTTGTCCTCTTCCAGGTTCAACACGATACCAGTGATGGTTTTTCCCTCCTGGGTCTCGAAGGTCACTAACTCGCCAGAGCAGGCGTTGTATAGTCCATAGACACGGGCAATGCCGTCACCGACAACCAAAACGGTACCCGTTTCTTCCAGCTCGGAGTTGGTGTCGTAGTTTTGTAGTTGCTGCCGCAGTATCGCGGTCACTTCTGATGGTTTAATTTCAGCCATGTTATTGTTGTTGAATTGTTGATTTGTTTATCTGTTTATTTGTTTTGTCGAATAGGAAATCTATAGATTTTTAGGAGTCCAAGGAGTCATAATTGTGCATTGTGCATTATACATTATACATTGTGCATTGTGCATTGTGCATTGTTAGAACGCTGCCTGATATACATTGTATGAGAATTCGGCCCTGAGCTTGTTGATCTTCGCCAAAATGCTGGCGTTGAAGAGAAAGTCGTCGATTTTGATGAGAAGGCCGCCAATAATATTCGGATCCACTTTCTCTTGAATCTGGATGGTGGCATGAGTCTCTTCTTCCAACAGTTTCTTCAGTGCGGCAGCAAGTTCTTCGCTTAGCGGGAAAACGGTGGTGATATATGCTATTTTTATGTTGTGATGAATATTATACAATTTTAAATATTCGTCACAGATGATGGATAAGGAAGGTTCTCTTTTCTTTTTGATGATTAAGGAGAGAAAACCAAAGGTCGTTTTGCTGATCTTGCCATCGAAAAGGTCGGTGAAAATGTCGTTCTTCTTGTCGGGGAAGATGACAGGACTTTCGATGACGGCTTTCAGCTGTGAATTCTCTTTCAGCACGGATTTCACGAGGGCCAAGTCACTGTTGACAGCTTCTATCTCTTCCTTTTGCTGGGCGAAATCAAACAATGCTTTGGCGTATCGGCCTGCTAATTTGGTGCTTTTCATTGTGTTTAATTGTCTTTGTTAAAAGATTCCTTCTCGTATCAGGTCATGGATATGTATCACCCCCAAATATTCGTCAGCATCGTTGACGACGAATAGGTTGGTGATATTTTTTTGTTTCATCAGGTTCAGTGCATCAAGGGCTAAAGAGTTGACGTTGATTGTTTTAGGATTTACCGTCATCACATCTTTTGCTGTCAGATGCGCATAGTCTGGATTTTTTTCCAACATACGTCGCAAGTCACCGTCGGTGATGGCTCCCACCACTTTTTTATCGACCGTTACTGCTGTTACACCCAAGCATTTCCCGGAGATCTCCAGAATCACTTGTGGCATGGCCGCATCGGGTTGCACGAGAGGAACGTCATTGTACTTGTACAAATCCGCCACCTTCAGGTACAGGCGTTTGCCCAAGATACCGCCTGGATGGAACTTGGCGAAATCGTTGGAGCTGAAACCACGGAGCTCAATCAGGCAGCTGGCGATGGCGTCACCCATGGCCAATTGGGCGGTGGAACTGCATGTTGGCGCTAAGTTGTTGGGACAGGCTTCCTTATCGACGGTGCAGTTGAGCACATAATCAGCTTCGGAGGCCAGGAATGACTGGGTATTGCCCACCAAAGCTATTAATGTTGTATTGCTCTGTTTGAGGAAGGGTATCAGCACGGAAATCTCGGGTGTGTTGCCACTTTTCGAGATAGCGATGACCACATCGTCGGGCTGGATGATGCCTAAATCGCCATGGATGGCATCGGCGGCGTGCATATACACCGCCGGGGTGCCCGTGGAATTGAAGGTGGCCACTATCTTCTGGGCGATGATGGCGCTTTTGCCGATGCCGGTGACAATCACGCGACCTTTGCAATGGAGAATCACATCGAGGCAACGCACAAAATCATCGTTGACATACTGCTGCAATTGCAGTACTGCCGTTGACTCCATCTGGAGCACCTGTTTAGCTGTTTCGATGATGCGTTGGTCCATAAATTAATACTGGTTACTTCGTGTTAGTGAGCTTCGCTGTTGGTTATTTCGTGTTGGTGACTTCGTGTTGGTGACTTCGTGTTGGTGACTTCGTGTTGGTTACTTCGTGTTGGTGACTTCGTGTTGGT
>CAMJXE010000065.1 GCA_946409645.1 uncultured Bacteroidales bacterium
ATGCATGATCAGGTTGTTCTCCTCCAGAAAAGCGTAGAATTCATTGAACAATTGCCGCAAAATTACTATCTTTGCCGCTTAAAAATTCTCGCGTATGATGAGATTTAACAAAAAACTTAATAAAATGAGAAACATCAACCTTTTGCTGGTCCTCGCGACCGTGACGCTGACCGCCGTCTCCTGCGGTTCGAAGAAAGAAGCCCCCAAGGAGGAGACCCCGAAGATGCTGGTGCTCTACTACTCCCAAACCGGCAACACCAAAGCCGTGGCGAACGAGATTGCCACGAAGTTGGGTGCCGACATCGAGGAGATTGTGGCGGTGAACCCCTACGATGGCGACTTCCAAGCCACCATCGAACGCTGCAAACAGGAACACGAGCAGGGCAACATTCCGGACATTCAACAGATCAAAGCCGACCTTGCCAACTACGACATCATCTTCATCGGCTATCCTGTCTGGTTCGGCACCTACGCACCTCCCGTGCAAAAATTCCTTCTCGGCGCCGATTTGAGCGGCAAGAAGATCGTGCCTTTCTGCACCTTCGGCAGCGGCGGTCTGGAGTCCAGTGTGAGAGATATCAAGCAAGCTGAGCCCAATGCGGAAGTGATGCCCGGCTACGGTGTCCGAGCCGCCCGCATGGAGGCAATGCCCAAGGAGATTGATCAGTTCCTGAAAGCCAACGGTTATCTCGAAGGCGAGTACACGAAGTTGGAGGAATTCCCGGCACAACACGAAGTCAGCGAAGAGGAATCCGCCATCTTCGATGCGGCTGTCGGCGACTACCCGATGCTGCATGCCAAGGCCAAAACGGTGGCTGCGCGCATACTTCCCGACGGTATGGAGTACCTCTTCACCGCTGAGAATCTTCCCCGCGAGGACAAGCCGAACATGCCGCCTGCCAGCGAGTTGAAGGTTTATGTAACGGTTGAGAACGGACAAGCCCCGGTGTTCACCAAAGTGGTTCGCTAAGATGAACAAACTGAAAGAAACTTTCGGTTACGCGCTCGGATTTGTACTGTTCGTAGTACTGATTCCCGTGATTATGTGGCTCTGCTCCAAGATGCCGGCCTTCAGCTGGCCGCACCCGTTTTTAGCAGGCATCGCCATTTTCTGTATCATCGACGGTCTGTTTCTGAGCATTTGGGTCATTGTCTATATGCGCCGCGTGGGCGACGGCAACCCGATGGACGCCTTCGGACACGAGGTCGCCCCGCGCACCAAGCACCTGATGACCGACGGTCCCTACCGTCTCAGCCGCAACCCGATGCTGACCGGCATATTCGTTTATCTGATAGGCTGTTGCTGTTGGTTAGGAACCTGGCAGTCGGTGGTAGTCTTCGTGGCCTTCGTCGCCATCATGCTCGTGCAGGTGCGCACCGAAGAATCCCGTCTCCGCCGCGACTTCGGCGAAGAATACGAGGAGTACTGTAAAAAAGTAGGACGGTTTTTGCCGTTTAATCTTAAGTGATTGTTTCTTTTCCAAAACGTATGAAACGACCTTCTTTCATCCTCACATTATTATGCCTTTCCGTGACGGTCATCCATGCACAACGCTTTTGGCCTGTCACTTGTTCAGAATCAGGTTTGAAAGGAAAAGTGCATGAAGTGGTCACGATGACGCATTTTCCCGAAGATTCCACAGGACTCGGTTTGAAAATGGTGATTGAAACCCGTTTGTACTCTCCCGAAGGATTGCTCACACACCAATTCGAGTCTAATCCAGGAAGTGACCTCTCTACCGAATACATATACGATGGGGATGTATTGACAGATGTGTATTTCAATGCGGATGGAGAATACCACGCTCGATATTATTATTCAGACGGGGTACCTTCCATGATTGTTGTTTCCTCAAAACAAGACGATTACACCTGGCCGAATGATACAATAATGGTCTCATATGAAAATGGCAAGCTGAGGTTTACGCCTTCAGAAAACCTTTTCATACATGATATTTTCTTTCCCTCATATACTGATAACACTCTAACGGAACCTGAAGTTTTCGAATTCGATGAAGTCGGCAACTGGATATTTCGGAAACGAGGTAATCATACGCAAACTCGACACATTGTTTACTGGTAACAACAAACGGATGGGTGACAAGAAGCGAAAAATGTGGCTGAGTATTTGGAATTCATCTCAACCAAAGAAAAGTGTATCTTTGCAATTTCAAATATCTAAAACTGAATGACGAGAAGCAGAGTCACCAAACCATCAAGAAACTGCCTGAGTGCAACGACAATAAAACGAAACAGACTTCTTTTTTTTGAATAAAAACAAACCGATATATTATGTACTTCATCAAAAATATCCATATCAACAAATTGTTCCATTTAGAGAACTTTGACATTCCGATTGCCGATGCAAAGTATCCGCATCTTATCATAACGGGCAAGAACGGGAGCGGGAAAACGGTGCTGTTGAATGCAATTGCTGATTTTTTTAATATTGTCAAGAATAAAAAAAATTTGAGTTTCTTATCTTATTCTGAGAAGCTCAAAGAATTGAGTAAAAGTCTTCTTTCCATACGAGATAAGAATGAAGAGATGAAAGTGAAAGAAGTGTTAAATAATTATTCAAATCTGGCAGAAGAATTGTACGGCAGAGTTGACGTTCAATTTAACGATATTGGAAATATACTAGAAAAATATAATGAGCAAGATTTTATCTTTGCGTTTTATCAAGCGGACAGAAAAGTTAAAATGTCTGAGCCCCAAAATCCCACAAAACCTCAATATAACAAAAAAGGAAATGTCAAAGATACAGCTACTGGTCAGTTTTTGAATTTTTTATCCGATTTGAAAATCCAAGAGGCTTTGGCTCGAAATGAAAATCAATATGATGATGCAGGCATAATTAACGCTTGGTTTGTAGATTTTGAAACCCTTCTCCAACATATTTATCAGGATGAAAAATTGAAGCTCGAATTCAATTACAAGGATTATAGTTTCAAGATTTGCACAGAAGGCAAGAAGTTTAAGTTTACTCAATTGTCAGATGGTTTTGCTGCGGTTTTGGATATAGTAGCAGATTTGATATTGAAGATGCAAGATGATAAATCATTAACCAGAGCATATCAGAAAATAGGTATTGTTTTGATTGACGAAATTGAGACCCATTTGCATCTTGAATTGCAACGGATTATCATGCCATTCTTGACAAAGACATTCCCCAACATCCAATTTATTGTCACCACCCATTCCCCGTTCGTTTTGAATTCAATGCCCGATGCGGTAGCATTTGATTTAGAGCACAGGAAAGTGTTGGATAATTTGACTGAATATTCTTACGAATCGCTGGCAGAAGGGTATTTTGGCGTTAGAACACCCTCAAGTTATGCTGAAATGCAGTTGGAAACACTAAAAAGTTTGCTCGAAAAAGAGTTGTGGACGGATGCTGACAAGGTGGAAATCAGACAGCTGAAATCCGAATTTGAAAAAATTTCCGAGACAGCCTCCCCTATGATTGTCGGCGGATTTCGTCAAATGATGATCCAAAACGCAGATAAACTCAAGAACCTATAAGATAATGATTAAAGTAAAGAAAAGTCATGACGAGCCATCCTCTTTGAATACAACATTAAGATACGATGGAGAAGATGTGAAAGAAAAATTACTGACTGACCAATCTGAAAAATGCTATTTGTGTGAAAGAAAACGTGACACGGATTTCGAGATAGAGCATCATAAAAGCATACACAATTTTCCAGATTTAGCGCAGGATTGGAACAATTTATATATGGGTTGTGGCTATTGCAACAGAAAGAAGTCGGATTCTTTTGACAACACTCTTGTACCAAAAGATTGTAATATAGAGGATGAAATTGAACAGACCATTGATTTTTTCAACAAAAAAGCGATCTTTTCATCCAAAGTCAACGATGAACAACATGCCGAAACAATTGAGTTGTTGTATAGGATTTACAATGGTATCAGTCAACCAAGAACAACTAAAGAGGAACGCTTTTTCGAGCAAGCATTAAGTGTGATGAACCGGTTCTCAGATTTGGTTATGAAGTATCAGGAAACCCCAACACCTGAAACTGAAAAAGCTGTCAGAGATGAATTGTCTATCACGAAAGAGTTGTTGGGCTTCAAGTATTGGATTATCAAAAAAGATCGCACTTTGAGCCAAGTTTTCGCAAGTGACGTAGTTTGGAATAAAACGGCGTAGTCAGTATAGAATGATTTCCAGAACGCCTTCCCACCTCTCCGCCCCCGACACCATCGAGTTAGGATAAAATCTATAATCTTAGCTATTGGCCATTAGCTGTTGGCAACAGCCAAGATCCAACCCTCTTACGCGTTCACGAACGCCGCGAACTTCTCCGCCTGCGCTTTCAATTGCGCTACCTGATCGTCGGTGAGGTTGAACTCGCCTTTCGTCCAGGCTTCTACACCGAGGGCAATGCCCGTTTGCGGTTCCTTCATCACCTGCATCTTCATGAACTCCAACAGGTCGTTCAATTTGGCGCGACATGAGGCGGTCTGGTTGGCACCGCCGGCACCGCTCGCGGTCACTTTCTTGCCGACTGCCGCTGTGGGGGTGGTGAAGTCGCTGATGTCCATCGGACGGGAGAGCCAGTCTAACAGGTTCTTGAGCAGACCAGGGTAGCTGTAGTTGTACTCGGGCGTGAAAATCCAGATGCCGTCGGCGGCGAGAACCTCCTTCCGCACACGCGCCACAGGAGCGGGCGTGTTCGCTTCCAAATCTTGATTCATCAACGGAACATCTTCAAAATCAAGATATTGAATATTAAACTGACCTTCCAACAGTATCTCGGCCAAACCAGCCAGCTGACGGTTAAACGACTGTTTGCGCAGGGAGCCAACAATAAAAAGGATATTTTTCATAACGGTGATTTTTATAATAAATGATTTGATTCTTGATTTGTCGCTACAAAGATACACAATAATCAAATAGGCTCAATAATACCGAATCTTGCAACGGCTGTACCGTTTCCCTTTCTCGTAACTGCGCGTCCAGTTTCCATACTTATCGTAGCGGTAGCTGAACAACGTTTTATTATAGTCAAACGTGTCCAACCGCTTCGAACAGCAGCGGCCAAGTTTGTCACCCTGGGCGTTCAGCACGGTGGCATCTAAAAATCCATCCCCCTGATACTCATAATATACGTTGCGTTCGTCATCATAAACGGTGACCTGGCAATGTTCTACCGTGTAGCCGTTTCCGGAATCAATCCAAAGCACCTCACGACCAAGACTGTCATATTGCAGCAAGGAACATCCCCTTCGAAAAGTGGCCAGACGCTCTCCTTCGGGGGAGAGTACCACATGGCAACTGGATGCAGCCATGTTAACGGTGTCGCACCCGACCGCAAGCGTATTCCACACCCGACCTTCAAAATAGAATTCCTGACAATGACAGAGGTCTGAAAAACGATAAAGCGTGACACTATGGAGCGTGTCGTTCCTATAGACAATCTTCCGTGAAACGCAGCCTTGGGCGTATTGGTAATGTTCGTCAACGTAAACTTTTTGGCCATCTTGACGGATTCGATGATGCTGAAAACGGGCAATGGTGCTGTCAGGGTTAAAGCTGATTTTCACCTTTTCTTCCTTGTTAACATACTCAATTGTCAGGCTTTTGACCCGTCCATTGGGATTGCGCCCATAGTATACGTCAACAGCGAATCTGACAAGTTCATCCTTCAGGGGTTTCCGTCGCGGTTCACGATCCAGATTCTGCTCCATCAAGCGCAGATCTTCTGCAATCGAATCGCCATCTTTGCGCAAATAGACACGAACTCCCGTCACGCTGTCGGCCACAAACGGAAGATGCAGAAACGCTTCGTTTTCTTTCTCAGACAAAGAATCCACTTCGCTATCGCAACTATAACGCCACTCATACTCCCACCGCTCTTTTGACTTTTGCCGATTTTTCTCATTCTTCTTCGCCCATTGCTTCTCTTTATGTCGTTCTTCCCGCAATATTCTCTGATAATTCACCTTCTCGCCCCGAATGTAATGATAATAGCAGCGTAAAATCACCCCCGACATGTCATCGGGATGGTGAATTTCCTGTTCATCGAAGTATGTTGCCAGATGAGAACCAGCCCAAAGCCCCCAATTGTTGCGAATCCACATCCCCAACGCGAGATGTGTTCTGGCCAAGAAATCCTTTTCCTCTACAGAAAGTATCCATTCCTTGTTTTCCGGTGTTATAATGGAATCCAACTGTCGCATGCAATCGGGCAAATCCACCGGAATATAGAGCGTTTTCAATGAATCTTCCTGTTGATCAGTATTTTGCGCCGCCCCAAACATCGGAATTGCCATCATGAAAAGCAATATTGCTCGAATTTTGACGGGGTGAAATTTATTGCGAAGGGGTGAATGGGCGTTCATCGTTAAAAATTTAGATTCCGCAAAGATACAAAAATTGTACTTTTGCCCCCTCAAAAATTGCGGGATGAAAAAACAGGAGAAATTTTCGATTGCGAAACGGCTGAAAAGCTTCACATACGCGTTCAACGGGCTGAAGGTGCTCCTCCAAGAGGAACACAACAGCCGGATACATCTGTTCGCGACGGTCTGCGTCGTCATCGCGGGCGCGCTGCTCAAACTGTCGCTGCTGGAATGGGCGGCCGTCGTCTTTGCCGTCGGACTGGTCTTCAGCAGCGAAATCTTCAACTCGGCCATCGAGGATCTCTCCGATGTGGTCTGCCCCGAACGCGACGACCGCATCAAGAAGGTCAAAGACCTGGCCGCCGCCGCTGTTCTGGTGAACGCCATCGCCGCCGCCGTTATCGGTTTGCTGGTGTTTGTCCCGAAAATCATTCAATTGTTCTAGATGTGGACTGGTGTTTGTCATCCGAAATGCTACCGAGCTCTTGCCCCTAACGGGGCTGCTTAAGGAATTATATTTCAAATTAAACCTTAAACCCTAAACCTTAAACCCTAAACCCTAAACCTTAAACCCTACCCCATGTTCCTCGGTGAGATAATCTCCCTGTTCGTCGCCCTTTCGTGGACTGCCACGGCGCTCTTTGCCGAGGTGGGCTCGAAGCGTATGGGTTCGCTGCCGTTCAACACGATACGGATGACGATGTCGCTGTGCTTCCTCATCCTCACGCTCTGGTTGGTGATGGGCGTGCCGTACCCGCGCTACGCCGACGGCGGCACATGGGGCTGGTTCCTGCTCTCGGGCGTGGTCGGCTACGTCATCGGCGACTACTGCCTGATGCAGGGATATATCCACATCGGGTCGCGCTTCGGGCAGCTCTTCATGACGCTTTCAGCCCCCACGGCGGCCCTCACGGGACGAATCCTGCTTGGTGAGCAGATGCGCCCGATTGCCATCCTCGGAATGGTGGTCACGCTGAGCGGTATCGCCCTGTCGATTCTCTCAAAAAGCGATGATTCGGAGCATCACGGATTACGTTTCAAACTGCCAGCCAAGGGTATCTTCTACGCGGCGATGGCCGGCATCTGCCAAGGTTTCGGGCTGGTGCTCAGTAAGATGGGACTCCAGCACTACGACGTGGCACTCGCGGCACTCAACATTTCCCAAGACGCGCCCTTTGAAGGGGCGTTGCTGCCTTTGCCGGTCAACATCTGCGTGCCCTTCGCCGCCACCACCATCCGCGCATACATCGGACTGGCGGGCTTCTTTCTGTCGCTAATGCTGTTCAGCAAGGACGGTTTGGCGAAGTTGCGCAACGCCGTCCACGACCGCAAGGCGATGTGGTGCGTGCTCGCCTCCACCATTTTCGGACCCTTCATCGGGGTCAGTGCGTCGCTGTTGGCCACGATGTACACCTCCGCAGGTATCGCGCAGACCATCTTCGCCCTCACACCCATCCTCATCATCGCCCCGGCCGCTTTCCTATTCCATCAGAAAGTTACTGTGCGTGAGGTAATTGGCGCAGTAATCAGTGTCATTGGCGTCTGTCTTTTCTTCGTGTAAAAGCAAGTTTCGTTTACACTTAACGGAAATCTTATGCAACATGTGTACTTTTTACACATAAACTCTTGTTTTTGTCATTGATTTTTGTATTTTTGCCGCTCCTTTCATTCGAGGCACGAAAGGATGTAAGTGTTTGAATATTAATTTAATAAAAGCAAATAAAGATAGATGATAAGCGTTGGAAAGATTAGCATGAAAAGTTTTGCATTCATTTTATGCACACTGTTATTCGGTTACGGACAGCTGTTTGCGCAAGATTCCATCCATATTGATTTGAAGAAGGCTATTGAAATCGCCCTTTCCGAGTCGCCCACGATGCGCATCGCCGACCGCGAAGTGCAGATCAAGCAAGTATATAAGAAAGAACAGATAGTATCGCTCTTTCCTGATGTCTCCCTGGCATCCAATTACAACCGCACGCTGTTGAAACAGACGATGTCGATGGATATGGGCGGTCAGACGATGAATATCAAGGTGGGACGTGACAACAACTACTCTGTTGGTGCGAATCTGAGTCTCCCGATCGTGGCCCCCGCCATCTGGTCGAGTCTGAAACTCAGCGCAATGGACATAGATTTGGCTGTGGAGGCGGCACGTTCTTCCAAGTTGGAACTCATCAACCAGGTGAAACAGGCCTATTACACCTATTTGCTGGCCAAAGAGTCTTACAGCGTGCTACTGCAAAGCTATGCAAACCTCGAAGCCAGCAACCAGATCGTTACCAACTCCTACAACCAAGGTCTGGTCTCTGAATTCGAGAAACTGCGTTCCGACGTGACTTTGCAGAACCAACGTCCCACCATCAATTCAGCGGCTACAGGACTTCGACTGGCAAGGATGCGTTTGAAAGTTGTCTTGGGTATGGACATTGCCGAACCAGTGATTTTTGATGGCAAGCTTTCTGATTACGAGCAATATGTGATGAATGCGGGCATCCCTTCCACGGATGAGATGACCTTGGCTTACAACTCCGCGTTGCGTCAATTGGATCTTGGAATTGAAGAGCTGGAACAATCCAAGAAGATTGTTCGCGGTTCCGCATTGCCGATGTTGGCACTGGCCGGCGCCTTTCAGTATTCTGGGATGGGTGATGATGGCGGTACATTCACCAACTATCCCTATTCTTACATCGCCTTGTCGCTCCAAGTACCTATAGTCTCTTGGGTTTCAACTTCTTATAAGCTGAAGCAGTCCGACCTGAACATCGAGAATATGCGTGACCAGCGTCTGGATGCAGAGCGAAATCTTCGCTTGGGTGTGCAAAGCTTTGTGGATAACATGCAACAAGCACTCGACGAATTGGAAGCTGATCAACAGACGCTACATCAAGCCCAGAAGGCCTACGAAATTGCCCAAAAACAGTACGAAGTGGGTATGAACACTTGGCTCGACCTTATGTCTGCCGAACTCGCCCTCACCAATACGCAACTCTCTTTCTGTCAGGCAATTTTCAACTACCTGACAGCGAAAGCGAACTTGGATGCTACATTGGGCGTGGAGAATTAGTTTAAGGTTTAAGGTTTAAGGTTTAGAGTTTAGAGTTTAGGGTGGGAGATGATGAGATGAGAAACATTCCTTAATAAGTCCGTAGGGCTGACATATTAAAAGCAGGGGCGAGACTCCCTGCTACAAAACAGGGGGCGTAATCCCTCAACAAAAATCGAAAATAAAAATTCCAAATATGAAAAGAAATATCACCATTTTATTGGCAATCACTATGTTCGTGTTTGCTGGTTGTAAAAAGAAAGAAGCTGTCACCGTCGGTGATCAGAAGTTCACCATCCGCACGCAGCAGGTACATATCCAGGAGGTGGAGCAGACATACGAATACACCGCCATCGTGGAGGCCAACGCGGTGAACAACATCGCGCCGCTCACGGGTGGACGTATCGACAAGATTTACGTGGAGGTCGGTGACCGCGTCAGCAAAGGTAAAGTCCTCGTGCAGATGAACGAAAACAGCCTTAAACAGGCGAAGGCTCAGCTTGACAACCTCAAGACCAGTTTCAAGCGCGTTGACGAGCTCTACAAAATTGGCGGTATCTCCAAATCGGATTGGGATGCTATGAGGACCCAATTGGATGTGGCGCAGACCAACTATGATAACTTGCTGGAAAACACGCAGCTGATCAGCCCGATTTCCGGTGTCGTCACCCAAAGGAACTACGACAGCGGAGATCTTTTCGGCGGTCTTCCTGTGGTGCAAGTGCAGCAAATCACCCCTGTGAAGATGAACATCAACCTTTCCGAGAACCTGTTCAAGAAAGTGAAGGTCGGCACACCCGTAAGCGTCAAGGTGGATGCTTACGGTGATGAGGAGTTCCACGGCAAAGTGAGCCTGATTTACCCGACCATGGACGGTTCCACGCACACCTTCCCTGTGGAGGTGCAGCTCTCCAACAGCGACAGCCGCGTGCGCCCGGGAATGTACGCCCGCGTGACCATCAACTTCGGCACGGAGAAGCACGTGGTGGTCCCCGACGAGGCCATCTTCCGCCAGCAAGGCTCCGGCAACCGCTACGTCTATGTCTATAAAGACGGCAAAGTCTCCTTCAACCAAGTGGAGATCGGTCGCCACCTCGATAACGCCTACGAACTGCTCACGGGCAACGTCCAGGACGGCGACATGGTGGCCACCACGGGTTTGGCACGTCTGAAAGACGGTCTGGAAGTGAATGTCGAGAATAAATAATGGTTATAGGTTATTGGTTATTGAAGCTGGGTTAAGGAGAAACAGGTTTAAGGGTTAGCATTAACAACCAGCGTGAGGTAAATGAAAATTCATTGAGCAGCCCCGATAGGGGTAAGAGCTCGGTAGAACAGATAAATCGAATTATGAGTTTATACCAAAAATCAGTCGAACGACCCATCATGACGGGTCTGATATACATCGCCGTCATTATCATCGGTATCTTCTCGATGACCAAGCTGCCTGTGGATCTTTTCCCACACATCGACAGCAACACCATCATGGTGCTCACCGTCTATGGCGGCGCAAGCGCGGAGGATATTGAGGACAATGTGTCCAAACCCATTGAGAACGTGCTCAACACGTTGAGCGACCTCAAGCACATCACCTCCAACTCCAAGGAGAACTATTCCATTGTATATCTGGAGTTTGAGTATGGTGTGGATATCGAACAGAAAACCAACGACGTGCGAGACAAGTTGGATATGGTGAAGTCGGCGCTCCCCGACGGCGCCAACCAGCCTTATCTGTTCAAGTTCAGCGCCGACGACATGCCCATCATGATGCTGTCGGTGCGCTCCGACCAAAGCACGCAAGCGCTATATAAGATCTTGGACGACAAGGTTTCCTCACCTCTGTCACGTATCAGCGGCGTGGGTGCGGTCTCCATCTCCGGCGCCCCGCAGCGCGAAATCCAGGTCTATTGCGACCCCTATAAGTTAGAGAGTTACAACCTCACCATCGAGAGCATTGCCTCCGTTTTGGGCGCGGAAAACCGCAACGTCTCCCTCGGTATCATGGATGTGGGTTCCAAAACCTACTCCATGCGTGTGGATGGCGAATTCAACAGCGCCGACGAAATGGAAGACATCGTGATCGGTAGCTACAATAACCGAAACATCTTTCTGAAAGACGTCGCTGTGGTGAGAGACACTTTGCAGGAACGTATGCAGGAGTCCTTCACCGATGGTCAGCGCGGTGCCATGATCATCATCCAGAAGCAGACGGGTGCGAACACTGTGCAAATTTGCAAGAAGGTGCTGAAAGAGCTACCGGGCATTATAAACTCACTTCCCGCCGACGTGCAATTGGATGTGCTGGTTGATAACTCCGACAATATCGTTAACACCATCGACAGCTTGGAGGAGACCATCCTCATCATTTTGCTGTTGGTGGTCGTGGTGGTGCTCTTCTTCTTGGGCAGATGGCGTGCTACGTTAATCATCGCCGTGGTGGTACCCGTCTCTTTGATAGCCGCCTTTATCTACCTACTGGCAACAGGTAATACACTGAATATCATTTCGTTGTCATCTATTTCCATCGCTATTGGTCTGGTGGTCGATGACTCCATCGTGGTGTTGGAGAACATCACCACGCATATTGAGCGAGGTTCGAAACCCAGGGCGGCTGCCATCTTTGCCACCAGCGAGGTCTATCTCTCCATTGTGGCCTCCACTCTTGTGATTATCGCCGTCTTCTTGCCGCTGACCTTCCTCACCGGTATGGCCGGCGTGCTCTTCAAACAGTTGGGCTGGATTGTCACCATCGTGATTGCCGTCTCCTTGGCGGCCGCTATGACCCTGACTCCAATGCTGAGTTCACTGTTGCTGAAGAAGAATCCCAAAAAGAGCAAATTCTTCTCCAAAATCGATGAACCTGTACAGAGATTTTTGGAGAGACTCGACCATGGTTACGCTCGTTTGCTTCATTGGAGCGTCAACCATCGCAAAACGATAGTATTCGGTTCTCTCATCATCTTCGCCGCCAGCTTGATCTTGTTAAAGGTCATTCCCACTGAGTTCTTCCCCACGCAAGACAGTGCCCGTTTGAGTGCGACGGTGAAACTGCCTCAAGGTACGCGCGTGGAGACCACCAAAGCCCTCGGCGACGAGTTGGTGAAGGAGATTCAAGAAAAATATCCGGAGGAGATCAAATCCATCAACTACTCCGTGGGTATGCCCGACGAGGACAACACCTGGAGTTTGATGCGCGAAAACGGCACCAACCTGCTCTCTTTCAACATTCGTTTGGTGAAGAAGACCGAACGTAAAAAGTTTATCACGGAAATTGCCGACGGCGTACGTGATATCATGCGCAAACATATTGAAATCAACTCCTTTACAGTGACCACAGGACAAGGCGGTATGGGCGGACAATCCACCGTGGACATCGAGCTCTACTGCTACGACTTCAACACCACCGACCAGTTCGCCGCCGACCTTGCCGCGCGTATGCGGACAGTGGAGGGTTGCTCCGAGGTGCTGATCAGCCGCGACGAATACACGCCGGAATTGGAGGTTGTTTTCGACCGCCAGAAGCTCGCCGAAAATGGTTTGAACTCCACTACAGCAGCCGGTTACGTGCGTAATCGCTTCAACGGTTACACCGCGTCGCAGTTCCGCGAGGACGGTGACGAGTACAACATCCGTGTGCGTTACGCCCCCGAGTTCCGTAACGACATCCACGCTATCGAGAATATCCTGATGTACAATAGCATGGGCAAGGGTATCCGTGTGGGTGATGTGGGCAAGGTGGAGGAGACCTTCACCCCGCCGACCATCGTCCGCAAGGACCGTGAGCGTATGGTGAAGGTGTCGTGCGTGGTGGCCAAAGACGCGGCGTTGAGTGAATTGGTGACCGCCGCCGAAAACGAACTGAAACAGATGGACATCCCCGCCACGTTGGACTACAAGATCGGTGGTACTTGGGAACAACAACAGGAGGCTTTCGGCGACATGTTCGTGTTGATCGCCCTGATTATCATGTTGGTGTATGTGGTGATGGCGGCCCAGTTTGAGTCTTTCACCTACCCGTTCGTCATCATGTTGGCCATCCCGTTCGCTCTCACCGGTGTGTTGATTGGTTTGGCTATCACCCGTACCGCATTGGGCGTGATGGCACTCATTGGCGCGATGATGCTGATCGGCATTGTGGTGAAGAACGGTATCGTGCTGGTTGACTACACGAGTTTGTGTGTGGAGCGCGGCATGAGCATCAAAGAGGCGGTAGTGGCCGGCGGCCGTTCCCGTCTGCGCCCGATCTTGATGACCACCCTCACCACCGTGCTCGGCATGATTCCGCTGGCCATTGACAAGGGTGAAGGCGCCGAGATGTGGAACTCCATGGGTATGGTTGTCGCATGGGGTCTGTCGTTCTCCACCCTGGTGACCTTGGTATTGGTTCCGATCATCTATAGTAAATTTGCCGAATGGTCCCTGCGAGGCAAAGCCCGCCGCCGCGCCCGCAGAGAACGCAACAAAGCCCTCGGCGTGAACGAAGTATAATTTTAGGCAAAAGACAATAGGCAAAAGGCGACAGATTTTTCCCTATTGCCCTTTGCCTATTGCCTTATAACCAATAAACCCTAAACCTTAAACCTTAAACTAAAATGAAAGCCGTATTCATATCCCTATATCAAGCCTTCTACGAGGAGGTAATGGAAATCTTGGACAAGAACGAAATCCGCGGGTTCACCTACTGGAACGAAGTGCAGGGCCGTGGCAGCGACGACGGTGAGCCGCACTACGGCACTCACGCTTGGCCGACCCTGAACTCTGCCATCCTGGCTTTCATGCCGGACGAGAAGGTGAAACCATTGCTTCACGATATCCACGCGCTGGACCTTTCCGCCGAGCAGCAGGGCCTCCGCGCCTTCGTGCTCAATGCCGAGGAGGTGACGGACAAGACGGTGTAGGGTTGCCATCCCATGACCGATTTCGCCACCATAGATTTCGAGACCGCCAACGGGCAGCGCAGCAGCGTGTGCAGCGTGGGCGTGGTGGTCGTACGCAACGGTCTCATCACCAACACGTTCTATAGTCTCATCAAACCCGAGCCCGACTACTATGCTTGGTTCTGCCAGGAGGTACACGGTCTCACGCACGAGGACACGGACAACGCGCCGGTGTTCCCTGATGTATGGCGTCAAATCATACTGTTGCCATCTTCGCTTTCTTATGCGGAGAAATCCATGGGGACATATTACGTATGGAATTGAAACGAGACATGACAGATTCTTTTGTCTTCGCAGTTTGCAAGTTGTAACGAGCCTGCATGTTCAGCCAATGCTCCGCAGGGGTTCCTAATGCGGCCTCTATCAAAACAGCAAAATCCGCAGTTATGGATCTTTTACCGTTCAAAATCTCGTTCAGCATAGTGTATGACACAGAAATGGCTTTCGCAAATTCCTTTTGCGTAATACCTCTTGACTCCAATTCCTCCTTTAAGATCTCTCCTGGATGAATGGCTATGTATGAAAAACCTAAGTTGCTCATAAATTCCTTATTTATAATGGTTTGTTATATCCAAAATATTACATATTGTTATTATCGTCCCCTCCTTCTGTTCCACCTTGAATTCTAATCTGTACTTATGATCAATGCGGATAGATGAAATGCCAGCTTTATCACCAGACAAAACTTCGTAATTCAGCGAGTTCATAACAAAAAGCGACTCTATATTAGGTGCTTCTGCCAAAGTGATGATTCGTTTCACATAATTTCGTATCACTTTTGATTGAAAACGATGTTTTTTTTCTGAGCATTTTCCTTCGTAATAGAGCTCTGATAGATAATCTTTGTCAAATTGAATTTCCATAACTTCTTCGCGGCAAAAATACAAAATATCTTTCAAAATTCACTCTTTTAGTGAATTTTATACAACAATTCTAAAGGCAGGCATTGTTTCAATATCTCACTATTCCTTTTTCCTTCACGGACTGGGTGACAATATCACCGTTTGTGACCAAGAGTTCAACTTCGCGCAGTTAGCCGAGGACTTCGGTTGGGCGATTGTGGTGCCACAAGCCCTCACCCAAGGCATTTTCGGCACTATGTGGAATGCGGGACTGCTGAGCAGCTCGATCGACGACGCCGGCTTCCTGATGGCGCTTCTCGATTCGCTGACGGTGGAGTATCAACTCGACCCCGACAGCGTGTTCTTCACAGGCTTCTCCATGGGCGGTTTCATGACCTATCGCATGGCTATTGAGCATGGTGACCGTATCACTGCCTGCGCACCTGTCAGCGGACTGGTCTCTACTGCAGATGCCGCCAAAACACCCGTCACGCCTGTCCGTATTCTGCACATCCATGGCACCAACGACAACATTGTAGGCTACAACGGGGTTTCTTACGGCTCGACACTCGGCCTCGGGGTCGATGCCATCCTCGATTATTGGCAGAATGCCAACGATTGCAACGGCGAATTTGCCATTGACACACTGCCCAACCTCAAGATCGACGGACTGCGTTTCATCCGCTACACCTACAATTGCGACACTGATTTGCAGCATTTGAAAGTGGTGGGCGGCACACACAAATGGTACCACAATGCCGACCTGTATGATGTTGCCTACGAAGATATTATTTACGAGTTTTTCACGGGACACAATGCCCCGTCAAGAACCCCTACTCGTGAGAAAGCACATATCGTGATCTATACGAATCCAACCACGGGCATCTTCAACGTCCAGTTATTTGAATGCGATTCCCCCACTATCGATATTCGAGTGTATGACATGTATGGAAAATTGGTGAATGTTGTAAAGACAATGTGTACTTCATCCCTGCAAACCGTGCCAATCGACCTGTCATGCCACCCCAGCGGCGTTTACTTTGTGTACGAACAGAGCGGCGCAGTGGCGAAGGTGGTGGTGACCCATTAATGCTGACACACCGCACGGGAACGTGATGGCATATCTGCCTTCACCACGTTTCCAAAGTAACGGCACATTTTCAAGAGTACCCTCGTAACCTGTCATACTGTCCAAAATCAGTTTCTCCAGCTGCCCGTAATCGGTTACGTTATCTAACAGGATAACGTGGTGTCTCTGGGGTTACGGAACCGCTCCTCTTGTATGTCAGCCAACTCTTTGAGCTGCTCCCGTTTGAGAAGTCGGTCTTGTAATTCCCTTTTGCGTC
>CAMJXE010000066.1 GCA_946409645.1 uncultured Bacteroidales bacterium
TCACAAATCACAAGTCACAAATCACAAGTCACAAATCACAAGTCACAAATCACAAATCACACGTCTCATTCAAAATAACGCCGCAATTCCTCCGTCCCGAAAATGTGCAGCGTGCTCTTTCCCGACGGGGACAACGCGGGCATGTCGCTTTCGAACAGTCTTCGTATCAGCGACTTCACTTCCTCTTGCGTGACCGGAACGCGTTGGCGGGTACGCTTCTGACGCGCCAAACTTTGTGCGATGCCGGAGATTTTGTCGCCTTTGTGAATCACTTGGTTGGTTTGGTAGGCAGAGAGCACATTTTCGACAAGTGTCTGAACGTCACCTTCTTCCTCTTCGTCGTTAGGGGTAGCATTGACTGCAATATGGGTGCTGTCCATCTTCTCCAAATCGTACCCTAATCGCAGAAAGTCCTCCTTCAGCGATATCGCCAGGTCGGCCTGCGCGGCAGTTAGGATGATGGTTTGCGGGAAGAGACTCTGCTGCGGACGTATCGGGGTGTTTTTCAGGGCATTAACATAATTTTCGTATAAAATACGCTCCTGCATGTTCGGCAGGTCACCGACCATCACCTGACCGTTCAACTCAAAAAAGAGATAACGACCGCCAAAGACGAAAAACGGGAGGTTTTCGGGTATTTCGAGCTCGTTTTTGCCACCTTTCGAGTGGAAATCGACCGCTTGCTGCTCTTCTTTCGGGTATTCCACCTTCTCGACATTCAGCTCTTTCAGGAAGTTCTCCCAATCGTTGGAGGTGGGTGTCTCACGACGGAATCCGCCGCCGCCAAATTGTTGGAACGGAGAGCTGTGTTTCTTCTCCGGCACCTTGTCGAAAGGGTTATAATTTGGATTGGCACCGATAGTGGGCACTATAATCTCTTGATTGGCAGGACGTTCTTGGATAATATCAGGGAAAGAATCGTCGAAATCGATCATCGGGGTGAGCGACATGGTGCCGAGAGCTTTCTTCACCGTGGAGTTCAAAAATCCGAAAATCAGCCGCTCATCCTGCAGCTTCACCTCCACTTTCGTGGGACTCACGTTCACATCGATGGTCGAGGGATCCATCTCTATGGCAATGAAATAAGGCGGATGAGAGCCCTGCGGAATGAGGTCGGCATAAGCCTTCTCCACCGCGAAGTTGAGCAGACTGTGACGCACATACCGCTGATTGATGAACATATACTGCTCGCTCTTCTTCTTGGCATTCTCGGGTTTCGCGATGAAACCGGTGATACGCATCAGCTCGTGGTCGAGTTCTACAGGGAAGAGCTTGTCATTGAAATGCTGACCGAAAATGTTGACAACTCGCTGCCGCATGTTGGAGGCTGGCAGCATCAGTATGAGTTGGCCGTTGTTATAATATTGGAAGGTGATGTTGTGATGGATGAGCGCGACGCGGTAAAGTTCCTCTTCAATGTGGGTCAGTTCTACCTTGTCGGACTTGAGGAAGTTACGTCTTGCAGGCACGTTAAAGAAGAGGTTTTTCACGGCAATGGAGGTACCGTCAGAGGCCGTGACGGGCGCATGTTCCTTGATGTCGGCACCTTCGATGAGCACGAGGGTGCCCATTTCGTCGGCGGCGGGCTTGGTCTTGAGCTCCACGTGCGCAATAGCCGCGATGGAGGCAAGAGCCTCACCACGGAATCCCTTAGTGGAGATGTGGAACAAGTCGTCGGCCTTCCTCAGCTTAGAGGTGGCGTGCCGCTCGAAACAGAGACGCGCATCATTGAACGACATGCCTTTGCCGTTGTCTATGACTTGGATGAGCGTCTTGCCGGCGTCCTTCACCACCAGTTGAATGTTGGTCGATCCCGCATCGATGGCGTTCTCCAGCAATTCTTTCACAACGGAGGCGGGGCGTTGCACTACTTCGCCGGCCGCGATTTGATTCGCCACCGCATCGGGCAGCAGTCGAATAATGTCTTCCATTAGGTTAAAAAATGTGAATTATAAGAAGAATTTCCAGAGCACAATCGCGAGCACGACTACAAAGAATATCATGAAAAGTATAGTAATGGAGGAAGTGTTCTTCTTGTCACCTGTGTGATTGCGCTTGCTCTGCCACTCGTCATGCAGGTTGCGGGCAAAATCGCGACGTGCGTCACCCGTCGATTCCTCCTTCTTCGGGTCGTAGTAGCGGGGTTTGTAGTTGAACTGCCTGGGTTCTCTGTTGTTAAAAAACGTGAATGCCATAACTATGATTTTTGTTTGCAAAGATACGATTTTTTCGGATAGCGTCCGGTGAAGAAAAAAATCTTATCTTTGCCGTGCCAACTTGAAAGACATGTTTTGGTAAAGGGTTGGCAGAAAAATTATTGGACAAAACGAAGCTTTATGCTTTAAAATGACATTTTTCGAAATAAAATTGTACGATTAATAACTAAAAAAAGACAAACGATTATGTGCACTATAACTTTATCATACGACCAAAACAATGCATTGGCGCGCCGGAAACTCGCCATTTTGATGGCTACCGGTCTGTTTACAAAAGTCAGGACTGACGCTGAAGATGCTTCCGAGGAAGACGAAAAAGCTCATCGTGAAGAAGTGGAGGAGTTTCTCTACGGTTCCAAAATGTTAGCCGCCAAAGCATTTGCCAACCGCCTATGAAATACCATCAGAGAGACGTTGTGGAAATCAATTTTCCCATTCCAGGAGAAGGCATAAAGGTTCACCCTGCTATTATTGTGTCCAATGACGAATTACAGATAAACGAAGGATTTGTCTACCTTGTGATGATATCCTCTAAAGATTTTGTTCATAGTCACCAATACTCGTACGCTCTTACTGACGAAATGCTTTCTTTCAAGATGGAACGTCCGAGTTTTGTGAAATGCCATCTGGTAGCGGCTGATGTCGAGTCGGGCATCATCCGACGACTTGGCACTATCAAAAAGAAATACTTCAACGAGATTGTGGACAAGACGATAGAGTCGATATTTTAGCGATTCTTTTATAGTCGATTATTCAAATTATTTGTATCTTTGCCCCGCCAACCCGAAGGTGCGCTCTGCCGGACGATTGGCGGAATTTATTAGACATATTGAGCTTGACGCTCTTGTTCTCTTGATGCAAAGTCTGGAAAACTTGCAATGAACTGAGAATAAGTTGGCGAAAAGTTCACGTTTTAGGCGTGAATTTGATTCGACCCTTATTTAGTTCAATGGTATTCCAGACACCAGCATCAAAAATAAGCGGCAAACGAAAGGATTCATGCCTTTCTTTATGCCCTTGTTTGAACAAAGCCTCTTGCTCGTATGGCGGGAGTGCCGAAAACCGTAAGTCAGAGTAGGCGTTAAAACCTGACGAGCCGACAGGAGAAGAAACGGCGTAAAAGTTATGAGAAAAATTATGTTTATGCTGACTGTTTCTTTTGTTATTTTTGTATCCTGCAAAACTCCAATTGAACGAAAAGCCGAAAAACAGTTACGAGAAACGATGTACTCTCTAGTAAAGAATCCAGACTCTTACAAAATACATGACACCGAAATCAAGTATCATACTGATTCACTTTGCATAATTCATTGTGATTGTTCGGGGCAAAACGGATTTGGAGGTTATAACAGAAGTAAAATAGAGTACATTTATCTTCTCACCGAAAACTGCACATACGAGGTAGTACGAGATTTAGCTGACAAAAAGTCAATATTTTACAACCATAGTGATTTAACACGCTTATCAAAAACAGATTCGGCTGACATTGAGAGTGCGGCAATTATTTACTGTATATTCAACGGGCGTGAAATCTCACAATAACACATTTTATACAAGTTATTCTTCATAGGAAAAACGGAATGCTGCCGGATAATAAAAAGTATGATATCTTGGTTACGAATCAGTAAAGAAGTTTTTCTCTATCTGCCAAAGAAGTAACAACTTGTTTGTTGCGTGCCTCCGGCACGCTCACACTCGCGAGGGCATCTACACCCCACACTGTGGCCTGACGGCCTTAGTATAGGGTTACTAAGATTGCGTGCCTCTGGCACGCCCTATAACCTGAAAACTATTGCAATGACGACAGAGTAGCGAAACGCCATCACAAAAAGGTCAGTGAGCAGAAACATCATTTACTTTACCATTGCAGTGACGACATCCACTTCGTGCTGAAAGCACGAAATCCTAATAACCCTGCACAAGCGTAACGAAGTGGAGCGCAGTGTGGGGTAACAGCGACGCGCGCGGGAACGGCGTGCCAGCGGCACGCAACTACTTTACAAAATCTATAAAATTCAAAACTTGACTTATATATCAATTTTTTTATACCTTTGCCGCGTCGATGAGAAAGAACTTCACAGCACCGACCAAATCACTTTCAAGATATGAACAACAAACAAGAATGGTTTAAGTCAAAGGTGGAAAATGTTTCACCAGAAATCATGGCTGAAGTACAGATGTCGGCAGGTATTATTGCACGAATAGACAAGACTCTCAAAGAAAAGCACATGTCTCAGCGGGACCTTGCCCGCAAAATGGGGAAAGACGAAGCTGTGGTGTCACGTTGGACAACAGGATTACCGAACTTCACCCTGCGCACACTTTCGCAAATATCCGCAGCTCTCGGCGAACCCCTCATCCTACTGGCAGAATAAACCTAAAGCGTTTTTAAGAAATTATTCCTCAAAATATTCTCAACACTTAAACATTGGATCAACCAGTCTTTAGTTTGTTTTGTCATATATTCCACTGAAAACCACCTTCTTACACAAAATTTTCACTTCCCTGTCGCACAATCGAAAAAAAGTGTATTTTTGCAACCTCAAAAAAGGCGGGGTAGCTCAGTTGGTTAGAGCGTCGGATTCATAACCCGGAGGTCTCGAGTTCAACTCTCGATCCCGCCACGAAAGAAGGCGACTGTTTCAGTTGCCTTTTTTGTTTCAAGTTTCAGGTTTCAAGTTTCAAGTGAGTCCTGAAACTTGAAACTTGAAACCTCTTTTTTTGTATCTTCGCCCGTTATTTTTTAAACATCAAAGATCATTTATAGTCTATTATAACATGTTGAAAATTAAGACGATATTTATTTTGCTCGCTATGGCAGCGATCCTGCTTCCCGCTTGCGACCGCTCCAAGAAAACCCCAAAGGAGACCCCTCAGCCCACCGTTACCCTGCCGGCATTCGACAACGACTCCGCCTACCGCTTCGTGAAAATGCAAACCGACTTCGGACCACGAGTGCTGGGTAGCAATGCCCACGAAAACTGCCAAACATGGTTGGTTCAGAAGTTAGAACAATATTGCGATACCGTTTATACTCAGAGGTTTACCGCAAAAACCTACGATGGCAAGCTATGGCCATGTGCCAACCTCATCGGTTGCTTCGGACCCGAAAAAACGAAACGCATCGTGCTGGCCGCGCATTGGGATTCCCGACCCTTCGCCGACCACGATCCCAATCCCGACCATCGCGACATTCCGATCGACGGCGCAAATGACGGCGCCAGCGGCGTGGGCGTACTCCTCGAAATCGCACGTCAACTGCATGAGAACCAGCCGAATGTGGGCGTCGATATCGTCTTCTTCGATGCCGAAGACTACGGTCCGAGAGAGAGCGAAAGCCTCCCTGGCGACTGGTGGGGCTTAGGCGCTCAACATTGGGCAAAAAACCCTCACATCCAAGGATATATAGCAGAATACGGTATCCTTCTCGATATGGTGGGCACCCCGAACGCTCAATTCATGCAAGAGCAGTTCTCCCTACGCGACGCAGGTGATGTGGTGCGTAAAGTTTGGTCCACAGCTTACGAACTCGGTCACGGACAATATTTCCTGAACAAACCCGGCGGCGTGATCACCGACGACCATTACTATGTTAATAAATATGCACCCTTCAAGATGATTGACATCATCCACTACGACGCGACCTCAGGCACTGGCTTCGACCCCGTGTGGCACACACTGAACGACAATATCCAACACATCGACAAAAACACCCTCGGTGTGGTAGGCACAACTATATTGCAAGTCCTTAAAAACGAATAATTTAAACTATGAAAGTATTTAAATTCGGAGGAGCCTCAGTGAAAGACGCTCCTGCTATTGAGAACTTAAAAAACATTCTCCAACGCTATGAGAACGAACAACTTGTGGTGGTGATTTCCGCCATGGGCAAGACCACTAACTTCATGGAAAAATTGTTAGATGCTTATTACCATACACCTGAAAAGGTGGAAGGTCTCGTCGATGAACTTCGTGCAAACCATGAATCGGTGGCCGAACAGCTTATGGGCAAAGACAACCCCTTCCTCATGCACTCCGACCGACTCTTCACGCTACTGAACGAACAACTGCAACGTCCCACCTCCGACAATTTCGACTACGACTACGACCGCATCGTGAGCTTCGGTGAACTGCTCTCCACCACTCTTATCGCGGTATATCTCGATACGCAACATCTTGAGACCAAGTGGCTTGACGCACGACAACTTATCCGCACCGACAACACCTACCGCGAAGGTCACGTGGATTGGACCGTGACCCAGAAACTCGTCTGCAACACCATCAAACCCTACTATCAGGACAGAACGCACGGCATAGTGCTGACACAGGGCTTCATTGCGGGCACAGCCGAGAACCAAACTACCACGCTCGGTCGCGAAGGCTCCGACTACTCAGCCGCCATCATAGCGAACACACTTGATGCTGAGTGTGTTACAGTCTGGAAAGACGTCCCCGGCATCCTCAACGCTGACCCGAAACGCTTCCCCGATGCTGTCAAAATCGACACACTGACTTACCATGAAACGGTGGAGTTGGCTTACTACGGCGCGAGCGTCATCCATCCAAAGACTCTTAGACCGCTGCACAACAAGCAGATACCGTTGTACGTGAAATCTTTTTTCCATCCTGAAATGGAAGGCAGTAAAATCACACAAGAGGCTGATGCTGTGGACATACCGTCCTATATCGTGAAAGACAACCAACTGCTGATTTCGGTCTCCCCACGCGACTTTTCCATCATTGGGGTTGAAAATCTGTCCAAAATCTTAGATATCATGTCCGAATACCGTATCAAAATCAACTTGATACAGAATTCCGCACTCACTTTTTCCGTCTGCACCGACAATGTGTTGTGGCGTTTGCAGCCCTGCTTGGAAGCTTTGCAGAAAGAATTTATCGTCAAATTCAACGACAATATTCGTTTGGTAACCATCAGGCATTACGATTCCGATTCAGAACAAACTGTTTTGCAAATGTTTAAGAACGAGGAGGTTTTAATCAGACAAAACAACCGACACACCTTACAGTTAGTGCTTAAATAGTTCATAATTAACCGTGTGTGATTAACAGTTTTATGGCAATTGTATTTTTTTTGTTTGAGTCATTGACAATTTGAAACAAAAGTGTATTTTTGCAGAGTTTTTTATTGAAATAATTTTTCACATTAAAAAAAATCAAATATGAAGAAAACTTTACTTTTAGTTGTTGCGATTATGGCTGGCTTGATCAGCTTCGCACAAGTCACTGACACGATTGTGTCTTTGACCCCTTCCAACCGCAACGTGGTGCTGGAGGAGTACACAGGTATCAACTGTACTTGGTGTCCGGCTGGTCACTTGGTAGCCAACCAAATCAAGGATGCTCACCCCGGCAGAGTGAATCTTATCAACATTCACCAAGGCAGTTTTGCAGCCAATACCTATACCACCGAATTCGGTAACGCTTTGGCTAACCAAACTAATTTGGATGGTTATCCTTCTGGTACTGTAAACCGTCACGTTTTCAGTGGTGGTAAAACTGCTCTGGGCAGAGGTGATTGGGCTAGCGCTTCCAACACCATCTTGGGCATGTCTTCCCCTGTGAACATTGCTGGCGAAGGAACTCTTGACTTGACAACCCGCACGCTGAACATCCGTGTGCAACTTTATTACACTGCTTCTCAAAATGTCTCTTCCAATGCGCTGAACATTGCTATCACGCAGGACAATGTTTTGGGTTCTCAAGTAGGTAAAGAGAAAAATCCCGACCAAGTGGTGGGCAACCAATATAACCACATGCACATGCTCCGCCATTTGATCACTGGTCAATGGGGTGAAACCATCAGCACCATTTCTGCAGGTACCCTCGTGGAGAAGACTTACGAATATGTGATTCCCGAGCAACTCGGTTCCCCGAATCCTATTGACGCTGTTCTGTCTGACCTGCATTTTATCGCATTCGTCTGCGAAGGCCATCAAGAGGTGCTCACCGGTGTTGAGATTCCCGTGCAACACATCAACATGCCGGCTCTCGGTGGTCGCGTCGTTGCTGTGAAAGCTGGAGAAAACCTCACTTGTAATAACCAAGGCAACGCCTATTTCGAGTTCCAGAATTTGGGTTCAGCCACTGTCAACTCTTTGACTTACACTTATACCGTCAATGGTGCTGCTCAAACTGGCACATGGACTGGCACTATCGCCTCTATGGCCACCGCAACCATCGATATTCCTGCTTTTGAAATCAATTTGAACACCAACAACACCATTGCAGCAGAAGTGACCGCTATCAACGGCGAATCTGTGACCACATCTCCTAAGACGATGACACTGAAGAAGAGTGTTTACGAAGGTGGTGGCAGAATGACCTTCAAATTAGTCACCGACCGCTATTGCTCCGAAACCACATTCAAGATTTTTGATCCTAACAACAACGTAGTGTTATCCGGCGGTCCTTGGGCAGACCTCTCTTCAAACAGCACAACCATTCGTACATTTGATTTTCTCCCCGCTGTCATCGGTTGCTACCGTATTGAGGTTTACGACGCATACGGCGACGGTATCAATGCAGGTTATGGCGCTGGTTACTTCCAATTGCTTACTGAGGACGGCACCCAAATCTTCAAAGACAATGGCAAGTTCGGCAGCCAAGCCACCTATATGGTTTATGTGTCTGTACCTGCTGGTGTTGAGGAGATTACCACCGAGACGACTATCTATCCGAACCCCGCAACCGATGCAATCAATATCAACACGACTGAAAACGTGCAACGCGTTGAAATCTTCAATATGCAAGGTCAGCTGGTGAAGGCTGAAACCGGTGCTGTGAACAACATCTCCGTGAAAGACCTCGCCAACGGCATGTACACGCTGAAACTGACTACCGACAACGGCACTTCCGTCCACAAGATTGTCAAAAAGTAATACAATTATTTCTTTCGATACGAAAAGCCCGGCAGCGATGTCGGGCTTTTTTGGCTATTTGCCGATGGTTGTTGGCTGTTGATTAATGGCTAACGACTACTTTTCGGATGGCTTCGCGACCGTCAGAGGTGCAGATGTGGAGAAAATAAGTTCCTGCAGTACGACCACTAACATTGAGCTTTGCCTGATGTAGAAAAGTTTCAGAAAATGTCTCTACGACACGGCCATGTATATCATAAAGCTCTATGCCCGTAATTTCCTTTCCGCCAATTACCTCCACATTGACAATATCCCGCGCCGGATTCGGATAAATAGCAATGTGTCGTTCATAATCTTCCATTCCAACATGTTTCGCCAACTGTACATTTTGCTCAAGACGTTGACCATCAGCAATATTTGTCACAATGGTCTTCGGCAAATAACCTTCCGCAGAATAGGTAACAGCATACTGACCAGCTTTTATGGGACGATGATAGTCGCCGTGTGGGAGGGCGGTTTCCACGTATGAATGGTCCAGATCGTGGTTGGCAATATGGACCAAAGCACGTAACGGTTCACCAGTAATCGAGTCGGTAACCACGCCGTGAATACCGTGATCCGCCTCCGCCATGAGATTCAGCAGTGCATTTCGAATATAGCCCCAATAACTTGGCAACCAATTGGAAGACAACACCTTGTTTCCACTAACCTCAAGAGTGACGTGACGCGTGCCAAGATAGAAATTGTGCCAATCCTGCATGGAACCGGCAATCACGTACCAATCGCCGCCTTCGGTCACGCCATTATTTACTTCGGTCATGTAATTCGGGTTGAAGAACTGACACGTGTCGGCAAAACGACGCCCCACATACTCCCACCAGTTAGCATCCGCATGACTGCGTTGCCACGACATCCAAGAATCCCACGGATAGTTGAAAACTTCCGCACCGCCGTGCAGGTTTGCGGCCAACGTGAAGTTGTGCGCCGACATAAACTCCATCATGGCCTCCACCTCCGGCTCGTAATCAGATTTTACAGTCGGACCATAAACATCTGGGAAAGACCGATTTAAATCCTCCCAATGACAATTATACCGAATGGAGACAGGAGACTCATTGATTTGGTTGTTAGAAGCATAATAGGTACCATCGGGGTTATACAACGGACAAATCCAGATGTCCAAATGATTCACCAAATAGGTCACGTATTCGTTTGTGTTATAGTTCGAAAGTAGATAATCTATCAGCCGAAGCATCATATAATAACCCACCACTTCGTCGCCATGAATGGTAGAAATGAATAATACAGAGGGCTTTCCCTCACTATCATTGAGGTTGTTACTGATGTGGGCACAAAGAATCTTGTGATTGCCTATCGTGTTACCCAACAATGTGTCTATTTCACATAATTGTGGATAGCGCGTCTGGAAGGTATCCATCATCGCCAAATAAGTGTTGTAAGTCGGATATCGATTCCAATTGGCAGTCATTTGATGGTAATTTTGTGCCATTTGCACATTAGCGCGCTGCTTCGGAACTTTCGTAAAAGGAATTTTTTTCGACAAGAAGTTGTCAAAATCCCTGAAAGACAAACAGATACGCGTTTTGAATTTTTGACTCCCAATTTTCTGCACATGGTCCACAGAAAAAACTCGAGAGAGTTCTTGGAGTGTTGCGGCATCAACCTCAACCTCAACGTAAGTCACGGGATAGGTCAAAGATCTGTCTTCCTGTCCGAAACCCAACCAAGAAGTGAGACAAAACACCATTGCTCCTAAAATAAAACCACGAATATTCATAATCTACTATATTTCTGATGATTAAAAAACAAAATTCTCTTTTAGGCAGTATCGCGAAGATAAAAAAAAGAATTCTATTTCGTTTTCTCTTCCTTCACTTCGTCAATAACGGCTTGCATCAGCACCCTCAGGGTGTCGTCCATTTCTACACCGTTAGCATCGTGAAAGTAGCGCTCCGCAATCTCCAACGGGCTCTTTTCTTTGAATTCCGACAAGTTGAAATCGGGTTTTTCCATTCGATTGGCCCCTTCGACAGCAGGACGAGTGCACTTGTAGTCGCAATAGAACAGGCCCTCACCTTTCGTCAAGATGTTACGAATGCGGTTCTCGGTGTCAGAGGGCAAGCGCTCAGCCGAGAGAATATTCGCCTGCACATATCCCTGACTATCAGGAAGATTGTTCTCTAAATAGGTAAGAGTATCCTCAAGAGGTGCAGGTATAGAAGGAATAAGGTAAAATTTACGTAGCGGTTCCAGCTCTACAGTCTCAATATTTGGCTTATCTCCGTGATTATC
Source organism: uncultured Bacteroidales bacterium (assembly GCA_946409645.1). Classification (GTDB taxonomy): domain Bacteria; phylum Bacteroidota; class Bacteroidia; order Bacteroidales; family WCHB1-69; genus F23-D06. The sequence continues at coordinate 11,408 of CAMJXE010000066.1, forward strand.
AATGGTTACTATCGTCACAGAATGAGGAAACTGTTCTTTGAAATTGAGTTGAACAGGACTGCCACAATAACGAGCCTTGCCGTTATTTAGCGTCTGCGGAGTGTGAATATGTCCGAGCGCGAAATAGTCGTAATAATCATCTATGTCATTGAGACTCATGCTGTTAATACCCCCAACAATATCCCGACCATTGAAAGATGTGCTTTCGTGTGCGGTGAAAATAGCATTGCCGACGGTAGTGTGCCCCATTAAAATCACGGGCAAATTCCGGACATTTTTCTTCTGAATTTCTTGCAATACTATATTATATAAATCATTCTGATAATCAGGAATATACGGTATTGCAGCAATCCAACCTTTCCCAGGAATTTCAACAATGTGTTTGTCGGTCAAATATTGATCGTTGACTCGTTCCGCAGCCCCTATGAAGTGTGTATTCACGCGTTTCCACACTCCCGACATACTTTCGATACGAGAGCTACTGTCGTGATTTCCAGCGGTGAGCACTATCGGCATTTCAGGAGCTACATCACAGATATTGAGCAGGTTATCATTAAGAAATCGCATAGCAGCATTGCTGGGCGTATTCTTGTCGTAGAGATCGCCACTAACGATGAGCACGTCGGGATGTTCTTGTTCGATAATACGGCAGAGTTGGCCAAGGAAGTGCTGGTGTTCCTCCTGCCGGTCGTAATGGAAGTTGAGCACATGTCCTATGTGCCAGTCCGAAGTATGCAGTATTTTCATTTCGAATCGTTTTAAGCTGCAAAGGTAACAATTAAATCGAAACCTTCTAACATCGTCTGTTATTAACAATTTTTGTTCATAAAAATGAGAATGTGAAAAGATGTTGTTTTCAGAAAAAAAAGTATTATTGCAACCCGTTGGAAACGGCGATTTCTGACACACATCTTATTAATTATCAATCAAAAACATCAAAACTATGGGTGGTTTTTTCGGGGTTGTTTCAACCAAACCTTGCATTTCTGATTTATTTTACGGGGTGGACTATCACTCTCATCTCGGAACAAGACGCGGCGGAATAGTAACGTATCAACAAGATGCAAAACTTTTCCGCCGCTCTATTCATAATATAGAGAATACCTATTTTCGCACCAAGTTCGGTGATGAGTTAGAAAAGTTCAAGGGCAATTCCGGCATCGGGGTCATCAGCGACACAGACGCGCAGCCTATAGTGGTAAACTCACACCTCGGCCGATTTGCAATCACAACGGTCGCGAAAATCAATAATTTATCAGAATTAGAGAAGGAGTGTTTGGATGCCAATCAACAGTTCACCGAGCTCAGTTCCGGCACCACCAACCCCACAGAACTCATCGCATTGATGATCACCCGCAAGCACGATTTCGTGGAAGGCATACAATATGTATATAATAAGGTGAAAGGCTCCTGCTCTTTTCTGATTTTGACAGAAGACGGCATTATCGCCGCACGCGACTACTATGGACGCACGCCTATCGTTATCGGAAAGAAAGATGACGGTCGCGTAGTCGCTTCCGAAAACCACAGCTTCGCAAATCTGGACTATGAGACCGAATATTTCGTGGGTCCCGGTGAAATCGTAAAGGTGACCCCCGACGGCATCCAACAGCTGCTCGCCCCGAATCCCAAAATGCAGATTTGTTCTTTCCTATGGATCTATTACGGCTACCCCTCTGTGAATTACGAAGATATTAATGTCGAGAGCGTCCGGTACGGCCTCGGCTATGCCATGGGCAAAACCGACGACACAGAGGTTGATTTCGTGGCACCCATCCCCGACTCCGGCATCGGCATGGCCATCGGCTATTCCAACGGCAAGCAAATCCCCTACCAACGCGCTATTGTCAAATACACACCCACTTGGTCACGCAGCTTCACTCCTTCCAACCAGGTGATGCGCGAACACGTAGCTAAGATGAAACTGCTGCCTAACAGAGACTTACTGAAAGGCAAGCGCGTGGTTTTCTGCGACGACTCCATCGTGCGCGGCACCCAACTGCGCGACAACGTGAAAATGATGTATGAATATGGCGCCAAAGAGGTCCACATCCGTATCAGCTGTCCACCCCTGCTCTACGGTTGCGAATTCCTCAATTTCTCCGCCTCCAAAAACGTTCTGGAGCTCATCACACGCCGCGTGGTCAAGGAATTAGAAGGTGATGACAACAAAAACCTGGAACGATACTTGGATAACACTTCTAAAGAATACGCCAATATGGTAGAGATTATTCGCAGGCATCTTGGCGTTGACACACTGAAATTCAACACATTAAACACTATCACAAACGCCATTGGACTGCCCAAGGAACGCATCTGCACGCACTGTTTCGATGGTTCTTCTATCGGATTCTAACATTAGTATATTACCTAATAATCACAATATTCCTGTAGAGACGCGCCGAGGCACGTCTCTACAATTATAAATAAAGACAAATCATGACCACGCAAAACTACCTTCTTCTCGGACAAAAGAAGCGAATGATCGAACAGCTTCGTCAACGAGGCATCTCCGATGAGAACGTGCTCACAGCCTTCGACAAAATGGAGCGTCATCTCTTCTTGGAGTCGCTGTTGTGGCCGCAAGCCTACGAGGATGTAGCATTGAAAATCACCACCGACCAAACCATTTCGAAGCCCTCCACAGTGGCTTTCCAATCTCAACTACTTGAGTTGCAGAAAGGGATGAAAGTATTGGAAATCGGCACGGGTTCGGGGTTTCAGGCCGCCATATTGTACGCTATGGGTGCGAAAGTCTATACTATAGAGCGTCAAATCGCCCTATTCAAGCACACCAAACCACTTTTAGACAAACTCGCTCCAACGGTCGTCACTTACTACGGTGACGGCTTCAAAGGCTATCCGCAATTCGCGCCCTACGACCGCGTGATAGTCACTTGCGGTGCACCCGACATTCCCCAAGCATTGCTCGACCAGTTGAAAATAGGTGGAATAATGGTCATACCCGTTGGAACGGAGTCTCAAATCATGAAGAAAATCGTAAAAATCAATGATTCAGAATACGAAGAAGAGGATTTTGGAGACTTTCTCTTCGTTCCGATGTTGAAAGAGCGTGTGAAAAAGCAACCCCGTTAGCGGATCGGATCGCTGGTACCGTCGTGTTGAAACTGAATCGCGCCTATCACCTTGTAGCTGCCATCGGTGTTGAGCGTCTGGATTCCATAAATCAGGAAATCCGTACCTTTGATCAAAGAACAAACATACGCTGTGTCCAATTTCTCGATTTGGGCATTGTAGTATTGCAGTGCTTGCGCATCATTCTCAGATTGAGACTTTCCTTCGAAGTTAACAGTCTTGTTATAAGCAACCTGCGAAGACATATAGGATTCAACAGCTGCCCAATCTGTTCCATCCAAACTGCCAGACTGATAACCAATGCAGCCAATCGTGTATTTGGTTGTGATGAGTTTTTCCTTACAAGAACTCAGAAACAATGAAGAACAGACAATGATTGCTATAACTACTTTTTTCATAATCAAAACTATTTCTATTACACGGCAAAAATAACACAACTAATCATAGAAAACCTCCATTTTCAAATATGTAATTAACATCTTTTTGTTACTTTTGCCGATTGAAACACCGATGATTATGAAGATAACAGGAGTTTTGTTCGCAGCGGGATTAGGAACCCGATTATATCCCTTAACCGCCTCTAAGCCAAAAGCTTTAGTGTGCTATGAAGGACAAACGTTATTAGACAGGGCTTTGGAGAAGTTGTGGACGAGTGGCATCCGTGACATAGTGGTCAACGTACACCATTTCCCAGATATGATGCTGGATGCCTTGCGGAACCACCCATTGTCGGAGCACATCAGGGTTTCCGACGAACGCGCTTATCTGCGTGATACAGCGGGGGGGCTTAAGTTTGCGGAACCATTCTGGCAAAACAGCGACCTCGTCCTAATCTACAATGTTGATATTCTTTCTAATATAGACCTGAACAAGATGGTTGACGATCATATCTTTCACAAGGCGGAAGCCACCCTTGCGGTACGGCATCGCAACACTCAACGCTATTTCCTATTTGACCAAAACGACCGTCGGTTATGCGGATGGAAGAACGTGAAGAGTGGGGAGAAAATCTGGGCAAGAAATATGGAAAACACTGAACCATTGGCATTTAGCGGCATCCACATTCTCACCACCGATTTCGCGCGCACCATACCGACTGTTGAAAAATCTTCTATCACAAGCTTTTACCTTTCCCAAGCGGCAGACCATCGTATTCTTGGCTATCCGCATGATGAGGACAGTTGGCAAGATGTCGGAAAATACGAAGAATTCCGTAACGTTCTGTCTTGAAAAACTTTACACACTCTCTGCAAACCTATATTCTTTTTTTTCAAAAAATCAAGAGGTAAAAATATTTTTTTTGAACATTTTTTTTGTTAGTTTTGCAATGTGAAAGTTTGAAGAACGGAGTTTTTATAAACTATTCAAATCAAGCATTATAGATAATAAAGTACGAATTAAAAACTGCAAATGGAAAAAGAGATACCCTCTCATATACAAGTTTGGAACCAGTGTATGGAAATCATCAAAGACACGGTTTCCCCTGAAGTCTATTCGACCATATTCGAGCCAGTGAACGCGGTCTCCTTGGAGAACAAACAGTTGACATTGGAGCTGCCAAGTCTTTGGTACAAAGAGATTTTGGAGGAGCAATACGTGGATTTGCTGCGCACCGCCATCCGCAAATTGTTGGGCAACGATGCAAAGTTGCGTTACAAAGTACTTATGGAGCGCGGTCAAAGTTCGACCCAGAACTCCTCCATCACCATCTCCTCTTCCTCACGTAAGGCGGTCAAAAATCCGCTGATGATGCCGCCTTTAGAT
>CAMJXE010000067.1 GCA_946409645.1 uncultured Bacteroidales bacterium
CGGTCAGGGTATAGGAACCCTCCTCCGTGACACTTATGCTCATCGTGGTGTCACCGGTACTCCAGAGGTAAGAGAACGCACTATCGGCTACCAGCACCACCGCCGAGTCTTCACACAACACCGTAAGTCCAGACACCGCTGCCGTCGGGAGCGGATTAACTTGAAGGTTCAGTACAACAATACTGTCGCATCCGAAAACGCTCTGCGTTGTGTAAGTATAAGTACCCGATTGCGTATATACTGCTCCATTCCATGTGCAACTGTCACACACGACAGAGTCAATATATGTGTAGATAGGGACTATGGTGACGGTATAGTAAGCCGTATCCGTACAGGAGAAATCATGCAGTCCAGACACCAACATCACCTGATAAGTGCCCGGACTGGAATAAACATGCGTGGTGTTATATTGTTGGCTGACAGTGCCGTCACCAAAATCCCACAGGGCATTGTCACAAGGTTCAATGTGGCTATTTGGCGTGATTCCGTCGGCTGATACAACACTCTCATTTTGAAACACACACGTTCGAGTGCAGTTGTCCACTGTGGTAGAGAAACCTGCTATCGGATAGCGAGGTTCCAAAGAGCCGTAGATTCTGAAATAGCAACTGTCCTTGTTCAAGGATGTCACCTTGCAGAATAATCTCTCGTTATTATCCTCAAAAAGAGTGACAGATCTGTCAACCGATATGATGGAATCGGGATTGTTTTCCCAATACCATTCGTAGCGGAAGCCAGCCGGAGCCGTGAATGTCCTGACCGTATCCAATCCGCAGAAGTCTGCTTTCATGCGCTTGCTTCCGCAGTCCAAAAGAAAGTATGCGTAACCGAAATGTCCACTTTGTTCACAGTCGTATGTAGTCATACGCACCCTGACATTCTGACCATGATAAGCGGAGATATCCATACCCACTGTGGTCCACTCATTCCAAATCTTACCGCCTAAAGAAGACCAGCCCAAACCGGAAGAGGCCACGAAATTATCATATCCACAGACTTCGTCTATCTGCTGGCCGTCGCTGTTGAGGATTTCCATCGTGAACCGGGGCTGGTTTTCGGGATCATGATCAGGATCCTCCATCACCACCGCATACTGCAATAAAATCAAATCCGCCTGCAAGGTGTCCACCACATAACTCAACGATATGCTCTCTGCCTCTGCCCCCACATTGTCATTTCCCAACCGTACCGCATAATCCCTGCAATCTGGTATGGTCGGCAGCGTATAGTTCGTATTCGGATCATATTGGAGCTCTGTGATTATTGTGTGTCGACCTTGAGCAATCCCCGTGTAAGAGTAAGGATCATAAAAATCACCATACTGACAAGTGATACCCGGACTGGACAAATCCGTCAAATCAAAACAGCCGCCCGAAAGATAATTTCCTGCACAAGATGTCTTGAAATGGGTTTTCTTCCAATAACTGTTGGTCACCGTGTCGCAAACCGACTGAATGGAAAAATAGTATTGGGACTCTGACGATAAATTGTCCATCACCACAAACGTGTCCTGAACCATTATGACATCCGTTTGCGAGGCCGCCTCCGACAGTCCCCACCCCACCAGCCAGGACGTGTTTGACGGATTGCCACTCCACGTTGCCAGCGCAGAATCCGTTGTAATATCGCTGATGGTAATATTTTTAGCAGACGGACAATGCGTTGTTGTAAAGTATAACCTTACGTTGGCCAAATCAGATGACAACATCCCCGTGGCCGTGCCCGGATGGTCCGCATAGTCCGTATTACTGTCACTACGACGATACAACACGGCATTGTTGCTCGATGTTGCATAAAACCTCAGTGAACTTGTCCATTGCGGAGCGGTTTTCGCCACCACTATCACCAAGTTTTCGTCACTCGAATACTCAAAAGCATCATCCAAATCAATATACAGCCAGCCCGTACTGCTGGGAATGGTCACATTGACACCCGAATAGACTAATGTAAGCTGATTCATCGGTAGCCATGAATCAGCGTTGGCATGTGTCGTATTAGAGGTGGTTCCCATATAGATTTCTATGGTATTCATCAAAAATGCGTACGGGTCGGAACATTCCCAGGCTACCCCGTGGATAAACCCATCCTCACCTATGTCGGAAGCCTGATAAATGCATTCCGTCCATGAATGTTTATAGTAGGAATTTATTGGAGTTGTATTTGTTGCTATAGTACCCGTACCTACCGTCACAGTCACACTCTGCGACCACATTGGCAACGGGAGAAGTGACATCATAACAATCACCGAAAGAATCAGAGATACTTTTTTCATACTTGTTTGTTTCTTTAATTCCGTAAATTTCTTTCAATTTTAGTGTTGACAAACAAGCAAGTCATTGTTAATAAATAAATTAGCAACGACTTGCCATTCTCGTATTTTTTCACCTATTTTTGCTATTGTAAACCTCAACAAACAATTGGTGAGAAATATGGCAGCAAAAATACAAATTAAAAACAATAGAATCAACAGTTTCGGTGGATTTTTTTCATCATCGACCAATTTCGTTCATCCGGACTTGCCGCGTTGGCTGACAACACACTGGGAACCAAGTGGATAAACCGAGATATTCATTATCCATTCAAATTTGCTGAGAATCTAAAAACAGATAGAGATTCTCTATCGGCGCAAATTAATGGTCAGAGGTTGAGAAGGTCACCACAGCACTTCGTGACAAACAACCATCCCCGACAAGAATGAAAAAGCACTCGTAAGGGGTATCGCGTCTGAGGTCGCGAAGAGTTAATCGAGCGGTGTTGTCGCGGCGCAGGCGAGTGTCCGCCATCAGCCATTCGGCAGAGCCTTGAGGACGATAACAAAGGATAACCGATCCGCTTTCTTTGTGTGGGGAATCGAAACGACAACGAAACTTCACGGCGGGATAAATGCCTGAAAAAATGGACCATCCGTGAGCGACTTCGACATCTTCAGGTCCGAATATCAACAACGGGGACTCGGCAACAAGCATGTCGAGTATTTCAACATTGAGATAGTCCTCCACATGACTTTTGTCCCCGTCATCGTGCCAAAGCAGAACGCAAGACAACACAATGATACCAGTGATGAGCAAGAAAGCCCACAACGTGGTGCGTGACGTGCTTCCCATGTCAGTTGTTTGACCTCGAGAACATCTCCAAGCGCCAATGATCGCCGTGCGTATCGTCAAATTCGATGAAAAACTCCCTGCGCGACAACTTATCAACGTCGGCAAGGAATTTGTAATTATTCCCCATCAGAGTATATTGCATCTCAACCGTTTTTGTCTTTTGGTCAATCACATACGTGGCGAATGTGGAGGTGCGCCATTCTCCGTTACGGTAAGCCCTGACTTCCATCACATGGTCAGCATAGATAAAATAGTAAGTACCGACATTGTAGCCGGCATAGTCCGTGGAGTCGATTTCTTCACCGTTTAGATAGGTATGGGAAACTTGCCACATGCCCACGATTTTATACTCCATGGAAAACAATTCATCGCACGCCACTAAGGTGACAGAGACAGCTGCTGCGAGCAGAAATATCCAAAGTTTTGATTTTTTCATTTTTAACATATCTTAATCCCCCGCCCTTCGCCTCCCTAATGGGGGGAATGGGGGCCTTTCGTTACAATTGCAAACTGCCAACTCCTAACTTCTCGGCCAATTGCTTCATGCCGACGGTGGCTTTTTCGGTGATGTAGGTCACGCGGCGGGAGATGCTGCCGGGCTGTTTCGGGTCGATGACGTATATCTCGGCATCCTGCGGGGCATAGTAGAGCAGTCCTGCGGCGGGATATACGGCCAATGAAGTACCGATAATAATCAGGATGTCAGCCTGCTCCACCTCACGGGCGGCGGCATCCAACAACGGAACCGCCTCGCCGAACCAGACGATGAACGGGCGCAACAACGAACCGTCCTTGGCACGTTCGCCGTACGTCATCGGCTTGTACCCGATGTCGAGAACCTCCGTCTTCCGTTCGTTGCAAGCCTTGGTGAGCTCGCCATGCAAGTGGATGATCTTCGAGGAACCGCCACGCTCGTGCAGGTCATCGACATTCTGCGTGACCACCGTCACGTCGTATTTCTCTTCCAACTTCGCCACTAATTTGTGCGCGTCGTTGGGCTCGCAATGCTCTAACTGCGCCCGACGTTCGTTGTAAAAATCGATGATGAGCTTGGGGTTGCGATACCACCCATCGATGGTGGCCACATCCTCCACATTATGGTTTTCCCAAAGTCCGTCACTGTCGCGGAACGTGCTGATGCCGCTCTCGGCGGAAATGCCGGCACCGGAAAGGACTACGATCTTTTTCATAATTAGTAATTAGTGATTTGTAATTAGAAATTATTGTTAATTGGCTGTATTTATGAAACTTTTTTTCTCTTTTTAGAATTTTTGGTTATTGAAACTAACAGTTTAATAAGTTCTTGACAATCAACAAGGAAACTATCAAACAGTTTTTGGTCTATATATCCGCTTTCGTATAATAATTCAAGCCAATATTCTGTTTCCCCGGCTTCTTTTTGGGCTATATACATTTTAGCATAGAAATCAGCCGTTGACTGTGCAAATACACTTTCCTTCACATTTTCCCCAATGCTCGTACCACATCTTAATAATTGTTGAGATAGAACATATTCTTTCTTCTCCTCTTTGAGATATTTGTACATTTTGATAATTCGCAAAGCAAACACCTTACTTTTAACTAATATAATGTTTTCCATAATTCGATGATTAAATGATTTTACATTTAAATGATATAAGATTCGTATTACAAATCACTAATTTCTAATTACTAATTGCTAATTGCTAACTACCTTGTTCGTCGCCGAAAACGATGCCCACCCCTCTTGCCGTTTTCACGAGGAAGTCGTCGGGTTTCACCAAATGCGGTTCCTTGACGGCCTCTTCTAACGGCGCGTACGAAATACTGTTGTTGCGATAGACCACGAGGTTGCCGTATTTCTTCTCCTTGACGAGCTCGAAGGCCTTCACGCCGAACTCGGTGGCGAGGATGCGGTCGTAGGCCACTGGGGTGCCGCCGCGCTGCAAGTGTCCGAGCACCGTCACGCGGATGTCATGCTCGATGCCAAGGTCGAGTAGTTCCTGCTTCAGCACATCCCCCACACCGCCGAGCTTGATATGCTGGTCACCGATAGCCGTGGGAGCCTTGCCGACGACGTCGCCGCCGACCCGTTTCGCGCCCTCGGCAATCACGATGTTGCAGAACCCCATGCCGTTCTTGTAGCGTGTCTCAATCTTCTTGGCGATGGCCTCGGGATTGTACGGGATTTCGGGGATAATGCAGACTTCCGCCCCGCCGGCGATGGCCGTGTGCAACGCGATCCAGCCCGCATCGCGACCCATCACTTCCATGATGAAGACGCGGTTGTGACTCTCCGCGGTCGTCACCAACTTGTCAACGGCCTCCGTGGCAATCTGCACCGCCGTCTGGAAACCGAAAGTGAAATCCGTGCTCGACAAGTCGTTGTCGATAGTCTTGGGCACGCCCACCACGGGGATACCCATCTTGAGGAGATCCAAGGAAATACGCTGCGAACCGTCGCCGCCGATGTTGATGATGGCGTCGAATCCCATGTTCTCGAAACGCTTCTTCATCAGCTGCGAACGATCTTCCATCACCCAGCTGCCGTCGGGTTTGCGCACAGGGAAATGGAACGGGCCGCCCTTGTTGGTGGTTTTGATGATGGTGCCGCCCTTCACGTGCAGTCCGGAGACCATGCTCTCGGTCAGCTCCACAATCTCCACGTTGTCCTTCAATATGCCGTTAAACGACTCAATGCAGCCGTAAACATGCCATTCTTCCGGCTCCAACTGCGCACGTTTCACAATGCCGCGGATCACCGCGTTCAATCCAGGGCAGTCGCCGCCGCCCGTTGCAATCAGTATTTTGTGTGCCATAATATCATTTATAATAAACTACATTAAGGTATATAAAAAATCTTAATAGGCAAAAATGAGACAAAACCCGTAAAGACGCGAAATTTTGCGCCTCACACATTCCTAAAACAACTGGCAAAACAAATACGCCGGAATAGTGGCGAAAAGGATGGAATCCACGCGGTCGAGGACACCGCCATGACCAGGGATGACATTGCCGCTGTCCTTCACACCGGCCTTGCGCTTGAAGAGGGATTCTGTAAGGTCTCCCAGCAGTCCGAAAACCTGAATGATGAGCGAGAGCCATATCCATTGCCACCATTCCAATCCAGCTTGCTGGAAATAAGGGATGTAGGAAAATCCGATGGCCAGACCTACTGTGAATACGCAACTGCAGAGAAAGCCCTCCCAAGTCTTGCCTGGGGAGATGTTCGGAGCTAATTTGTGTTTGCCGAAGAGCGAACCGAAGACATACGCGGCAGTGTCAGACATCCAAATCAGGATCAGGAAGGCCAACACCAGAATCGGCTGCTGCGGAATCCAAAGGAAAAAGAGGATACACAGAGGCAACACAACCCATATCTGGCCCAGGAAGCCAAGTCCCACATGACTCATCGCTTCCTCGCTTTTGCCGAAAAGTTCCGGCAGAAAAAGACAGAGGCCTGCGATACAAACCGTTATTGTCCATGGAGTTGATGGAACACTTTCATAGGAAATTATCTCCATGTTCAAAAAACATTCAATCAAACATCCTGCAGCGATGAGCCAAAATGCAAGATGATGACGAAGTTCGGATTTGTTGCATAGTCGGTAGAACTCATACATTCCAACCAACGTGAAAAACAACGCCAACGGCACAGCCACCCACGGGGTGAAGACCGCCGCCACCATCAGGGCCACATATACAATCCCCGAAGCTGTCCTAACGAAGAGATTACGCGTTTTGGGGTTCATTTTTCGGTGTATTATCGTCCAAAAGAAGCAGAATATAACGCGGATGCTGCGGAGTACGCACCAATTTTCCATTTTCCTTGGGAAGCGGTTCTGGGGTAATGAATTCCATACCGGCGTCCTTGGCGAACTTGAGATTGCGGGCCAGCGCGGACTCCATGTCGGGGACGATGTCCACCATACGGGAAATCACGATGACATCGAGCGCAAGATTGCGCATGGAGACAAAACGCGAGACGGGCTGCGTGAAGCCGATGCTGCCGTTACGCGCCACCAATGAGGTAGAAAGCACCACCACCGCGTCGATCGGCATGTTCACCGAGACGGAGTTGACGTAGTTGATCTGCGCCTGCTCCAGATCACCGCAGAGGTTGTTGTGGGTGTTCAGCACCACATTGTACTGCTGATCCTGAGCTAACATCTGCAAAAACTTGATCCTGTCGTTGCGGGTGTGACAGCGCAGAATCTTGCCGCCATTGGCCTGGAAATTCTGCCAGAACTCGACCTGCACGTTGTTCTGAGGGACCATATAATCCAAAGAGGGACGCCCATCCGGAATGTGGTCATGTGACAATGTGCTTTTCCGGATAACACCGCGGATATATTCCTTATCTGATATAAAATTACTTTCGTTTTGGCTCATCATTCTTCAATATTCGTTGGATTTGAAGATTCGGGTTCGTCAGCCGGGGCATTTTCTGCTGCAGGAACAGCTTCGGGTTCCGATTTCGTTTCGGGCTCTTGGAACGGACGCTCGCCAAGAATGTTACGCACATCCTCTGTGAAAATCACTTCTCGTTCTAACAGCAGCAAGGCCAGCTTCTCCACCTTGTCATAATTGTCTGTGAGAATCTGCTTGGCACGCTTGTATGCGGTCTCAATCAGCAAATGCACGCGCTCGTCAATCTCTTGAGCAGTCTTCTCACTATAGGGTTTCGTCATGCTAAATTCTTGCTGACCTGTTGAGTCATAGTAACTTACATTACCGATTTTTTCATCCAGGCCATAATAGACAATCATCGCGTAAGCTTGCTTGCTCACTCGCTCCAGGTCATTGAGCGCACCTGTGGAAATTTGTCCGAAGAAGACATCTTCGGCAGCGCGACCGCCCAAGGTGGCTGTCATCTCGTCCATAAGTTGCTCGTATGTTGTCAGTTGACGTTCTTCGGGGAGATACCATGCCGCGCCAAGTGCTTTGCCGCGGGGCACAATGGTGACCTTCACTAACGGGGAGGCATAGCGTAGCATCCAGCTCACACAGGCGTGACCGGACTCGTGGTAGGCTATCGTCTTCTTCTCCTCAGGCGAAATCACGCTGCCTCTGCGTTCCAGACCGCCAATGATACGATCGACCGCGGAAAGGAAGTCCTCTTTCTCAATCTGTTGCTTATTATGACGGGCAGCGATCAGGGCAGCCTCGTTACAGACATTGGCGATATCGGCTCCGGAGAATCCGGGAGTCTGTTTCGCAAAGAAGTCCAAATCCACATCGGGACCGAGCTTAAGGTTGCGCACATGCACGCCGAAGATGCCGCGGCGTTCGTTGAGGTTGGGCAATTCCACCTGAATTTGACGGTCGAAACGGCCAGCACGAAGGAGGGCACGGTCGAGGATGTCGGCGCGGTTGGTGGCCGCCATGATGATGACACCGGCGTTGGTGCCGAAGCCGTCCATCTCCGTAAGCAACTGGTTCAAAGTACTTTCACGTTCGTCATTAGCATTTGAGAAGGTTCCTTTGCCACGAGCGCGACCAATAGCGTCAATCTCATCTATAAAAATGATGCAGGGTGCTTTTTCCTTAGCCGTGCGGAAGAGGTCTCGCACTCTGGAAGCCCCCACGCCCACGAACATTTCCACGAAATCGGAACCGGACAAGGAGAAGAAGGGAACCTTCGCTTCGCCAGCCACAGCCTTGGCTAACAACGTTTTACCTGTTCCAGGAGGACCTACCAAGAGCACACCTTTCGGAATCTTGCCACCCAAGACGGTGTATTTCTGCGGGTTTTTCAGGAAGTCAACCACCTCTTCGATCTCAAACTTCGCACCTTCCAAACCAGCCACGTCCTTGAACGTCACCAACTGGCCGGATTTCTCATCGAACTCCTGCGCACGTGATTTGCCTATGTTGAAGATGTTTCCGGCACCACCGATACCACCGCCACCACGCATCGAACGCATAGAAAAGTAGTAGAGCAAGAAAATCAGCAAGATCGGCAACGTCCAGAATATGAGCTCAAAGCCCCAGTTCTGCGTATTGTCTTGCTTCATCGGAAAGTCATATTCTCTCGCTATGTCATTGGCCTTCAATGTGCTATCAGCAGCCAATCGTTCTTCTACACACTGCTCCTTGACCCCTCTCAAGTTCTCATTATAGACTTGTAGGTCCGTGACCACCAGAAAATACTGCGGTCCCTCAACATTCTTTTTCACAGCTTCGTGGGAAGGATTGGACTCCAACGCGTCACGTTTCAAGAAAATATTGATATGGGAATTCTTCTTGACATATTCCACATGCTCAATATCTTGATTCTTAACCATTTGGTAGAATTCCATATCGTTCACCTCGCGTGAAGCATCATTGGCGGAGAAAAAATAGACTCCAATCAGCGCGACAGTGATCACAATGTAGAACAACGACCAGCTAAATTTGGGCTTGCCGCCGTTTTTTTTGTCTTTCCCTCCGAAAAAATCAGGAATATTGCCTTTGTTCTTGTTGTTATTGTCGTTATTTGGCATTTTTCTTATCAATTAAAATTTCTGGATATCTGCATCGCCCCAAAGGGATTCGAGTTGGTAGTATTCGCGCGCCTCAGGCAGGAAAATGTGCACCAAGATATTGAAATAGTCGAGCAAAATCCACTCTTTGTTCTCCAAACCCTCCACGTGCAGCGGTTTCACGCCAGCCACTCGCTGGGTCTGCTCCTGCACAAAATCGCATAGCGTCTCCACATGTGGCTTGGAATTACCCGTGCACACGATAAAATAATCGAAATAGACGTGGTTGATTTTTTTCAAATTGACACAATGTATATCCACACCCTGTTTCTCCAGAAGTGCCTGTATGATAAGTTCCTCAAGGTTCCCTTCGTAAGGAACGCCTTCAAATTTCACTTTTCTTTTTACTGTCATATTTTCATTTTAAAACGGTTGCAAAAATACGATTTTTTTCTGTTTATAAAAAAGATGTATCTTTGCCGCGTTTTTTTTTACCTTTGCATTTGGAAAATAAACGTTTAAAATATGAAAAAAATTATTAGCTTATTAACCTTTTTTGCATTGAGCCTCAGTGTTTTGTATGCTCAATCCGAACAAACAGAAAGACCTTATTCTTTCAGTCAGAAAAACATTTCCCAAGTTATCGATGTCCAAGTAATGCCATCCGTTGACCTCCAGAAACTTGAACGCGAAGACGCCGAAGTGGTGGAAAAATCAGCTCCACTGCGCGCTGGTGTCGGCTTTTCCGTCAACCACAACCTTCTGAACGCAGGCCGCACCGATGTCACGGCCGACGGAGGTACACTTTGGCGCACAAAATACGTCTCCGAAGGTTCTATCATGACTTATGTGGTTTTCGAACAATTCGACATTCCCAAAGAGGCCAAGCTATTCGTGTATAGTCCTGACCGCGAGCAAGTTTACGGTCCGTACACCAACGATGATGTTCAGTCTGTGGGACGATTTGAGAGCGACAACATCATTGGCGACGAACTGATCGTGGAATATTATGAACCTGCCGACGCCTCCTTCAGAGGGCACTTCCAAATCGCCGCCGTCATGCATACCTACAGGGATTTCTTGGATATCAACTCCGATGCTAAGGGGCCTCACGGCGATGCCGAAGGCGACTGCCACATCGACGTTGCCTGCCCTGATGCGCAACCTTGGCACTATCCTATCAATTCCGTTGTATTCCTCAGCATGACGGCCTATATTCCGGATGAAGGCTGGGGAATGTTCCTCTGCACTGGCGCAATGGTTAACAACGTGAGAATGGACAAGACCCCATACGTGCTGTCCGCGGATCACTGTGTTTCAGCGGACGACCAGACCTTCAAATTCTATTTCAACTACCAATTGAACGAGTGCGGCGGAACCACGGGCATCTCCTCCCGAGTGGCCAACGGTGGCACCATCGTGGCACGCTCCAATGCTACCAACACCTATGCTTCCTCAGACTTTTTGTTGGTCAAAATCACCGGCAACTTAGGCATCGCCTATCGTGACAGCATATTCTTCGCAGGTTGGGATCGCTCAGGCGCTTTCTCCGTCGGCACATGCGTTCACCATCCTGGCGGCGACTGGAAGAAAATCAGCTTCGTGAAGAGCATCTCTGCACCCACAACCGGCTCATACGCCAATAAATTCTTTGTAGTCTCATGGCTGACAAACCCCAACAAGGGTGTTACCGAACAAGGTTCTTCCGGTTCCCCTTTGTTCAACTCTCACGGTCTGATTATCGGCACCTTGACAGGCGGTTCCAGCTACTGCTACTATCCTACCGGCAAGGATAATTACGGCAGAATGTCCTACCACTGGACCAACAACAACAACAGCAATGCAGCCCGCAAACTTCAACCGTGGCTCGACCCCGACAACACCGGTGCCACCTCTCTGAAAGGCATGCTATATACCGGCGAAATCATCACAAGTGTTGAAGACTACGCCCAAAGCAGCACCTTCCAAGTCATCCCCAACCCTGTCCGCGACGGCATTGTCACCATTCAAGGCGAGTTTTACAACGAGAACGCCACCTGCCGTATTTACAATGCCTTGGGGCAACTGGTGATGACGCAACGCATCCAAACAGACGCCTCCTTCACCATGAATGTCAAGGGTTTGGACAATGGCATCTACTTCGTTGATATTCAAGGCAGTGAGCGCAACTACAAATCCAAAATGATAATTGCCAAATAACGGTGAAAAGTCCGCTGCTTTCCACCGCATATCTCCCGCCGGTAGAGTATTTCGCCTTCTTGCTTGCTGAAGGCGCGACCATCGAGCGTGAGGAGCGATACCAAAAACAGTCCTATCGCAACAGGACAACCATCATGAACGGTAACGGAGTGCTGAATCTCATCATTCCGACCGTTCATGATGGTAGAATGGGTATTGTGAAAGCAGTACGTATCGACTACTCCACCCCGTGGCCGCGCGCACACTGGCGATCCATCGAATCGGCCTATAACAACACCCCTTATTACCTATATTACAAGGATGCTCTAAAGCCCATTTTCGACCAGAAGGTCGAACTATTGTACGATTTTAACCTACAATTGACGCAAACCTTGCTCAAACTGATGCGTTTGAAAATAGATATTCCTTCCACAAACACGTTTGTACCCTATAACGCAAACGACCTTCGGCTGTTGATTCATCCCAAGAATGCGAAAAAGGAAGATTATCCATTCCGCCTTCAAACACCTTATTATCAAGTATTTGAAGATAAATTTGGATTCATTCCGAATCTCTCTATCATCGACTTGCTCTTCAACGAGGGACCACAAGCCGTCCTCTATCTGCGCCAACTCCATCAACAATTTGAAAAACAATAAGTTATGCCGACGGAAAGCAAAGACTTTTGGGAAAGATTATTCATCCGCGTCAAAAATGCCGTGGACAAGTTCCTCTATTACGACAATCTCTTTGACGACAACGTCTGGAACATCCGTTTTTCCAAGGACAACAAACAGAAAATCAGGTATCAGATTGAAAAAAGCAAGTTTTCTCTGCAGCTGAAGACCCATGATGACGTTTTCAAATACCTGTGGATGATTTTGTTGATTTCCTCACTGGTCGGAATGCTTATCCTCAATCGACATATTGGAATTTCCGACCGCGAAGTGGCGCAAAACGAATACTCGGAACTGCTCTACAACCATTTCCATCATATCGGTGACCCAGATGCCTATAAAGCCCACCCCTACGCACACACTCAGGCACAAATCATAGACTTGCTAATCTATTCTTTCTCTAAAACATTCAATATCAGAGATATATATTCTATCAGACATATTATCAGCTCTATTTTCGGATGGCTGTTGATGGCCTATCTCTCCTTGTTGTTGCTACGAGCCTTCAGCTGGCGTGCCGCATTCTTCACGGCATTCTTCTTGATTATTTCGCCAAGATTCTTCGGATATTCGTTGAGCAACGTGGTGGATGTCACCTTCGCTTTCTTCTTCATTTACAGCATCATGCAGATGTACTATTTCAGTCGAGAGTTGCCGGTGATTCGAACGTCACGGCTGATCCGAACCGCCATCGGCATCCTGCTCACCTTGTCGGTGCACAATGCCGGCTCATCGCTATTACATCTGTTCATGATATTCGCACTGTTGAACTTTTTCCTCTACAATCCTATCAAGAAAATCTTCTCGAAGGAATATCTCAAAGCACTGGGTTTGGTCAGTTTAGTGATTGCCAGTATGTGGGTTACCGTCTATGTCATCCACAACGTATGTACCTTGTTCTTAGAGACTTCCTTCATTATGCCCAACAGATCTTTCGCCTCTTTGGTCACGAATATTCCGTTCGACCAAAACCAGATTTTCGAAGGGCACCTCATCGGTCCGGACAATTTCCCCACGCGATATCTCTCTAAATATCTGTATATCAGCACGCCAACGGTCGTTTTAATCAGTTTTCTCCTCTTCTTTGTCTTTTTCAAAAATGCCATTAAAACGCTGAAGCCATTCTCCATATTCATATTTATATATACATTTCTTTTCTGCATCAATCGTGTGAAGACGCATTACATGAACCCTGACACGCTTTGGGCCATACAATATTGCATTTACCCGCTTTTTATGCTTATAGCGGTCAGCGGATTAGAATGCACGCTACGCCACATCAACGACCGATACACTAACTTTGTGATTTTAGGGCTGTTAGGTTTACTTTCTTTCATGCCCATCCGCCATATACTGTTCAACAGTCCTTACACTTCACTCTATTTCAACGAGATTTCGGGTGGCATCCACAATGCATACGCGAAATACGCCTTGGACAGCAATTTCGAAGCGAACAAAACCGCAAATCAGTGGATAAAGGAGTACGTCAAAGAGCACGATTTCGGCAAACACTATATTTCACGTCCCATCGTGATTGGGACCAACGGGAACAAAGCATGCGCGCTTTTCTACCAGAACGACCCGAGTATGCAACTGGTTTTCAAGGATTACGACCGTTTGGACAGCACGTGGGACTACTACGTTGCCTATTGCAACCAGATTCCGGTCACCCAACTGCGCAACGGCACGTGGCCGCCCGACAGTGCCATGCATTTGATGAAGTTCGAGCAGAAGCCGATGGTCGCATTCTACCGCAACGATGCCCGTTTTGCACAATGGGACACCCTCGACAGTATATCCCGCGCGATGGATTCATTTTTATTAATTGACAACGAGTAATTGATATACGAAAAAATTGTATCTTTGCGGCCTAATTATAAAACAATGGAGAACGCCACGTTAGAACAGAAAGTGATGTCGATCATCGACCAAATCCGCCCCTATCTTGAACAGGACGGCGGCAACATCGAATTTGTGGAACTGACCGACGATATGGTCGTCAAGGTGCGGTTGCAAGGTGCGTGTGGCACTTGTCCTCATGCCAAGATGACCCTCAAGAACGGCGTGGAACAGACGATCAAACACTACCTCCCCGAAATCGACCACGTGGAAGACGTGGTGCTCGGGTTCTAAGTTGAGACGTAAGACCTTTTAGAAAGAAAGATATTCATCAAGCAGCCTCGAAGAGGCAACACGCGCGAAGCGCAATTAACCCCACACAAGCGAAGCGCAGTGTGGGGAAAAGGAAAACCTCAAGCGAAGCGCAGTGTGGGACGAACAAAAACGAAAGAGAAACAAATAAACGAAACATGGGCCTCAAATGCGGCATAGTAGGACTGACGAACTCGGGTAAGACCACGATGTTCAACTGCATCTCCAACACGAAGGCGGAGGTGACGGATTTCGCGTACAGCACCAACAAGTCGAACATCGGCGTGTGTCAGGTGCCCGACGAACGTCTTATGCATATCAACACCTTCATCCATGCCGACAAATTGGTGTTCGCCAACTTGGACTTGGTGGACATCCCCGGTTTGGCCAAGGGTGCGAGCCAGGGCGCCGGCATCGGCAACAGTTTCTTGGCGGACGTGCGTCTGTGCGACGCGCTCATTCATGTTTTGCGCTGCTTCGACAATCCTGCCCTCCCCCACGAGGAAGGTTCGGTGGATCCCGTCCGCGACATCGAGATTGTCGATTTCGAGCTGCAATGCAAGGATTTGGAACAAATTGAACGCAAGATCACCAAGGTGGAGAAAGCCGCGAAAGTCGGCGAGAAGACCGCCAAGCACGACCTTGCCGTTCTGTTGAAATACAAGGAACATCTGGAAGGTTTCCAGAACGTGCGCACCCTGGAGGTCACGCCCGACGAGAAGGCGGTGGTGGCCGACATGATGCTGCTCACCGAGAAGCCCGTGATGTTCGTGTGCAATGTGAATGACGACGACGCGGCCACCGGAAACGCCTATTCCGAGGCCGTGAAGAAATATGTGGAAGAGCACGGCGGAGAGATGCTGGTCATCGGTGCCAAAATCGAATCCGAGATCGCCGAGTTGGAGAGCGAAGAGGACCGCAAGGCCTTCTTGGCCGACGTGGGCTTGACCGAGCCGGGCGTCAACAAGGTGATCCGTGCGGCCTACAAAATGCTGGATCTCATCTCCTTCTTCACCGTCGGTGGCAAGGAGAACCGTGCCTGGACGATCACGCGGGGCATGTTGGCGCCGCAGGCGGCGGGCGTCATCCACAGCGACCTGGAGCGCGGCTTCATCCGTGCGGAGGTCATCAAATACGACGACCTGGTGAAATACGGGTCGGAGCTGAAATGCAAAGAGGCCGGCAAGTTGGCGGTCGAAGGCAAGAACTACGAAGTGCAAGACGGCGACATCCTGCACATAAGGTTTAATGTTTAGGGTTTAGGGTTTAGGGGTTAAGGTTTAAGGTTTAAGGAAAACCTTGTAAACCGACAGAATCCTTAAACCATAAACCATCAACCTTAAACCAAAACGCGGTAGTAGCTCAGTTGGCAGAGCGGCGGCTTCCCAAGCCGCAGGTCGCGG
>CAMJXE010000068.1 GCA_946409645.1 uncultured Bacteroidales bacterium
GATTCCAGCACTGTTGAGAATGTGACGCAAAATCTTGTAGTCGAAAGCGGAACAAAGAATGTCAGTCATCTGTCCGAAAAGGGCAATTTGCCGACGAGTGAAAGCGTCTTCAGCGGGATCTTCAGCAGCGGCAAGATGAGAAAAAACAGAAGCAATACGAAGTTTCGGGTTTCGCTTCACTGTATCGATAAGTCTTGGAAGATCTTCTAAATCAAAGCCTAAACGGTGCATTCCTGTATCCACTTTGATATGAATGTTAAACTCCTTGATTTCAGAATGGCGAGCCAGCACTTCTTCCAACTGCTGCAGATAATAGAAGTTGAAGATTTCAGGCTCCAGCTGATGGCTGACCATCACCTCGAAGCTATGCGCCTCGGCTCCCAGCACAATGACGGGCGTATTGATGCGGCGTTTACGCAAACGAACCCCTTCATCGGTATAAGCAACTGCCAGATAATCAACACCTTGATCTATCAACGTATTGACCAGCTCCACGTCGCCCAAGCCGTATGAGGAGGCTTTCACCATCGCCACCATCTTGGTATCAGGACGTAAACGGTTGCGATGATAGTTGAGGTTATAAGCCAGCGCAGGCAAATTCACCTGCAAAATAGTCAAATGCGTTTTATGCTGTAAGACTTTGACTACCTGTTCGAAATGAAAATTACGTGCCCCTTTTATCAGCACAATTTCGTAAGAAATGCGCAATTCGGAGATGTGCTCCAGCAGGGTTGCCGTGTTAGGATAACAGAGCACCTCATCCAAATCAAACATATCACGATGATGGGCAAAAGAGCTGCCAACCGCGACCAGTTTGGTGATATGGTGTTGATGCAACTCTTGATTGAGGTGGCGGAAATCCGCCTCCGTCAAGTCACCCACTTGCTCGAAATCGGAGATAACAAGCGTCTTCTTAGGCATCTGCGTCTGTGTGTCCAAAAAGTTAAGTGCGGCAGATAAAGAGTTGATATCCAAGCTGTAGGTGTCGTTGATAATGACCGAATGACTAATTCCTTGCAGAATCTCCAATCGCATACTAATGTGTGAAAGGCGATGGAGTTGACTGTTGATTTCCTCGGGCTTGAATCCTACAACCAACAGAGTCACAATGACATGTGTGGCATTCTCCAGCGATGCGCTGTCAATGAAAGGCACGGTATAATCGAATCCTTCGATAGTAATCAGCGTTCCTTCGGAAGGAGCGGCCTGCATTTGCACTGGATAGGTACTATAGTCATTCCCCCATGATATCTTACGAATCCCCTTATACTCAGGAAGTTGAAGAATCATATTCAACTCTTCGTTATCATTGTGATAGATCAGCACCTCCACATTCTGAAACAATTTCAGTTTCTCAATAATTTTGCGGTTATTGTTCGGGAAGAACTGAGCATGGGCTGCCCCAATGTTGGTCAGGATGCCTATAGTCGGGTCAATGATGTCGGCAAGGGTGCGCATCTCGTTGGGTCGGGAGATACCTGCCTCAAAGACGGCGATGTCATGTTCCGCTGACATATTCCAAACAGAGAGTGGCACACCAATACGGGAGTTGTAACTATCAGGGCTCTTCACCACGCGATACCTTTCGGAAAGAATCATGGAAAGCCACTCCTTGACAATAGTTTTGCCATTGCTGCCCGTGATGCCAATAACAGGATAATGGAATTGTTGACGGTATTTTTGAGCGAGTTGTTGCAGTGCTCCCAACGAATCTTCCACGAAAAGGAAGTTGGCTTCGACACACTGTGCAAAGTCATTCATCACTTTGGTAATCACAAAATTACGAACACCTGCCTGATATAAAGAGCGCACATAAAGATGACCATCGTTCTTCTCCGTTTCAATGGCGAAGAAGAGCGTATGTTCCGCCCGAATCACCTTGCGGCTATCGATGGCCAGCTCAATGATTTCACTGTCAGGTGAACCGATAATGGTCTCTTTCGGCTCTATAAACGAAACAATGTCAGCAAGTTCCACTTTTTTCCTTATCTAAATCTTTGCAATTATTATTTATAGATATTTTTTCATCTTTGTTAGAAGCAATAAATATCACGTTTACTGCTTTGCACAAACAAAAATGGTACTTTTTTTCATCATAACGGGTTTTAAATGATGCGGCAAAAGTAGCAAATTTTTACTACTTTTGCGCCCTGAAAATCGGCTTATGCGTTATTTCTTACATTTGGCATATAACGGCACTGCGTTTTTCGGCTGGCAAATCCAACCGAACCACCCGTCGGTGCAGGAGACTTTGGAGAAATGTCTCTCGCTTCTGATGCGTGAGTCACGCGTGGCCATCACTGGCTGCGGGCGCACTGACACCGGTGTGCACGCCAGCTCTTTCTATGCCCACTTCGACACCGATACGCATTTCACTCCTGAAGAATGCCGGCAGTTGGCGTTCAAACTCAACAATTTTCTGCCCAAAGACATCGTCATTTTCGATCTTTTTGAGGTGTCACCCGATTTGCATGCCCGTTTCGATGCCGAAAGCCGCACCTACAAATACTATATTTGCACAAAGAAAAATCCTTTCAAACAGCAGTTCTCTTACCATTTCCATCGCGACTTAGATGTGAAGAAGATGAACGAAGCGGCTGCATTACTCCTTCAGAATGAAGATTTTACCAGTTTCTCGAAAGTGCATACACAGGTCAACAACTTTATCTGCCATATCACGGAAGCATATTGGGAAAAGATAGAGGATGAGTTGGTTTTCACTATCACTGCGAACCGCTTTCTGCGCAACATGGTACGCGCCATTGTGGGCACTTTGCTCGAAGTCGGCACTGGAAAAATTTCCATAAAGGGCTTTCAAGATATTATAAATCAAAAAGATAGATGTGCGGCTCGAACTTCCGCCCCAGCTCATGCACTATTTTTGACAAGTGTTCGTTATGATTGGAAGAGGTAAGATGAAAAAGAGAGAAAATTATATGACAAGGCATTTCCTATATATTATATATGCAATCGCAATCACAGTGACATTGGCCATCGCAATACCTTCTTGTCACCGCAACAACAACGTGGATGGCATAGAGTTAGTGTTCTCGGCTGACACCGTGATGTTCGACACAGTGTTCACCACCATTACGTCGAGCACGCGCAGCTTCACGGTGCGCAACACGACAGGTTCACCCGTGGAGGTCGATATTGCATTGGCGGGAGGCAAGCAATCCTACTACAGCATCAACGTGGATGGCGTGCCTGGCACAGAATTCCGCAACGTGGAGATTCCCGCACACGACAGCATCTTCGTTTTCGTGAAAGTCAACATCAACCCCACCGACCAGAATCTACCCTACTTAGTGACCGATTCCATCATGTTTTACCAGAATAAACACACGCAGTCGGTGCAGTTGGTGGCTTGCGGTCAGGATGCACACTTCATTCTCCCCGAACAATCGGGCGGAAGTATGAGATACCGCATCATCGCGCATGAGCACGAGCATGTTCATTGGACTAACGACAAACCGTGGGTAATCTATGGTTGGGCGGTGGTCGATTCATTGGGCAAGCTCACCATCGACCCCGGCACGAACGTGTATGTACATAACGGCGGCGGCATCTGGGTCTATCGTTACGGTAACATCCACATCAACGGCACGTTAGACGAACCCGTCACCATCACTGGCGACCGTTTGGAATCTTTCTTCGCCAACGACTATACCCAATGGAACGCGCTATGGATAAACGAGGGATCCGCGGATAACATCATCGAAAACGCCATCATCTCCAATGCTTCGTATGGTGTTCATCTTGAGTCACTTGAGGAGTACACAGGCAACAAAACCATCATCAACAACTCCGTCATCCACAACACCCAAAACTTTGGTATTCGGGCGGAAGGTTACAATTTGGAGATGAACAATTGCCAAGTGAGCAACAACGGACAATACAGTCTGGCGCTGATGGTGGGCAATTTCGTATTGAACCACGTCACGGTGGCCAACTATTTCACTCAATCGTCACGCAAGGTGCCCGCCGTGGCTGTCACCAACAATTTCGACAAGACAGAAGCCATTGGAGATGAGGTTTATACCGTCACCTATATTGGCGATGCCAATGCCACCTTCAACAATTGCATCATTTATGGTACGTTGGACAACGAGTTCGGGGTGGGACAGAAAAATGGTGCTTCTTTAAGCTACACCTTGAACAACTGCATAGTCAAGAGAGACAGCATCCAAAACGAGCATTTTATCAACTGTACCAAGGCGAATCCCAAATTCATTTCGACCTACGGACAGAATTACAATATCGAGGAGAGTTCTCCTGCGGTGGACGCCGGCATGGTGGGTTTGGGTATCACCACCGACATTCTGGGTCGCCCGCGCAACGGCATTCCCGACATCGGGGCATACGAATACTATCCGATTCCAGAAGAGAAGGTCGCCCGTTGGCGTTAGGTGGTTATCGCGAGGCCCTCTTTTCTATTCTACTGTTTTACAACAATTTATGATTTTCTTGACCAAAAATGGTTCAAGGCAAGAAACTTTTTTCATTTTTTGAGTATCATCTTAAAAAAATCGTATTTTTGCATTGATTTTGGTTTTGGTAAATTAGGGGTGGAAAAGGCTAAAAAAAAGATTCGGAAAGTGTTGTAAATTAAAAATATAGGAGGTTCCATTATGTTAAAAAACAGAAGTTTAATTGACCCGTCTGATTTCACTCGCGAAGAATTTCGCGAAATCTTCGATTTGGGTCACCAGATCGTCGCCAATCCGGAAAAGTACAGCAAGAGTTGCGAAGGCAAGATCCTGGCAACTCTTTTTTATGAGCCGAGCACGCGCACGCGCTTGAGCTTCGAAACGGCCATGTTACGTTTGGGAGGCCAGGTGATCGGTTTTTCCGAAGCCGCTTCCTCGTCCACCGCTAAGGGTGAGAGCATCGCCGACACGCTGCGCACCGTAGAGTGCTACGCTGACATCGCGGCCATGCGCCATCCCAAAGAGGGCGCGCCCCGTCTGGCCAGCCACTACATCCACATGCCGCTGATCAACGCCGGCGACGGCGGTCACCAGCACCCCACCCAAACCCTCACCGACATCCTGACGATTGAGCGTCTGCGTGGAAATGTGGAAAACAAGACCTACGGTTTTTGCGGTGACCTTAAGTTCGGCCGCACCGTACACTCCCTCGTCAAGTTCCTCAGCAACTACGAGGGTGTCCGTTTCATCTTCATCTCCCCTGAAGAACTGCGCGTTCCGGAATACATCCGCGAGGAAGTAGTCCGCAAGAAAGGCATCCCCTTTGAGGAGGTTGATCAGATGGAACCCTACATGAACCAACTCGATTTCCTCTACATGACCCGCGTGCAACGCGAACGCTTTTTCAACGAAGAGGACTATATCCGCCTGAAAGACAGGTTTATCCTTGACAAGGAAAAGATGTCCTACGCCCGTCCCGACACCTACATCCTGCATCCGCTTCCGCGCGTGAACGAAATCAGCACAGAAGTTGATGACGACCCCCGCGCACAATATTTCCAACAAGCTAAAAACGGCATGTACGTCCGCATGGCGTTGATTTTGAAACTTTTAGGAATATATTAGACGTAAGACTGAGGACTTATGACTTATGATAAAAACTCTCTAATCTAAAGTCCCAAGTCTCAAGTCCTCAATCTCAAGTCAAAATAGTAAGAAAACATCATCATAAATAAGAAACGCCATGTTAGAAATCACCAGTATAGAAAAAGGTATTGTTATCGACCACATTACCGCCGGATATGGCATCCAAGTGTTCAATTATCTGAACCTTGACAAGGCCGATTATAATGTCGCACTCATCTGCAACGCCTATAGCGAGAAGATGGGCAAAAAAGACATTATAAAGATCAACAATGTCATCGACATCAACTACGATTTCCTCGGATTGATTGACCCGAACGCGACGGTCAACATCATAGAAGATGGCAAAACCATCAAGAAAGTGAAATTGGAAGTACCTGACACTGTGGAGAATATCATCCGCTGCAAGAATCCGCGCTGCGTCACTTCCGTGGAGCATTACTTTCCCCATGTCTTCCACCTCGTGGATAAGGAAAAACGCTCCTATCGGTGCGAATACTGCGACGATATCGTGATTCCTTACCCGAACAAATAAAGCGAAAGCTTGAAAATACGATTGTTTTTTAATGCAACTTCTTTACAATCAATGTTTTAATAATTTTTCTGTAAAGGAGTTGCATTTCAAAAAAAAGTGTATCTTTGCCGCATAAAATGAGAAGGTCTCGTGGCCGAGTGGTTAGGTACCGGTCTGCAAAACCGTTGACTCCAGTTCGAATCTGGACGAGACCTCAAAAAAATAGAGACGCGATTCATCGCGTCTCTATTTTTTTATGTACCTTTGCCACCGTTATGAAACCGCAGAAATTATTCTATATCCTATTGACACTATGGATGTTCGTCGATTTGCTGCAGGCAATTTTCACGCCAGTACACGCCGACGAAGCCTACTACGCACTATACGGAAAGTTTCTGGACTGGGGATACTACGACCACCCACCAATGGTGGCACTGTTGACCGCCCTAAGCAGCCTATTCTTCAAAGGAACACTCGCCATCAGGTTTATGACAGTGTTATTGCATGGCGCAACGGTCTTGTTATTAGGTATGTCCATGCAAGAAAAGCTCACTTCCAACCGGGCAGTGATTACATTTTTCGCCATTGCCGCCTCCATCCCGATATTTATCATCTACGGGTTCATCACCACACCAGATGCCCCTCTGCTCTTTTTTACTGCACTGTTTTTCTTATTATATAAGCAATATCTCAAAGGACCAAGTTGGAAGCTCGCCATCTTTCTTGCAATCACCATCGCTGCAATGCTTTACAGCAAATACATGGCTGTTTTAGTGGTCTTTTTCGTGATTCTTTCCGATTTGCGATTGCTGAAAGATCCGAAAATCATTTTTACAGGTTTTTTAGCACTAATTCTGTTCATACCTCATATTTTATGGCAAATCAGTCACGATTTTCCGAGTTTGCAATATCATCTGATGCAAAGAAATACCTCCTTCAAATTTCAATATGTATTGGAATTCCTGCCACTCCAACTACTTGTCTTTAACCCTTTATGCTTCATTCTTGCCATCTTATTTTGTTGGAAAAACCGTAACACACGCGACAAATTCCTGCGTGCGAGTGGCTTTACCGTAATCGGATTCATCACTTTTTTCTGGATAATGACATTCAAGGGACATGCCGAACCCCATTGGACCATGGCAGCAACAGCACCCATGATCTTTATCCTTTTTGATAATCTTAGTGATCAAAAATGGGTTAAGTTAGTGCATTTCGCTTTCATTCCCCTCACCGCCATTTTACTCTTTTTGCGTCTTTTTGCCCCACTTCTCGGGGATGAGGATTATGAGATTTTGGAGGGTTGCCCCTTCCTCTATGACTCCATTGGAAACTACAACGACCATTCTCCTGTTCTTTTCGCAAGTTCGTTCCAACTTCCTTCCGTGTATTGGTTCCACACCGGCTACGAAACAACCGCTCTGAGCTCGGTTTACAACCGACGCACACAATTCGACATCTGGCAGTTCGACAGAAAATACCAAGGCAAAACGGTTTGTGTGCTTGAGATGCCAAGGTACATTGTCCCTTATCCGAAAGAAAAGACCTCCGTGGTTCGAGATTGCAGCAACAGAGCATATACTTTGTTGAAAATCGATCATTTTCAAGGAGCGAACAGAATTGACGTGGATGTTGACGAATACCATTCGCGAAACGACTCTCTTCTTCTGAAGTTGACTTTGCACAATACCTACGACCAGCCATTCGTTTTTGAACATCCGGAACTGCCTGTTACACTATTCGTTGCATATAAACTGGATAATGGAACTCGTGCAATTGCATGTCCTGTTCCAGCAGATATCGTGATACCAGCAGGTGAAAGCATAAGTATTTCGACCGAGGCTCCGTATATTCCCAATGCGCCATTTGTCATCTGTCTGGACAACTTGGTCAACCGCTCCGTGAACAGTAAACCCATCAAACCCGAATCCAATGATTGACAGTACCTTGATTTGGAAATTCGTGAAGTTCTGCGTGGTGGGATTCTCTGGAATGGTGGTCGATTTCAGTGTCACTTGGCTCTGTAAGGAGAAGTTCGGGTGGAACAAATACCTCTCCAACTCCCTTGGCTTCGTGCTCGCTGCTACCAACAACTACATTTGGAACCGTTTGTGGACCTTCCGAAGCACCAATATACAAATCCCTGTCGAATATGGCAAATTCCTGTTTATCGCCGCTATCGGTTTGGCTATCAACAACTTTGTAATCTATCTATTACACGGCAAATGGAAACTGAACTTCTACCTCTCCAAAATCTTTGCCATCGTGATTGTCACCCTTTGGAATTTCACAATGAACTATTTGTTTACGTTTACATAAGCCTCTCTATCGCTCCCCCTATGTTACCTAACTTTTGCCCCTATCGGGGCTACTCAAAGAAGATATTTAAATAGTTGTGGTTTTTTGCCTAAAAATACTATCTTTGCCGCCTAAAACTTGCAAATATGCTCTTATTAAACGACTTTTTCTACAGACATTGGTTCGATTGTGACAAAAACCTGTTCCAATTCGTCAACAGCCATAACTCGCCTTTCTGGGACAAAGTGATGTGGGTAATCACCAGTGCCCAGTTCGGGGTAGTCTTTTTTCTGGTTTTATCCTTATTGACCATCTACTTTTTCCGAAAACAAGCATGGAAAATCTTGTTTTTTATTGCGGCGGTCACCTTGCTTGCAGACACCATCGGAGCCCGCGTGTTAAAACCCAACATACTGCGATTACGTCCCTCGCACGATGCTGAATACCACGACGATTACCAAGTGCATCTGCTTCAGAAAAAGGATGGAACTTACTATCACGGAGGACGTTACAGCTGCCCGTCGAACCACGCTATCAATTATCTGACTTCCTCACTTCTTTTTTTCTTTTTTTTAGGGAACAAGGTCAGAAGGCGTTGGCTATTAGCGATTTTTGTTTTCGGCACCACCCTGTTGACCAGCTACAGCCGCATATATGTGGGCGTTCACTATCCTTTTGACATTCTGTGCGGATGGTTGATTGCTTTTTTAATGGCAGGATTAGCGATTGGGATAGCCAAAGCTTACGAAAAGAAGCACACAGAGCCTACCGCCCTGTGATTACAATCTTCCTATCCTTTGCGGCGCGTAAACCGAAGACGGTTTCTCGGATTTCGTCAGTTTCAAACAAATGTTCCACAGCACCTTCTGGTGAAATATGCAAGGTTATTCCTGATTTTTCCCCTGTGAGATATGGAGCAAGATTTCCATTGTCGGTTTTGTGCAAGTAGTTGAGAAGGCTGACAATTCTTCTGGAAGACAAATGTTTGTTATAATCACTGTTATGCAACGGACTGGCAAAACCGCTGATGCTCAGTTCCACGGTGTCGCCGTTCGCCATTGCCTCTTGCAAATAATTCGTGAGCATTTGCAACCGCGCATAACCCGTCTGCACGGAATCGCGAAGGAACGCAGCTACAGCATACATAGCCAAACGCTGCTCATCGCCTGTCAAACCTTGCCCCGCCTTGTGTATATGTTTCTGAATATCTGCAATATACGCATTATACAACTCCAAATAGTCCTTGTTTGTGGTGTCCGACAGCGATTTCGGATCGGGCGAATCGTTTTGGAAATAGAGGGTGATGGGCAGCACCGAAGCGATTTTCTCGTGAATATCAGGGGTTGTCACCGCCACAACATCCTCTTTATCAGGAAGTTTCCATCTTGCATAGAAAATGTCATTACAACAGGTATCCTCGTCGTCCATATCGTCATGCAAACGGTTGGAGCTGAAAAAGGCGCTTTCACCATCCTGATTGACCGTAAAATAGAAGTCATTGTAAAGAGAATAGAACGGTTCAGGAAGATGCTGGGGTGTTTTCCAAGCCCCTAAAGCACCCTCGCTACAGAAGATGTCGAAATCACCGATTCCTTTCCGCTCATCCGTACTGAAATAGAGCATTTTGTTGATTTTATCATAAAAAGGAGTAATCTCGTCCCCCTCTGTGTTAATTATAGGTCCGAGATTGACAGGTTCCTGAAAGTGTCCGTTCTTGTAAATGGAATACCATAAATCCAATTTTCCATATCCACCAGGACGATTGGAAACATAGTAGAGTACTTCATAATCGGATATTTGCGTCAAACAAGGCTGCATATTGGAATAACCTTTCGCATTTATGAGCGCAGGTAGTAATTTCGGCTTTCCCCAAATCCCTTTTTCCTTCTCCGACTGCCAAAGAGAGCATTGAAGATCGCCCTCTCCCGAACGAACGCAACGCGTCAGCAACAACCGCTGCCCATCGTCACTAATACAAAAATTACTATTGAAGTACTTGGGATGATTGAGATTTAATGGCAACGGTTTCGTCGAAGTAAATCCACTATCTGGCAAAGCTTTTGACTCATAAAGATAACAGTACCAATTCGTTTCGAAAAAATGCTCTTCATCCTCAGCGACATCGCTCCGCATCGAAGTGAAGAGGAAAGTGGAATCGGGCAGCAACTTGCCAGCATATTCCGAAAAAGAACTGTTAATTGATGACGGTAAAGGATTAATTTTCACAATGATAGAATCCGTTATGGGCAAAACAGATGCATTGCCGTTCTGCGCTCTTGTACAAAGCCACAAGGACAGCACCACGATAAAAACACATAAAGCCTTTAGTATAAACGACTTATCATTCATTATTGCCCTATCATTACCTTAAACCTTAAACCATAAACTCTAAACTCTAAACCTCAATAACCAATAACCAATAACCATTACATAATGTCATACGGACACGGCTCCTTCCCTGTTCTCGTAATGGTTCTCTTTTTGAAAATGTAAGAAATGGCTACCTCGATGCCGCCGCGACCGTGGGTGGCCACCACGAATGGCGAGACGTTGACATCGTAGGCAATCGAAAAACGAAGGTTCTGCCAACTTACAAACCCGTTGAAAATCAACGCATCGTTCCAACGATATAAGATACCGCCACCCATGGAGAACAAGGTCGTGTAACTGTTTTTCTTTTTGAAATATTCTGCATTACAGCCGATTAGATACTCGCTAAACGAACGCTGCCAGGAAGCGTATAGCATAGGTGAGATCGAAACCTCTCGACTTAGAGCGATTTGTGAATACACATGGGCGTTGTATCTAATGGGAAGCCGCGCCTGCGAGTCGCCGAAACCGTAAAATGGACGATTGATGTGCGATGCACCCACCGAAAGACGGAAAAGCATGTTTTTTGTCGGCAGAAATCCCCAAAATGCTCCAACACCGAAGTCTGCATAGAGTCGCTGAATCGTCTCAAAATTCTCTCCACTTGGAAGATATGGATAAAAAATCCCATCCACAAACTGGTTGTCCCATGTACTCAAATCAATATCGAAATGGTTATTGATAATGCCGCCATAGAGTCCTAACCCTATTTTGTGACGGCTGTGACGGCCAATGTTTTTGATATAAGAAAGCGACAAAATCGCCTGCACGGAGCTGTAGTTCACGTCGCCGGCTTTATCGCCATTGAAAGTCAGACCGATACCGACCAATTCCTGCCTTCGGTTGTTTTTATATATGGCGCCGTCCACCTCCGCCCCCATCGTCATGAAAGGTTTGGTTACTGCAAGCCACTGCGAACGCATAATGACTCCCCCGCGCACAACCCCATCGAATGCGGCCGTCAAAGCGGGATTCACTCCTGTTGGGTTAGCATAAAACTGGGAGAAATGGTAATCTTGGGCGAAAGTTATCTTAAAAAAAAAAGTCAGAGCTACCAAGAGCAGCATCACGTAGCGATATTTCTCATTCCAACAGCTTTTCAGATACCTTCGGAGTTCATTCTCACGCGGATTGTTCTGCGGTTCGTAGAGTTTGGTGCCAGCAATCTGCTCGGGTAAGAACTCTTGGTTCACGAAGTTGTGCTCATAATCATGGGCGTATTGATAGCCCTTGTGGTAGCCGAGCTCTTTCATCAGCTTGGTCGGGGCGTTGCGGATGTGCATCGGCACGGGCAGGTCGCCGGTCTGCTTGACGAGCGCGATGGCATTGTCGATGGCCATGTAGGAGGCGTTGCTCTTTGGCGAAGAAGCCAGATACACAGCGGTTTGCGACAATACAATCCGCGCTTCTGGCATCCCGATGACGTTCACCGCCTGGAAGCAGTTGTTGGCCAACAACAGTGCGTTGGGGTTGGCGTTGCCGATGTCTTCGGAAGCGAGAATCACCATGCGCCGGGCGATGAAGAGCGGGTCTTCGCCGGCCACGAGCATCCGGGCCATCCAATAGACCGCCGCGTTGGGGTCGCTGCCGCGCAACGATTTGATAAAGGCGGAGATAATGTCGTAGTGTTGCTCGCCTTTTTTGTCGTAGAGTGCTAAATTCTGCTGGATAACATGGATGATCTGTTCGCGGGAGAGGGTGATGACACCATCCACGGGCGGGGTCATCCATGATACCAACTCTATGGCATTCAGTAGTTTGCGCGCGTCACCGCCGGAGATGCGCAACAAGGCCTCCGTGTTCTCCAGTTTGATTTTGCAGTTCATCTGTCCTTCCAGGTACTGGATGGCGGTCTGCAACAGTTGTTCGAGATTATCTTTCGAAAGTCCCTTCAGCACATATACTTGGCAACGCGAAAGCAGCGGGGAAATCACCTCGAAGGAGGGGTTTTCGGTGGTAGCACCGATGAGGGTTACCACGCCCTGTTCCACCGCGCCGAGCAACGAATCCTGCTGCGACTTGGAGAACCGGTGGATTTCGTCGATGAAGAGGATGCAGCGCCGTTCGGACTTCTTGGCCTTGTCGATGACCTCGCGGATATCCTTCACGCCGCTGCTGATGGCGCTGAGGGTGAAGAACTCCGCGTCGATGGATTGCGCAATCAACAGTGCGAGAGTCGTTTTGCCCACGCCCGGCGGTCCCCAGAAAATCATCGACTGGATGTTGCCGCTCTCGATGGCCGTGCGCAACACCGCCCCCTCACCCATCAGGTGCTCCTGACCGATGTATCCCTCAATGGAATGTGGGCGAAGAATCTCTGCTAACGGCTGTTTCTGCATGACACGGAATTTGACCGCGCAAAGATAGACAAAATACGGATATGCGGGGAGGATGAAAGGGGATTTTCTGTAGTCTCTACGGATTAGTCTTCCTTTCTAATTCTTCCACACGTTCTTTCAGTTGTCGGATTTCGTCATCATTCTCCCGTTTTACCGTATGTTTGAATTTGAACATTGCGAGGTTCAACTCCACGGAGGTCTCGCTGCTTTGTATTGGTAAGGTGTCTGACAGGAGTTCTGCCGCCAGTTGTCCGCCACGCTGTACCAATGATTGTTGTACCACTTTGTCGTCCTCGTGTTGCGGTACTTCTGTAATTACACGTGCGAGTTCTTTCAGTTTCGCGTATGCCTCCACAATGGCAATAGTCGTCTCAACTGCCTTGGGGCTTTTCAAAATTGTAGCCAGCATATAGAGTCCTTTTTCGGTGAAAGCCTTTGGAATGGCAGTAGAATGCTTTTGCCGATGGAACCGGTCGAAATTTTCGACCAGTTCATTTTTCTCATTCTTAGATAATTCCAAGATATAGCCATCAGGGAATTTTTCGGGATTATTGCTGACCGCTTCATTAATCCTCTTGGTTTCCACACCATAGAGATCAGCCACATCGGCATCAATTATCACTTGTTGGTTTCTCAAGGTGATCATCTTGTTTTCTACTTCTACAATTGTTGTCATAAATCTTTATTTTGATGATTATAAAACGTTAATATTTCCGCCGACAAATATACAACAAAACCGCCCGTTTGTCAAGGGTTTTGTGATATTTTTTTTCATTCTTGACAATCAATCAATTGTGATTAAATATTAACTATTTTGATTTAAATAGTTAAAGTTCGGATTGGGTTTTTGGAAAAAATGAAGGATGTAGTGCCAGTAGTGTCGAAGACACCATATTTTAGTAACCCCACATAAACGAAACGAAGTGGAGCGCAGTGTGGGGTGAAAGCGGAGACAGCACATTGATGGCGTGTTGAAAACACGCTACTATCAGCGAGTCGAGTAGTGGGGTGAATAGAACAAAAGCAATATCGTAATCTGCAGAAAACAAGTGGTATTAGGGATATAATAAATAACTTTTCGAAAATCTTGACAAAAATTAACAAAAAAAGTTTGGCGGTTTCATTTTTCCGCTTTACCATTTGCAGCAGCTGCTACCCAAAAGCATCAGGATTGACCTCGTTTTGGACGGCGGGAACGTGGTGAAATGCGGCGATACCGTTGTGATGACGGAGAAGGTGTTTGAAGAAAACCAAGACAAATCTCGCGCTGAGGTAGAAAAGATGCTGCGCGATGCTTTCCAGTGCGACATTCTTTTTCTGCCGAGGGAAAAATGCGACAGATATGGACATAGTGATGGCATTGTTCATTACGTTGGTGACGAAAATATTCTCCTGACCAACTATGATGATTTCTCAACAAAGTTTTACAACCTTTTCTATGAAATATTGGAAAAACGCTTTGAAATCATCCCGTTGAAATTCAATGTAGAAAAGCATAATAAATACAGTTGGTGTTACATCAATTTCCTGCAAATCGGCAAATTGGTCCTTGTTCCACAATTAGGTATAGCTGAAGACAATCAGGCTCTGGAACAAATTGCCAAAGCCAATCCCGGATGCGAAGTGGTCGGCATACCCTCTTTGGAAGCCGTCAAAAGAGGCGGTGCGCTGAACTGTATTTCATGGAATATTAAAGTTTAAAACGACAATTTCCCCGTCAAATACTCGAAATCCCCCAGCGACAGCTGCTCCGCACGCTTCGTGAACAGCGGCTCGGTTTCCACGAAGGCCTTGTCGAAAGGCAGCGACTGCAGGGCGTTGCGGAGGGTCTTGCGGCGGTAGTTGAAGGCCGTCTTCACCACCGTGCGGAAGGTCTTCTCGTCACAGTTCAGCTTCTTGTCGAAGTTGCGGGTGAGGCGGATGACGGCCGACTTCACCTGCGGCGGCGGCGTGAACTCGTGCTCTCCGACGGTAAAGAGGTACTCGGCATCGTAATATGCTTGTAGCAAGACGCTTAAGATGCCGTACTGCTTGTTGCCCGCGTGCGCGCACACCCGCTCGGCCACCTCCTTCTGGAACATGCCCACCAGCTCCACCACGGTCTCCTTTTCGTCCAACACCTTGAACAGAATTTGCGAGGAGATGTTGTAGGGGAAATTGCCGACAATCACCTTCGGGCCGTCATAAAACGAGGCCAGCGGATATTGCAGGAAGTCACCGTGAATCAGGTTGTTACCCAATTCCGGATAGTGAACCTGCAGATAATCAACGGATTCCTCGTCCAGCTCGATGACGGCGAACTGGGGAAATTCGCGTTGCAGGAGATACTGTGTCAACACCCCCATACCCGGACCGATCTCTACCACATGCGCGTCGGGCGTGCGGATGGCGTCGGCGATGTCCTGCGCAATCGCCTGGTTATTCAGAAAATGCTGTCCTAAACGTTTCTTTGCTCGTACCATATTTGTGGATTTGAGATTTGAGACTTGGGACTTGGGACTTGGGACTTTTGAAGAAAAAAGTATTTTGTCATAAATTCCATTTCGTCCGTTTTCTGCCCGAAGTCTTGCGTCTTACATCTTATGTCTAATTATCCGGCAAAAATACACAATTTTGTGACCTTTTGGATTTATGCATCCCTATGTCTTATATCTGCGTCGTTATTCCCAAGTATTTGGCAAGGGTCAACCAAGAGTCAGAGTCCTTCGTTGTTCGATAGTTTGTCTTGCGCTGAAAAAAGT
>CAMJXE010000069.1 GCA_946409645.1 uncultured Bacteroidales bacterium
GGAATAGTGCTTCGACCGTATCTTTTGTTATTCTTCATTCTTCATTCACTCGTCCCTCATCGCATCCACGGGTTTGATGTGCATGGCACGGTAGGCGGGGGCGATGCCGGCGAGGAGACCGAGGAACATCAGCAAGAGCAGGGCTGCGACGGCCGTGCCGAACTGAATCTGGAAAACGGCCTGATGCTTGGTAATGACCTCAAAGAGGTTGAGCAGCAGCACCGAGAAAACGACACCAGACATGCCCGCGACAGTGGTAAGGACGATGCCCTCGAGGATGATCTGCGAGAGGATGTCGCGCGGTGTGGCACCGATAGCCCGGCGGATGCCGATCTCCACGGTCCGCTCACGCACCACCACCAACATGATGTTGCTCACCCCGATGGCTCCCGCCAACAAGGTGCCGATACCCACCAGCCAGATCAGGAAGTTGATGCCCCTGAAAAGGTTGTCGATGATGCTGAACATCACCTCCATGTTGAGCAACCTCATGGCCTCCTTGTCATCGGGGGCAATATAGTGATGACGGGCAATCACTTGCCGTATTCTTCCCTCCAACTCGTTCATGTTGACCCCAGGGCCTCCCACGGTACAGATCACACCCACCACGTCGCCGCTGTTCGTGATGTCGCTCATCACCGTGAAGGGTATGGTGACCTCATCCGCGCTGTTGCCCCAGAGGTTGATGTTGGAGGTACAGACATCCACGCCAATGACCTGATAGTAAATCCCTCCCACACAGATGTACCGTCCGCAAGGATCGTCGCCATCTGGGAACAGAGTCTTCCAAACGCGCTCACCGATAACACAGACTTTCCGCTTGTGCGCCACATCGACTTGGTTCAGGTAACGCCCGAATTTCAGGGTGGGCGCTTGCACTTTGACGTAGTCGGCCTCCACCCCTTTGACGGAGCAGCTGGCGGTGTGCTCGTCACGGGTGGCACTACGCCCCCACTCGGGCAGCAACGGAGTGACGACTTCCAGTTCGGGCACCATCGTTTTCAGCCGTTCAATGTCTTTGTATCGCAGGTTCCATTGCCGCCCTTCCTTGAAACCCTTGTAGGGTTTGGTGGTCTCATTCGCAGCAACAATGACCGAGTTCGTGGCGAACCCTTCAAAGTTCTTCTCTAACAGCTGTTTCAGACCGTGACCGCCACCTATGAGGAACAACAGCATGAACAACCCCCAGAAGATGCCAAAGCCCGTGAGGAAGCTGCGCCGCTTGTTCCGCATCAGCGCGTCGAGGATTTCCCGGTATGTGTCGGTATCTAATCTCATTTCATAGTGAACAGTGATTGGTGATCAGTGATTAAGTCCAAAGTCCTACGTCTCATTAAGGGCTTCGATCGGGCGAATCCTTGCGGCTTTCATCGCGGGGGAGATGCCGGCGAGGGTGCCTGCGATGACTAACAGGATGGTGACGCCGACGGAGATGCCGAGGCCGACAGTCGGGTTGACGAACAGTTGGACGGTTTCGCCGAAGAACTCCACTGACGACTGTCCCACGGTCATCTTCATCACTTCGCAGGCCACCATGCCGAGGAACATCCCGATGTAGCCGAAAAGTGCCGTGATGGAGACGCTCTCCGCCAAGATCAGCTTCATGATCTCCCACGGCGACGCACCGATGGCCTTGCGGATTCCGAACTCGCGGGTGCGCTCCTTGACGGTGATCAGCATGATGTTGGAAACACCCACGATACCACCCACCAACGTGAAGATGCCCAAAATCCACAACGCTCTGCGGATGAAATGCGTCCCCTTGTCCATTTGCATGTTCTGCGTGAAACGGTTCCATATCCAGATCGAACTTTCATCATCCGGCGCCGCTTTGTGCGCCCGGTTAAGGGCGGCACGGTAAGTCTTCTCAAACTGCTCATTTTCCTCCCTGGTCGTTAATCCGTGGAAGGAGAAATTGATCTGTCCGACCATGTTTCGCTTGTTATGAAGCGTCTGAATTGTGGAAATTGGAACGTAATCCTCCACGCGTTGCGCGGAGCGGTCAGTCTTATACACTCCTACCACTAACCAGGTAATGCCGCCGCCCGTCACCGTTTTGCCTAAAAGCGAGGCGTAATCCTCTCCACCGTTCAACAACTCTCGAGCATGTGCAGCCGCCAATACGATGGTCTTTCGTTGCATCGTTATGTCATTCCGATTGATAAAACGTCCAAATAGAAGTTCTATCTTGTTCATATCCAACAAATCAGGATTACAAGCGCAGAGGTAGGTGGAAAGATGTTGACTCTTGAAAACCAGTGTGTAAGGACCATTATATAAGACAGGGGAAACTTTGTCCACGTAATCAGCGAACAGGGCACTTTGGGTGATGGTGATGTCTCGGTCGTTCAATTCAATGCCCCGCCCGACTTGGTAGCCGTTGGCGGGTTTGCTGGTGACACCGCCATAAACCGCCATCGTGTTGGTGGCAAAGCGGTCGCCTTGGTTCATGAAGGCATTCATGAGCCCGTTGCCTGCACCGAGCAGCACGATAAGCATGAAGATGCCCCACGCCACCGCGAATCCCGTGAGGGCGGTGCGCAGCTTATTGCGCTTGATGGACTCCCATATTTCCTCGAACAAGTCCTTCATGGCTTATTTCATAATGGTGGCAGTGCCAAAAACAGATGCTTTATGCTGTTCATTCATAGTCGTTTCGCCGATAACACCATCCTTGATGTGGATGATTTTGTCGGTGCAGTTGGCCACACCGCTCTCGTGGGTCACCACGATGATGGTGACCTTCTCGGTGCGGTTGAGCTCTGTGAGCAAGTTCATCACCTCTACGGAAGTCTTAGAGTCGAGAGCACCAGTGGGTTCGTCGGCAAGCAGAATGCGCGGCTGCGTGATGAGCGCCCGCGCAATCGCCACCCGCTGTTTCTGTCCTCCAGAAAGCTCGTTCGGGTAATGAGTGGCCCAATCGGCCAAGCCGAAATGTTCCAAAAAATGCATGGCTAACTCGTTGCGCTTTTTGCGGCTCACCCCTTGGTAGTACAACGGCAACTCCACATTCTCCACCGCAGTCTTGAAATTGATTAAATTGAATGACTGGAACACAAAGCCGACCAGACAGTTACGATAGTGCGCAGCCTCTGTCTCACTCAGATTCTTAATAAGTTTGCCGTCTAACCAATACTCTCCCTCGTCGTAATTGTCCAAGATGCCGAGGATGTTCAACAGCGTCGATTTTCCCGATCCAGACGCACCCATAATGGAGACGAACTCGCCCTGATCAATCCCAAGATCAATACCTTTCAACACATGCAACGGCTGACCGTTGTCATAGGTTTTGTGGATGCCGCGTAATTCTATTAACATAGTATCATTCTTTTCGGTCCCATACTGCACGACTCCGTCGCTTGTATGGGGGTTATTTGCGTTTCGTGTGTGTTGCCTCTTCGTTTTGTTTGCCCCACACTGCGCTGCTCTTGTATGGGGTTATTTGCGCTTCGCGCGTCTTGCCTCTTCGAGGCTGCTTAAGGAACAATTTTAAATACTATCAACCAACGTGCTATCGGTTCTTTTATTGCTTTCAATTCGAACATTTACCCCTTTTTTTGGACTGGTTTTGATGGAGATGTTATAGGTACTTTCTTCATCACGTAGTTCATCAAGAACAGGATCTATAATGCGGTCAAGGTCGTTCGTGTTGTAGTACTCATCGTGGATCGTATAGTCATAATCATCGCCGTCAAACCAACGTTCGACTTTGTTGCCAGTGCGTTCGAGACGCTTTTCAATATCGGGAGACTTGCCCATCTCAATACCGAAACCTATGATACCGAAAAGGCTGAGCAACCAAACAGCAAGAAGCGTCCAGCCAACCCATTTGCGTTTGCGTTCGCCACTGGCAGCACGCACACACAACACAGCGATACCGATGACGGGGCAAAGCAGGAACAATGCGCAACTGCCTAACAATCCCATATCTACGGCATTGCCGAAAGTTCCGGGAGTGTGCAACAGAAAGGTGGCAAACATGGCGATAAAGACACCCAATACAGCCAAAGCAAGACCACCACCTATGATAATACCTGCTACTATCAAGCAGATTTTCAGTATATTACCAAACGCATTGGAACCGACATTTCTTTCCACAGATTCTTGATGAAAGTTGTTGATATTTTCCAAGGTAGGTTCAACTCCTTGCATTTCAAGAAATTGCGCTTTGGTTTTCGCCTCTGGCATGGCAATGAGCAGAATCAGGTAGATGAGGATCCCCCAACCAAAGCTGACGATGGTGAGAATCACGAACAAGAT
The DNA here is from genome assembly GCA_946409645.1 of uncultured Bacteroidales bacterium. GTDB lineage: Bacteria > Bacteroidota > Bacteroidia > Bacteroidales > WCHB1-69 > F23-D06. The sequence goes on from CAMJXE010000069.1 coordinate 4,261, forward strand.
ACGAACAATGACAGGGTCTATGTCGAAGTAGGCGGCTACGCCGCTCGCTACTCCACTTACCATGCGATCGTTGCTGTTGCGATAGAGTTTCCTTGCACGGAACGATTTTTTCTTCCCCGTGGTCGGTTCCTGAGAATACGTCTTGGTGTCTGAGGAAGCCCCTTGGGGCTCGTCCACGCCTTCATCATCGAACTGTTCGGGACGACCGATCACCTCGATCACCTCCTCTACATCATTGATTTCCACCACATCGCGATTTTGCAACTTGAAATTCAACAATTCCGCCATGCGGACCTCAATATCGCGCATAATCTCTGTGCGTTCCTCAGCCGGAAAACGCTTTTCCAAATCGGAGAGATATTGACTCAACCGATCACATGCATCGTCATCGATGTTGAACACGATGCCACCTAAATTGATTGTTACGGTTTTTTTCATATTTTTTGATTTTTTATTCGTTTTTACATCCTTAATTCTCCCCCTGAAGGCTACGGAGCTTTTGCCCCTTCGTAGCTGCTCAAGGAAGATGTTTTATATTTCTGTTTACGTTCACTATTCATCACTATTCATCGCTATTCATCGCTATTCATCGCTATTCATCGCTTCAAATGCTCCACCGCCTCCCTCAATTCCTCCCAGCCAGTCTCGAGTTCGGCGAGGAATGCCTGGCCTGATTCAGTGAGCTCATAGTATTTGCGGGGCGGACCAGAAGCCGACTCCTGCCACTTGTAGCTTAGGATGCCGTTATTCTTCAGGCGAGAGAGCAGCGGGTAAAGGGTGCCCTCAACCACAATCATCCGAGCCTCCTTCAGCTCATTGATAATATCAGACACGTATGCGGGTTTCCTGTTGATAATCAACAATATGCAATATTCAAGATACCCTTTGCGCATCTGTGATTTTACATTTTCGACTTTGATATCCATTTTTTTTATAATTACAAATTTGCGGCAAAAATACAAAATATTTCAATACCTTGTATTGCAAAGTACTATTATTTTTAAAATTTTATTGGGGGTTGCACAATTTTAAAATTTGTGTACATTTGCCGGTGCTTTTATAATAGGATTTAAATAAATAAAGATGAAAAAAACAATACTTTTATCTAGTCTTCTTATAGCTTTTATCATACTGTTAACCAGCAATATAGCAGCACAAAGCAGCAACAAAAAAGGGAAAATTCCTTTGTACAAGACCATCAACCCGTCCTCTTTTTTCACGATAAATGCTGAATATTTAGGCGGCTATCGTCCTGATCAGACTTTCAATCCGCAGACACCAGCGTTCGGTTTCAAGGCAGGAACGATGCGCAATGTGGGATGGTTCTTGAGCGCGATGACGAACTTCCAGTTCAAAGGGACCTTCACGACCTGCGAAACGAGTGAGGTTCTGGAGGGAAACACCAGCACCTCCTATTTTGAAGTGTTAGGCGGTATCACGTTGCGTTACTGGAAGCCGCTGTCGTTTCATCTTGGGCTCGGTTACAGCTACCGCTCTTTCAACAACGAAACTATTTATGGTCAATGGGCGCATGTCGCCAATCATACCGCCCAAGGTCCCGCCACCACCATCGGCTTCATGCTGCACCTTGGTGGATTTGTCGTATCTGCCGAAGTATTAGGCTCATACAATCTCCAAGGATTCAACACCTCCAATTACACTGTCGATAAAACGCGACTCTCATTTGGTGCAAAAGCGGGTTTGGGCGTTTGTATTCCCTATAACAACCGTAATTTGATGACCGACCAAGCTATGACGCCCCCAGTACGTCCGGCAGAACCAATATACTATAATCCTCCGGCTGCAAAAGCAGAAGTTGTAGAAAAGGTCGCGACACCTGCACCAACACCAGCTCCTCAACCCACTCCAGAACCTGCCGTCAAAAATGATGTTCTGACGGTAGTCACCCTGCCGGTTACCCAACTGAATCAGGGCGGCAGTGTCACCATCTGCGGAGAGGTGGCGATCGAAGGTGAGGAGCCTGTTTTAGAGCGCGGAATCTGCTGGGGTACAACCTATTACCCATCCGTCAGTGGTTCACGCACCTCCGACGGTAGTGGCAAGGGCTACTTCACCACCGTCATCAGCGACCTTCAACCCGGGACCATCTATTACTTCCGAGCATACGCCGGCACCCAATCTGGCATCCGCTACGGCAACACCGTCTCCGTTTCGATCCCCGACGCTCCCAAAGCTCCCGTTGCACCGACTCAACCGAAATTAGGCTCGACCCAGCCAGCCATACCTCAAACACCAGAAATGCCCACACCACCTGCTACACCTCAAACACCCATGGTTCCGCAACAATCAACTTCTCAACAACAAGCCATTCCGCAGCCACCAGCAACTCCCCAACAACAAGCAATTCCCCAACAACAAACGGCACCGCAAGACTCAACTGCAACGCATCAAACAACAATGCCGCAAGAGGAAACTCCTTTGCAACCTACTGATAAAGAAGAAAATCCTAATACTACAAATGATTAATTGACGAGATCTTTGATGGTCTTGCCAACGTTGATCAAGTGGTCGGCGACACGTTCGGAATTTTGGGCCAACGAGAGATATTCGGAGCCGACGGCCGGGCTACAGGAGCCTTCCGTCAGGCGCTGAATATGGTTGCGCTCCATCTCTACAGTCAGGTCATCTATCTGTTCCTCGATGACATTCGCGCGTTTGAGTGCTTCTAAATCCTTACTGTGGTATGCCTTTCTCACTTCAGCATACAAATTATTGACATAAGACTCCATTTGGAGAATCTCCTTCACTGCATCTTTGGAGAAGGAAGCATCTTGTTCGCGCAACGAGTCGGCGTATTCGACAATATTCTCCGCATAGTCGCCCACGCGCTCAAGGTCACTAACCGTACGAATAGTGGAGCTAATATAACGTTGGTCGTAGTTGCTCAAATTACTTTCAGACAACAACACTGCATACTTCAAAAGTTCCTGGTTCAAGAAGTTAAGACGCAATTCGGTCTGCCGGAACTCTTCGATTTCGGAGTAGTCCATTTTGGTAATCACCTTGACAGCACGACGGAAATTGGTGATGGCCAGATCCGCCATATTTTCGATTTCAGTTTTCAGCTGACGAGCGGCAACGGCCGGCGTACTCAACATTGAAGGGTCGAGGTATTGCAGACGCGGTCCTGTATCCTTCTCCTCTTTCTCCGGAATCATGCGGCAGGCAACATTCACCAGTCCTTTTGTCATAGGGAGAGCGACAAACATTGTGCAGACATTGAAGAAGGTATGGAACATGGCGAGTTGAAGTTGTGGGGCGTTGGGGAACCATCTCACGAACAATGTTCCGAAGCTCCATGCGCCACCCGAAGAGATTCGTAGTATCAGAGCTAACACCATAAAGAGAACGACACCCATCACATTGAATATCAAATGGATAAGCGCTGTTCGTTTCGCATTTACACCGCTGGTCATACCGGCTATCAATGCCACCACGCAGGAACCGATGTTGGAGCCCATCGTGAGATAGATGCCTTGGTCGAGATTCACCAACCCTGTGACGACCATCGTGATGGCGATGGAGGTCATCACAGACGATGACTGGATAATAGCGGTAAGCAAAGCGCCAATAATAACTAACAGCAAGGGATTGCTAATACTCGCAAGTAAGGTTTTTATTTCAGGAAGTGCTGCAAAATCCTCCATGGCCGAAGCCATCATGCTCAAACCAACGAACAGCATACCGAAACCAGTGAGGATACCGCCCGTCTGTTTCCCTTTGTCGGTTTTGGAAAAGAGCGAGATGAAGGCGCCGATGCCCGCAAAAGCTGCAAAGATAAGGGTTGTGGAGATGCTGTTTCGCCCGAACATACCGAGGGCGACTAACTGTGCTGTGACTGTGGTTCCGATGTTTGAACCGTATATGATAGTGGCCGCTTGTGCGAGACTCATAATGCCCACGTTCACGAAACCGATGACCATCACCGTAACCGCACCACTGCTTTGAATGGCAGCGGTGCCCACAAGACCAATGCCGACACCGACCCATTTGTTGTTACCCGTCCTCGCAAACAGCTTTCTCAGTCGCCGACTGCTCGCGGATTCCAAATTATGACTCATCATCTGGCAAGCCACCAGAAAAACGCCGATGCCCGCCGTGAGGGTTAAAATAGCGATTAGAACGCTGGTTATATCCATTATTATAGGTTAGATGGTTACTGGGTTAAGATGAGGTTTTTAAGGTTAGGAGGTTAAAAGGTTAACGATTATGGGTTAAGATTGAAGGTGAACATTGCAAGAGATTTAGAACACAAATAGTTGTAAAACAAAGACTTATAATATCAACATTCTTCACAATTCTATCGCGGAAAAAAAATACGGCAATTTAATATTCGGCGGCAAAGATAGTAAAATTCCGTTTTGCTTGGAAACAAAAAAACAGCCTCGCCATCTTTCGATAGCGAGGCTGTTTTAGATTCCTTCCATGCCTTTGCCTGTCACCTTTTGCCTATTCTACGATCTTCTGAATTTGTGGAAGTCGCTCGCATCCCACGACTGATATAGCAATATATGATGGATTTCGTTGATAATCATGATAAAAAGCCGCAAGTCGTTATCAGCAAACCACTTGATGGCGGCAGTTTCCTTTCGACAAGCCGCAGCAAAAGTCGCTAAAAACGTACAATGGTACTTGTCGAGCCATGCGATGGCGGCATCTTCGTTGTCGATGGCGTTGCTCAGCACCGCAAATTCTGGATAGCCGTTGTTCAACAGCCATTGCAGTGCTGCCTCGTTGGAGTGTATCGCCGACGACAATGCTTCCAACTCAGGATATCCGTTATTCATCAGGAAATCACTGAACTTCCTATCGCCCTCCAGACTTTTGAGGAAGGCCATCAGGATTTTGGGGTCGTAATCGAGTAAGCTATGCATATCCTTTTTTACTGTTCCCACACGGCGCTTCTCTTGTGTGGCTTCTTTACCCTCCACACTGCGCTTCGCTTGTGTGGGGTTAATTGCGCTTCGCGCGTCTTGCCTCTCCGAGGCTGCTTAAGGAACGCTTTAATTTATATTATTGCTTGAGGCTGACTGTTTTGTTGAAGACCAGTTTCTCTTCGGTGGAGTCGGGGTCGCAGTAGAAGTAGCCGATGCGCTCGAACTGGAAGTGCTTAATGGCGGAAGCCTTCTCGAAGGCAAGATCCTCCTCCACCCACGCCTGCGTGGTGACTAAAGAGTTGGGATTCAGGTTATCGAGGAAGGTTTTGCCCTCTTCGCAATCGTCGGGAGCGGGCACGTTGAAGAGGCGGTCGAAGAGTCGCACCTCAGCTGCTTTGGCGTGTTTCACAGGCACCCAGTGGATGGTGGCCTTCACCTTGCGGTTGCTGTCAGGCATACCGCTCTTAGTCTGCGGATCGTAGGTGCAGTGGATTTCGGTGATCTCTCCGTTTTCATCCTTCACAATGTGCGTACACTTGATGATATAGGCGTATTTCAGACGCACCTCACGGTCGATAGAGAGGCGGTAGAATTTCTTGTCGGCATTCTCGCGGAAATCGGCACGTTCAATCCACAACTCCTTGGCAAACGGTATTTTACGGATACCAGCATTCTCGTCTTCGGGATTGTTCACAGCATCCATCATCTCCACTTGGTCGTCAGGATAGTTATCGATGACGAGTTTCACGGGATCGAGGACGGCCATCGTGCGGATGGCGGTCTTGTTGAGATCTTCGCGAGCGCAGAACTCGAGCAGAGAGACATCTATGATATTGTCGCGCTTTGCCACCCCCACAGTTTCGGCGAAAGTGCGAATAGCCGCGGGCGTGTAACCACGACGGCGCAGGCCGCAGATGGTAGGCATACGCGGGTCATCCCATCCATTAACATAGTGTTCCTTAACGAGTTGCAGCAGCTTACGCTTACTCATAATCGTATAATTCAAGTTCAGGCGAGCAAATTCGATCTGTTGCGGATGGTGGATACGAAGTGCCTCGCAGAACCAGTCGTAGAGGGGACGGTGGACCTCAAATTCGAGAGTGCAGATGGAGTGCGTGATGCCCTCGATGGAGTCGCTCTGTCCATGCGCAAAGTCGTACATCGGGTAGATGCACCATTTACTGCCTGTACGGTGATGGTCGGCATGAAGGATACGGTACATGATGGGGTCGCGGAAATGCATGTTGGGAGAAGCCATGTCGATTTTGGCGCGAAGCACGCGACTGCCATCCGGGAACTCTCCGGCGCGCATCCGGCGAAAGAGGTCGAGGTTCTCTTCCAAGGTGCGGTTGCGGTAAGGGCTCTCGGTGCCGGGTTGCGTGGGTACGCCTCGTCCCTTACTGATTTCCTCCTGTGTCTGATCATCCACATACGCCAAACCTTCCTGGATGAGCTGTTCTGCCCACAGGTAGAGCTGGTCGAAATAGTCGGAGGCGTAATGCTCCTCCGCCCATTGGAAGCCGAGCCATTTGATGTCTTCTTTGATGGAATCCACGTATTCGGTGTCCTCCTTCACGGGATTGGTGTCGTCGAAGCGCAGGTTGGTCTTGCCACCGTATTTCTGAGCGATACCGAAATTCAGACAGATGGATTTGGCGTGGCCGATATGCAGGTAGCCGTTCGGCTCTGGAGGGAAACGAGTATGTACTTTCGCATCGTTCTTCCGGTTCTGGATGTCTTCCTCGATAATTTGCTCAATGAAATTCATAATCTATTATATTTTATGTGGTAAAAAACAAGCTGCAAAAATACAAAATAATTGATAAATAGGAATGGATAAATAATTCTGCCAGCCGCCAGCCGCAAATCGTAAACGCAACTCGCGAACATATCGGATAATTTTGTATTTTTGCCGTCCTTAGTTTAAAAAGTAAGTACATTAATATAAAAGGTAAATTTATGACAGAAAAATCAAAACTCGGACTGGATTTCTCCCAAGTGGCAGTGGCAAAGCAGTTGGCAAAGCAAATTGCGGATCAGGTTCAGGAGTTTGTAGATGGTTACACCACCGTGACGGTAGAGCGTACACTTTGCCGCCTGATTGGCATTGACGGCGTGGATGAGAACGGTGTTCCGCTCCCCAACCGCGTGGTCGATGCGCTCTTGGAAGCTGGCGTACTCAGTCAGGGTGTGCTCTATTTCATGGGCAATGCCATCTTGGAGACCGGTGCAACTCCGCAGGAGATTGCCGAGCGCATCTCCAACAACGAGCTGAACGTCATCTCGTTGCCGCTCCATCCGCTGGCAGACATCCAAAAAGCCGTACAACCCTACATCGAGCAGTGCCTCACCCGCATCAAGGGCAATGTGGCCAAGCGTAACGAATACCTCAGCACCATCGGCGAAGGCCCGAAACCCTACCTCTACATCATCGTGGCAACAGGCAACATTTACGAAGACGTGGTGCAAGCACAGGCCGGTGCCCGTCAAGGTGCCGATGTCATTGCTGTGATTCGTACCACAGGGCAGAGCCTCTTGGACTACGTGCCCTACGGCGCGACCACCGAAGGTTTCGGCGGCACATTCGCCACGCAGGAGAACTTCCGCATCATGCGCAAGGCTTTGGACGAAGTGGGCGAAGAGCAAGGTCGTTACATCCGCTTATGCAACTACTGCTCCGGACTTTGTATGCCTGAAATCGCGGCCATGGGCGCATTGGAGCGTCTCGACGTGATGCTGAACGACGCTTTGTACGGCATCCTCTTCCGCGACATCAACCCGCAGCGCACCCTCATCGACCAGTACTTCTCCCGTATCATCAACGGCTATGCCGGCGTCATCATCAACACCGGCGAGGACAACTACCTCACCACCGCCGATGCCGTGGAGGCTGCCCACACCGTGCTCGCTTCCGACCTTATCAACGAGCAATTGGCATTGCTGGCCGGTCTGCCCGAGGAGCAGATGGGCTTAGGTCACGCATTCGAGATGGATCCAGACTTGGAAAACGGCTTCCTGTTGGAGCTCGCGCAGGCTCAGATGACCCGAGAGATCTTCCCGAAGGCCACGCTGAAGTACATGCCGCCCACCAAATTCATGACGGGCAACATCTTCCGTGGCCACATCCAGGATGCGCTGTTCAACATCATCGGCATCTGGACGCACCAAGGCCTGCAACTGCTGGGTATGCCCACCGAGGCCATCCACACGCCGTTCATGAGCGACCGTTACCTCTCCATCGAGAACGCCCGCTACATCTTCAACGACATGCGCAGCATTGGTGAGGAGATGGAATTCCGCGAAGGCGGCATCTGCCGTGAACGCGCAAAGACCGTCCTGAACAACGCCATCGAGCTGTTGCAGGAGATTGTCCGCGAAGGACTTTTCACCGCCCTTGAAAAAGGAATCTTCGGCGACGTGAAACGTCCCAAGGATGGCGGCAAGGGCCTCGCCGGCGTGGTCACCAAGGGCGACAACTACTTCAACCCGTTTATCAAGATGATGAAGGAACGCTGGTAGTTCATTATTATTTATAAAGAAATTAATTCCTTGAGCAGCCTCGGAGAGGCAAAACGCACGAAGTGCAAATAACCCCACCCAAGCGAAGCGCAGTGTGGGGAACTCAAAACAATGCGAAGCGCAGTGTGGGGAACCCAAGCAAGCGAAGCACAGTGCGGGAAAAAAAAAACGACAGTGATATGGATACAAACTACGATATCGACAATCTCCCCGTGGGAACGCGGGTCAATCACGAAAAGTACGGCGAAGGCATTATCAGTCAAAACAACGCGCTGACCTACAAGATCATCTTCGTACGCGGCGGCGAATTAGAGTTCTCCAAGGCGGCCGTGGCGTTGGATGTGATTGAGCCGAACGATGCCGACGACGACACCCCGAAGCTCAACATCCGCGAGTTCAAACAGGTGTTGACCCAAATTCTGACCCAATACAACGGCATTGAACACAAAGCCGAGTTGGGCAAGAAATGGCAAGGCGGCACGATGACGCTGCAACCCGCCAACAAAGACTTAGCCCCCAAGGAGATACCGGTGGAGACCTTCTTCCATAAAATCGTCATGATGCGCGACCGCCTGCGCGTGCTCGAACAGAACATCAACAGCAGCAACTCGCTTACCGACGAGGAAAAGGTCAACCTCCAGCAGTACATCTCCCGCATCTACGGCAGCATGACCTCCTTCAACGTGCTTTTCGAGAACAAGGAAGACTACTTTGTGGGGATGAAAGGTTAACATGCTAACCTCCTAACCTTCATAACGAAAGCCCTTTAAAAGAACAATTTGTAAACAGTAAAAACAACCAAATTAAAACCCGAATACTATGAGTGGTGGATTATATTCAATGGATCAAAAGGACTTTGATCAGACATTAGATTTAACCAAAGTGAAGCCTTACGGCGACACCATGAACGACGGCAAGACGCAGCTGAGTTTCACCTTGCCCGTTCCGTGTGGTGAAGAGGCCGTGGAGGCTGCCAAACAACTGATGAAAAAGATGGGTTTCGACAACCCGCAAGTCGTTTATTTCAAAGAGCTTACAGACGGCTTTACTTTCGTAAACTGCTACGGCGCCTGCACACACACGGTCGATTACACGACCATCCATGTGCCGAAAGTGGAATCGACGGTATGGTCGATGCCAGAGACAGACGACTTCATTCGCGAGCACATCGGCCGCAAAATCGTGGTGGTGGGTGCCAGTACAGGCACGGACGCGCACACGGTGGGCATCGATGCCATCATGAACATGAAGGGCTACGCAGGCCATTATGGCATTGAACGTTACGACATGTTCGATGCATTGAACATGGGCAGCCAAGTGCCAAATGAGGAGTTCATTGCCAAGGCTGTCGAGTTGCACGCCGACGCATTATTAGTTTCGCAGACGGTGACCCAGAAAGACGTTCACATCCAGAATCTTACGGAGTTGATCGAGATGTTGGAAGCCGAAGGCCTGCGCGACAAGATGATTGTGGTGTGCGGTGGCCCTCGTATCACCCACGAGTTGGCCAAGGAGTTGGGATACGATGCCGGATTCGGTGCCAACACTTATGCCGACGATGTGGCCTCCTACATCGCGCAAGAGCTTGACAAACGGATGAACGGTTAGCGCGAACAATTTCCCTTTTTTAGACATTTTCAGAGACGCGACTGGTCGCGTCTCTTCTTTTTTTAAACAATTATCACCCCTTATAAATGGTCAATTTTCCTTTTTCATATTTTGAAAAATTGGAACCTTAGCGCTCTTTTCAGCAATTTCCAACCCCTCAATATACTATGAAGGGAACAGCAGAACGAATTATTTGCTGTTCCCTTTTCTATTTTCACATCTTTTCGCTTCTTTTAAAATTAAGAGTTAATTGTTAAGAAACTAATCATAAAATTATTTTAAAACTAATCGGCATTTTATTTGAAAAATTTATATTTTTGCTGCGATATAAATCATTCAAAATATCATGAATAAATTTACTATTTATCAAAAATAAAAAACAAATAAACAAGAGTAAATAAAAAAAGAATTCATACGCTCAAACACCATCTATATAATATATCAGATATAAAAATTATTAATAAAATATCAAACTAATCTATTTCAACAAACTACATATTCAAAAAAAACAGCAAATTATGAAAAAGAGAGCACCTATTTATTTGATGATGATGTTTTGTATTTTAGCAACATCACTTCAGGCACAGCAGGAAGTTTTCCGCGTAAAGTTCTCGGTGACAGATGCTAACTGTTACAACAACGGAAAAATCTCGTAT
>CAMJXE010000070.1 GCA_946409645.1 uncultured Bacteroidales bacterium
AGAAGTACATGCCCTTGGCGGTCAGCTTGTTGATGGCGGCCACATGGCGGCGCAAACTGGCCTCCACAGCGGCTTTGAACTTTTCGGGATAGTCGGCCATCATCTGCTTGGCATCTTCAAAGGAGATGCCCACAGGGTAGTAGCCGCCTGCCCATGGGTTGTGCAGGGAGGTCTGGTCGCTGCCGAGATCGACCTGGATGTCATGCTCGGCGCAATACTCCCACAAATCCACGATATTGCCTTGGTAAGCGAAGGATTTCGCGATTTTTTGAGCGCGCGCTTCGTTCACCTTCACGAAGAGTTCGTCGAGATTCTCGTGCACTTCATCGACCCAGCCCTGCGCGTAACGTTTCTGTGTGGCGGCGGGGTTGATTTCAGCGGTGATGGAGACCACACCGGCGATGTTGCCGGCCTTGGGCTGTGCGCCCGACATGCCGCCCAAACCAGCGGTAACGAAGAGCTTTCCACCGATTTCGCCACCAATCTTGCGGCTGGCGTTCAGCACCGTGATGGTGGTGCCGTGCACGATGCCTTGCGGTCCGATGTACATATAAGAACCGGCGGTCATCTGACCATACTGGCTGACGCCTAACGCGTTCATCCGTTCCCAGTCATCGGGTTTGGAGTAGTTGGGGATCACCATGCCGTTGGTCACGACCACGCGGGGGGCGTCCTTGTGCGACGGGAAGAGGCCCAGCGGGTGACCGGAGTACATCACGAGGGTCTGCTCATCGGTCATCTCCGACAGGTATTTCATGACCAAGCGGTACTGCGCCCAGTTCTGGAAGACCGCACCGTTGCCACCGTAGGTGATGAGCTCGTGCGGGTGCTGCGCCACGGCGGGGTCGAGGTTGTTCTGTATCATCAGCATGATGGCCGCCGCCTGCTGGCACTTGGCGGGATACGCCTCGATGGGACGGGCGTACATCTCGTAGGTCGGACGGTAGCGGTACATGTAGATGCGGCCGTAGTCGTGCAGCTCCTTGGCGAATTCGGGAACCAATGCGGCGTGCTGCGAAGCCGGGAAGTAGCGGAGCGCGTTGCGCAGGGCCAGCTGTTTCTCCTTCTTGGTGAGGATGTCCTTGCGTTTCGGCGCGTGGTTGACGGTAGGATTGTAGGGTTGTGCGGCGGGGATTTCAGCCGGAATGCCCGCTCTCAAATCTGCTTGAAACTCTTGTAAAGTCATATTATTGCTGTTTGATTATTCTCTTTTTAACTAAACGGCAAAGATAGCATTTTTTTTTAAAGATGGAAGCTTTTCGGTCAGGCGTAAATGAAAAGGCGTGTCATCTTTGACACGCCTTTCTGTAAGCCAGTCATATATATCTATGGTCGTTAGACATTCACAGGTGCAATGTCGTAGCCGAATACGGAACCCGGCACAATTTCCTCGGGTTCCTGACCGTAGCGGAGCACGATCATGTTGCGCGTACCCTTCAGGGTGATGCGCTCGTTTTCAATCCACAAGGCGGTGCCTTCGCGCAGACCGACGACGGTGATCTGTTTGTTTACAGCAAGATACTCGTTCAAGCGTACCTGACGGGTTTCACCTCCGTGACGGATACGGTCGTTAATCTCCTCTGGATAGGGGTCGATGTAGTGCGGGTTGATCTGGAACGGCACGAGGTCGAGGCAGTCGAAGCTTTCGGGCATCACGATGGGCATGTCGTTGGTGGTACACAGGGTGGGGCAGGCCACGTTGGAGCCAGCGCTCCAGCCCATGTAGGGCGTGCCCTCCATTACCTTGCGGCGGATGGGCTTGATGAGCTTGTTGCGATGCAGCTCGGCCACCAGGTGGAAGGTGTTGCCGCCGCCCACCATGATGAACTTCGCGTTGTTGACCGCCGCCACAGGGTCGCTGACCTCGTGTACGGAAACGACCTTTTTGCCGAATTTCTCGAACACGCTGCGCACGCGAGCCGTGTAGCTGTCGTAGCTTTCGGGATAGACCTTGCCGCCCACATCCACACCGGCGTACGGCACGAACAGGATTTCGTCAGCCGTGCCTTGCAGGAATTCTGCGATCAGCGGCTGGCACCAACCCAGGTAGGGTTCCTTGTAGTTGGTTGAATTGCTTATTAGTAACAGTTTCATAATTCGTAAATATTTGGTTGTTAAGTTATAAGGCAATAGGCAAAAGGCAATAGATTACTGCGAAGTCCAAAACTATTGCCTGTTGCCTATTCCCTGTTGCCTTAAATCTGCGGGCCGAAAGGAATCAATGATTTGCCCTCCTCGGTATCGCTGAAGTTGGCGAAGTTTTTGATGAAAGCAGCGGCTAACTCGTCGGCGTTTTTCTTGAAAGCAGCCTTGTCTGCCCAGCTGTTCTCGGGATTCAAAATGCTGTCGTCAACACCAGTCACATGTTTGGGAATCACCAAGTTGAAGGGCTTCACAATTTCGGTTTCGCAACTCTTGAGCTCATCGTTGAGGATGGCTGTGATGATGGCGCGGGTAGCCTTCAGCGAGATGCGCTCGCCGACGCCGTAGCCGCCGCCAGCCCAACCGGTGTTCACTAAATAAGCCGTGGCGTTGTGCTCTTCAAGCTTCTTGGCTAATTCCTCAGCGTATTTTGTGGGGTGCAGCAACAGGAATGCCGCGCCAAAGCAGGAGGAGAAGGTCGGCTGAGGGGTCACGATGCCGCGCTCTGTGCCGGCCAACTTAGCTGTGTAACCGCTCAAGTAGTAGTACATGGTCTGCTCCTTGTTGAGGATGGAGACAGGAGGCAGCACACCGAAAGCGTCGGCTGAAAGGAAGATGATCTTGCTCGGGTGCGTGCCGCGTGACACTGGACGTACTATATTATTAATATGGTAGATGGGGTAGGAGACGCGGGTGTTCTCGGTCTTCTCCGCGGAGTTGAAGTCGATGTTGCCCTCGGCATCCACCACAAGGTTCTCCAACAGAGCGTCACGCTTGATGGCGTGGAAGATGTCGGGTTCTTTCTCCTCGCTGAGGTTGATGCATTTTGCGTAGCAACCGCCCTCGAAGTTGAAGACGCCGTTGTCGTCCCAGCCGTGTTCGTCGTCGCCGATGAGGGCGCGGTTCGGGTCGGTGGAGAGGGTCGTCTTGCCGGTGCCTGAGAGGCCGAAGAAGATGGCAGTGTCGCCGTTCTTGCCTTCGTTGGCGGAGCAGTGCATGGCAGCCATGCCGTTGAGCGGCAGGAAGTAGTTCATTACGGAGAAGATACCCTTCTTCATCTCGCCGCCATACCAGGTGCCGCCGATCAAAGCCATGCGCTCTGTCAGGTTGAAGGCCACGAAGACCTCGCTGTTCAGCCCCATCTCCTTCCAGTCCGGATTGGTGGTCTTGCCGGCGTTCAGCACCACGAAGTCGGGCTCGAAGTCGGCCAGCTCCTCTTCAGAGGGACGGATGAACATGTTCTTCACGAAGTGGGCCTGCCAAGCCACCTCCGACACGAAGCGCACCTTCATGCGGGAGTTCTCGTTGGCACCGCAGTAGCCGTCCATCACATAGACCTTCTTGCCGGAAAGCTGCTTCTGGCAAAGCACGCGGAAGTGCTCCCACGTCTTGTGATCGATGGGCTTGTTGTCGGAACCCTTCTTGTTGGGGTCGTACCACCACACGTTGTCTTTCGTGTTCTCGTCTTTCACAATGTATTTGTCTTTGGGCGAGCGGCCGGTGAAGATGCCTGTATCGACGGAAAGGGCCCCCGATTTGGTCAGGTATGCCTTCTCATAGCCCGTCAGTGCGGGGTTGGTCTCATGTTTGTACAGTTCGTCGTATGACAAATTGTGGAAAATCTCGACCGGGTTCTCAATGCCCAGTGCCTGCAATTCTGCTCTTAAGTCTTTCATAAGCCTATATATAATATTGAATGAATTCGAGGGCGCAAATGTACATAAATTTCGAATATCTGCAACGGTTGTTATAAAATAACCCAAAAAGAATAAACAAACTTGGGTTTTAACATTTTTTAACAGGAACTGACACGTTCTTTTTTGTATTTTCGCATTTATTTTTAAAGACCATTATCTTATGAAGAATTATTATATGTTTGTTTTGTTAATTGTTTGTTCGTCAGCTGTATCAAAGCTGGATGCCCAGCCGCAGACCGTTTATGGATTTAATGCGGGTAGCAAGAGCGAACAGAATATTTCCATGGTGTTCGGCCAATCGTTTGACATGGAGTTCTCTGGCGGAGGCTATAATATGTCGGAGGGCGTGAACCAGTCTCAGTTGATGACGGTGACTATTGAAGACTCAGCTTGCGTAAACGAACCCTATACGGACCACGGGTACAATATCTCAGACCTGACAGTAGGTACCCAATCATACGGCTCGACATACGAGAATAATATGGCGGAAATAGATGGTTATGATCGCCTCACCATTCTACAACTCACTGTTTTCCCTGTCTATGAGTTCACCGCGAATAAGACGTTCAGCGGCGTTTTTCCAGTCATTGAAGGCAGCAGGTTGAAAGGCGGTGAAGATTATCAGGTCGTGGAAGGGGAGAACACAATCCATTACCTTACCAGTTACGGTTGCGACAGTGTGGTAAATCTCTACGCCATGCTCTGTCCTGCCACTGTGGAGGATGGCGACCAGAACACGTATCCCACAGTGGTGGTGGCCGGTTATTGCTGGACGCAGAAAAACCTGCGTTCCCAGCATTACGCCGACGGTGTCACGGAAATTGACGAATCGATGATCTACCATTCTGCGACGTATCCCGATAAAGACCACAACGACACCACGTACGGTCGTCTCTATACGTGGATGTCAGCTGTGAATGCAGATGCCGACGGACATGTCGTCCCGGTGAACGGCTATGTGCAGGGAATTTGTCCCGATGGCTGGCACATCCCGACATCGGTAGAGATGATGGCCGTGAAGCTACTTCCTGCCGAGGAAATCCGCACCTCCACGCTGTGGAACCTCCCCAACAACAATACGAACAAATCTGGCTTCTCTGCCCTCCCGGCTGGGAAATACAACGCGGCTCTGTCCCGCTTCGAGGGTCTCGGCACCCGGGCCGACTGGTGGACGGTGGCTCCGACGGCCGTGGATGGTGTAGAGACGAACCATGGCGTGTCTCTGCAATTGCAATATTATTGTAACACTCCATTGGAAGGTCACCCTGGCGCAAATGACGGATTGAGCGTTCGCTGCGTCAAAAACAGTTAGCAGTTGTTCCAAAAAGGGCTGAAAGCCCGACCTATGCTAACCCAGGGTGAACGAAGTGAACCCTGGGAATATCAAGAAATAATAAAAATCAATACAATATGAAGAAAATCATAACTCTCTTTGCCGTAATCCTGCTGGTGGCCGGATCAACCGCCCAAAAAGTGAACTATTCGGTCGTGGTGCGCAACAGTGACAACGTGCTGCAGGCAGACAAGAACCTGACGGTGGTGGTCTCCATCGCAAATAGCCTGAGTGATGATCCTGTATATACAGAAATTCATACGGCGCAGACGAACCAGAACGGCCTGCTATCGCTGGCCATCGGAGACGGATCAAACACAACGGGAAGCATGTCCGATGTGAAGTGGCCTACGGCCTACATCACCACCGACATCACCATGCCTGACAACTCGCACGTGATCAATACTGTGCCAGTGAATGCAGTGCCGTATGCTTTGTATGGCGAAAAATTTAGCCCTGAGGCCGTCTTGGAAGCGGTGGGGAAGATGACTGACGACCAGAAGGCCGCCTTGCGCGCAGCTCTCGGCATCACCACAGGTGATTAACATATAGGATACATTCCCAAAAGGGCTGCAAGCCCGACATGTGTCAACCTGGGGTGAACGAGTTGAATCCTAGATTAATACAGAACAATGAGTAACAGAAACATGAACAAAACCATAACCCTAATAACAACACTCATGTTGGTGGCAGTCACGGCAACTGCGCAGAGGCTGAACTACTCGGCTGTGGTGCGAAACAACGACAACGAGCTGGTGACCAATGAGAATGTGACGGTGAGAATCGCGATTTCGCCCGCATCGAATGGCAACCCCGTCGTCTATTCGGAAACCCACCAGACGACCACCAACCAAAACGGATTAGTGAGACTGACTGTTGGCAATGGCACCCTGAAAAACGGTAACCTGTCCGATGTGAGTTGGCCCGCGGCCTACATCATTTCCGAATTCACGCTGCCTGATGGGACTCACGTGAGTAGCATCATGCCAGTGAATGCCGTCCCGTATGCCTTGTATGTCGATAATGTCAGCGTCGAGGGTTTTATCGACGTGGTGGAGTCGATGACACCCGAACAGATAACAACCCTGCGAGAGACCATGGGCATTCTCGAACCGCAGCCCCAACCCGCCACATTCTCCTGCGGCACCGACAAGATGATTGACGCCGATGGAAACCTGTACGAGACGGTGCTGATTGGTGAGCAGTGCTGGACCAAGACCAATCTGCGCACCACGAGATACCGCGATGGCCACGATATCCAAATTCCGGGCTCTCAGGCAACCTATTACCGGCCAGCCGCGAATGAGGTTGGAAATTATACGGATTCCATTTTTGGGCTCTACTACACTTGGTATGCGGCGGCTGACACGGGCAACAGTAAGCTCTGTCCTACGGGCTGGCACGTGCCGAGCAATGCCGACTGGCATCTCCTGACCGACTATCTGATGGGCAACAACAACTTTTGGTGCGACAACAGCAACAACGACATTGCCTTTGCATTGGCCTCCAAACAATATTGGACAGATTGTATTGGTGGGACGAACATTTCGTCCTGTGGCGTGTGCCAGAAAACAAACAATAACATGACAGGTTTTTCAGCTATTCCTGCAGGCTATTATTATGATGGAGCTTTTAATAATGTTACCTTGGACGCCATTTTCTGGTCTTCCACATTCTCAGGTGTCAGTCTCACAAACGAAGACAAAGCCTACGTGCTATACATGTTTGCATTGAACCCCAATGTTAATCATAAGGATGACTTTGCGGAATATGGCCTTTCTGTCCGCTGTCTCCGCGATGGCACCGACAACTCGGTAGAGCCTCCCACGGTGACCACCGCCAATGCCACCGGTGTCACCACGGTCAAAGCCACGCTGCTCGGGTCATATTCCAATCCCGGCAATTTGACCGTCATTTCGACGGGCTTCGAGTGGAAGACCGTTGGCGCGAGCAGCTACAACGTGGCGGATGCTTCAGGCGAGGCGATGTCATACGAGCTTACCACACTCATCCCCGACACCCAATACACCTACAGGGCGTTCGTGGCCACGGCAGACAGTGTCTATTACGGTGAGGAGATGATGTTTACAACGGACAAGGTTGTCTTTCCGACAATCCACAATCCTTGTCCGGGCCAGCCCACGGTGACCGACCACGAAGGCAACCTCTATAACACGGTGAAAATCGGTAACCAGTGTTGGACGAGGGAGAACATGCGCTGCACTACCTCGCCGAAGGGGTATCTTTCCAATGGAAAATCTGTAGGATACTCAGATGAAAATTACTACAAGGCATATTATTTTGAAAATGTCGAAGATAACATCCCCACCAGCGTGAATGACACCAGTTTGAGCGGAATGCTCTACAACTGGGCGGGCGCGATGGACACTTCGGCCACGGAAATGTTCAACATTTCGTTCTTCAACCGACGGGGCATCTGTCCCGAAGGGTGGCATGTGCCGAGCAGCGCAGAATGGTCAGAGATGGAAGCCACGCTGGCTGATGATTCTCCAGCGGGAAGGCTTTCAGGAAGCGACTTCTGGCGGCCCAAAAACGAGGTCGATCCCGAAAGTGTACCCGGAGATTATGGCTGGTCCTCGCGCAACAGTTCGGGATTCTTCGCTGTTCCCGCTGGTTACTATACGTCGAATACCTATATCTCCAACTTAGATGCCACCTTCTGGACATCCATCTCAACGAGCAATACGGGAGCAATTCAACACAGTTGGAGGTACAATTCCAAGACAATAATCATAAGTGAAACTGCAAATAAAAGAGTGGGGCGTTCGGTTCGCTGCGTGAAAGACTGAGAATTGAAACATGAAGTAAAAGTACGGGAATGAAAAGTTTTCGTCCTTTTTTTTCAAAAAAAATCCACAAAGATGTTCCGTATGAAAAAAAATTATACCTTTGCACCCGCAAAAAACGAAAATAAACTCTATAACATTTTTATAAACATCAAAAAATTAAAGTTTTATGAGAAAAAAAGTTAGAAATGTGATCATTATCGGTGCTGCTGGAAGAGACTTCCACAATTTCAACACCTTCTTCCGTCACAACAAAAACTACAACGTAGTCGCTTTCACCGCTGAGCAAATCCCCGGTATCGACGACCGTATGTATCCGAAGGAACTCGCTGGTGAAGATCTTTACCCGAAGGGCATCAAGATCTATCCGGAATCCAAGTTGGCTGAACTGATCAAGGAATTCGACGTTGACGATTGTGTGTTCGCATACAGCGACAAACCGTACGCTTACGTCATGGGCATCAGCGCTATCGTGAACGCTGCTGGTGCTAACTTCTGGCTCATGGGTCCGAACGACACCATGGTGAAATCCAAGAAACCCGTCATCGCCGTCGGCGCTACCCGTACAGGTTGCGGTAAGTCCCAGACTTCCCGTAAGATCATTGAATACCTCGTTGGAATGGGCTTCAGAGTGGTCGCTGTTCGCCACCCCATGCCTTACGATCCCGATTTGAACAAACAAATCGTCCAACGTTTCGCTTGCGTTGACGACCTCAAATATCAAAACTGCACCATCGAAGAGATGGAAGAATACGAACCCCATGTGGTGACCAAACGTAACGTCATCTACGCAGGTGTTGACTACGAAGCTATCCTCAAAGGTGGCAAGACCAAAGATCCTCAAACCGGCAAGTGGGTCGAAATGGCTGGCGCTGAGAATGATCCCGACGGTTGCGACATCGTGTTGTGGGACGGCGGTAACAACGACTTCCCGTTCTATAAACCCGATCTGACCATCGGCGTGGCTGACCCGTTGCGTCCCGGTGCTGAGGTGAGCTATTATCCTGGCGAAGTTGTCGCTCGCATGGCTGACGTTATCGTTATCAACAAGATCGACTCCGCTTCTTTGGACAACATCAACACTGTTCGCGCTAACCTGCGCAAAATCAACCCGACGGCTAAGCAAATCGACGCCGCTTCTATCCTCACGGTTGACAAACCCGAACTGCTCAAGGGCAAGAAAGTCCTCGTTGTGGAAGATGGTCCTACATTGACCCACGGTGAGATGAAGATCGGTGCTGGTACAGTTGCCGCCCTGAAACACGGCGCAGAACTCGTTGACCCGAGACCTTATACCGTTGGTAAACTTTCCGAAACCTTCAAGATTTATCCGAACATCGGTACTTTGCTGCCTGCTATGGGTTATGGCGCAGAGCAAATGAAAGATCTCGAGAAGACCATCGCCAACACTCCTTGTGATGCTGTTGTTGTCGGTACTCCTATCGACCTGCCTCGTTTCATCAAGATCAAACAACCCGTTGTGAAGGTCGGTTACGAGCTGCAAGAGATTGGTACTCCTACTTTGAAGGAAGTTTTGGACGAATTTGTTGCAAAACACAATCTCAAACCCAAAAGACGCAAAAAATAATGCTCTTTTAGCATAAATTACTCGGAGGCGCATCATTTTGGTGCGCCTTTTTCGTTGGTTACTGCGTGTTGGTTGTTTCATGTTAAAACAGAGTAACCGACAGCGAATCTAACCAACAGCCAAAAAAAAATTAAACTTGCCTCACCGAGCGATGTCAAAAAAGTGTATCTTTGCAGACTGGATTAAAATAGAAAAATTAAGTTATGAAAAGAATATTTACACTCCTGTTGGTAATGTTTGCTGTGACGGCTAACGCACAGTCAATCAAATTGTTCTATGAGAATGCACCGATGAATGACGGGGACACGGTTTTTGTGCCGGTTGATCCGCACCAAGATGAAGCTGTCGTTTATCTTGCGTATCAAA
The DNA here is from genome assembly GCA_946409645.1 of uncultured Bacteroidales bacterium. GTDB lineage: Bacteria > Bacteroidota > Bacteroidia > Bacteroidales > WCHB1-69 > F23-D06. Next base: position 9,934 of record CAMJXE010000070.1, read on the forward strand.
ACCAAACAAACAGCCCTGTCGAGTTTCGGGTTAAAAAAGAGGTCTTGTACATGGGCGATGAGGCAGACCTTCTGTTCTGCGTCGGCGAATGCTATACGGGCAATCTTTCTGCTCCTATGACCTTGGCTGCCAATGAGATGATGCCGGAAGACGGCTCGTTGGCCTTCCATGCTTCATATAGCGGTAGCACAGACCCGGCCTTGGTGAGGTTCACCTTTTTCTTGACCGACAATGAAGCCGACAAGGTCACCTGTTATGTCTGTTTCGGCAGCGGATCGGGTATCCGTCCAGCAGAACTTGCGAAAACCCTTCGCGCATATCCAAATCCTGCTCAGAGCATCGTGAACATTGACTATATGGCTCCGAACAGCAGCTCTTTCTTGGTAATCAAGAATTTGACAGGTAGAGAAGTGTACCGCACAGAGGTTTCTTTTGCAGGTAAAAAGCAAGTGGATATTTCCAAATTCAATGCTGGTGTCTATTTCTATGGCGTTGAATCTGATGGAAAAATGCTTTGTACCAAGAAATTGTTGGTCAGATAGTATAGCCTCAGGTTATTTTATTTCTTACTTCAAGTGCCATGTTTACGCGGCATTGGCTTACCGTAACGCAATTCCAATGGGATAGCGTGGCGCAACCTAACAACTGGATTACGCTGATATTCTGTGTGTTATTGCTCCTGTTTACCATTATTGTCGTAGCTTTTCGTCGGAAATTGTTCCTGATTTGCCGGGCATTGGTCTCCCAACGTCATTTTTCACTCGTCCAACGTGAAGTGAAGATTCTTGAGGAGAGGTCCTCGCTCCTTCTGCTAGTGTTTGATCTTCTTACGATTACTACAGGTTTGGTCATGTTCGGGAACACCTATCTCTCTCCAGTTATGTCCAGACTGCCGTTTATTGCCAATGTCGGCATCTGTTTTGGTGTTTTGTTGTCGGCCTTTTTCCTGAAGTTGCTCTGCAACCAGCTTTACGCCACACTCTACGGTCGTCAAAAAGAGTCTGCAGCTATGAATCAATACAAGTTCAGCTTCATGACCAATTTTGCCATCCTCCTTTTCCCAATGCTGATAATCATCCATTACATGCAGCTCCGTACCTGTTATTATATTCTTGCGGTGATACTTGCGCTCCTTTTTCTTACATGGGCTTTTCAACTGATGAAAAATAATTCTATAAATGGTCGTGGGTTTCATTTTTTTCTCTATTTTTGCACCCTTGAAATTTTGCCGTGGTTAGTGGGGCTAAAGTTTATATTAATTATTTGATGGACAATTTTTTAAGATAAATTTTCAAAGGATTATAAAATACAGAAATGAAGATAAAAAACATACTGGTTTCGCAAAATGCGCCGGAAGATTTTGAAAGATCTCCGTACGCAGAGTTGAAGAAAAAGTACAGTATCAATATTGATTTCTACAAATTCTTTAAAATCAATTGTACTACAGCACTCGAATTTCGGAAAACTCATATCAACATTTTGGATTATGAGTCCATCGTGTTTTCCAGTACCAATACTATCGACAAATTCTTTGAATTGTGCAAGGATATGCGTTTGGAAATGCCGGAATCGATGAAGTATTTTTGCGCAACGGAGTCTATCGCACTCTATATGCAGAAATATGTTCCCTACCGTAAACGTCGTGTCTTTGCGGCTAAGGACGCACAGGTGTCAAGTTTTTATGACCTGCTGATTAAGAACAAGAATGTCAGCATGTTGATTCCATGCAGCCAAGACGGCATTGCACCCCAGCTGGAAGCCATGTTGACGGAAAACGAAATCAAGTTTGCTCAGGCAGTGGTGTTTAAGATAGCCCATGCTGACTTGGTGCACGACGTGGATATCAACAAGTATGATATGATTGTATTCTTCAGTCCAAATGGAGTGAAGTCACTGCAGTCCAATTTTCCGGATTTCCAACAGGGGGAGAAAGTTTTTGCCGCATTGGGCAAAGCTGCGGAGCAGGCTGTTGAGGAGGCAGGATGGAAACTTCACGTGATGGCACCTACTAAGGAGTACCCTTCGTTGACCGAGGCAATGGATGCTTTTTTGAAGGAATATGCCAATAGAAGACGCTAAATTCACCCTCCCGAAATCTGCCCGTCTGAAATCTTCGCTCCTCATCAAAAACATCGTGCGGCAGCGTGATGCTGTGTTCTCCTTTCCGATCAAATGTTTCTATTCAATGGAAAAAAACGAAGACCGAAAAGCGCTTAAAGTAGCCTTTTTAGTCTCAAAGAAGCGTTTCCATCATGCCGTGGAACGCAATAGAGTGAAACGACTGCTTAGGGAAGCATATCGTATTCATAATCAGGAATTTGAATTGCCGGAAAACCTTGCCCTGAACCTTTGTTGGATGATGGTTGGTTCCGAGTTGCCCACCTTTCATCAAGTGGAAGTCGCCGCTCAACAAATATTCCAGCAGTTGCAAGCTAAATTGAAGGCCTAATCATGATTGGTAAGTTGTATGATGGATTTAAAAACTTATTGTCCAAGCTTTTGATCGGGATGATAAAGTTATACCAAGTGACCCTTTCGCCCTTTATTGGTCGCGCATGTCGCTACACGCCAACATGTTCCAACTATGGAATAGAAGCAATACGGAAGCACGGGCCTTTCAAAGGTTCTTGGTTAACCCTGAAGCGGGTGTTGTCTTGTAATCCGTGGGGTGGTAGTGGTTACGATCCTGTCCCTTAAATAACGGTTACACTGTTACAGGAATATATAAAAACATTCTCCATTATGGGATAGAAGGGGGATCGTATGTCAGATGGGATGAGCGAGCCCTAAGCTGGAGTATGGTTTATACGTTGCTGTCGCGATATGTGCGCCAGAGATACACGATGGCCATGGCACTGACGAGGGTGCATGTGATGGCAGTTGGGATAGAACCGCGAACGTCCGTGAATTGCATGTTATTGGTGTCAATACCGCGGCCTTGCAAAGTGTAATCGACCAGCAAAGAAAGGGCATTGTGTAGCACATGCGCTAAAACCGGCAACCAAAGAGAACGACTCCAGTAGAAAAGGTATGCCAGGTAGAGGCCTAATATGAATCGGGGTATAAATCCGTAGAATTGAAAATGCAATGCACTGAATATTAAGGCGGTGAGAAGAATTCCCACATGTGGATTTTTCGTCCATCTCATCATTAGCGGTTGTAATGCTCCTTGGAAGAAAAATTCTTCACAAATACCTGCTAATAATGCGAATATCAGCAGATTAGAGATGAGATCCCAGGTGCTACGCTGTGCCGTGACGAGTTCAAGAATATGCTCCGCACTCTCTTCCATGTTGCGCATGAATTCCGCTACGGAGCCTTCCTGTGGCATGATGCTTTGGTTGAAAGCCGACAACACGCCCACGACGGGTAACAGCGTGATGGAGAGAATAAGCACCATATTGGTCATGGTGTAGGGTGGTTTCCGATTGGCTGCACTATAGTTAAACCATAGTCTGTCTTGGCAGTAAGCGAAGAGCATGGAGGGCAATAGGAAGGTGCCTATAGTGATGATTGTTTGCGACAAGCGGATGGCCGTCACCGGATCGGAGGCCTCCAGCATGGATGTGGTATGATAAAGGAGCAGTATCAGCAGTTCACTCAACGAGGTGGAAATCAGCATTCCGCCAATCATGAAAAGGGCTAACACCAGCAGTTGGATCCAATATGATTTTTCCCGTAATCTCATTCTTTTTTCTTTAAAAAAGTAGAGACGCGATTTGTCGCGTCTCTACAAGGTGTATTGTGGTGATTATCTACGATTAATGATGATCTTTCCGGAGACGGATTTTCCATCGTCAAGGGTGACGCGGACGGAGTAGTGTCCAGCGGCGAATCTGGATACGTCGATTGCAGTGGACTCAGGGGTGTCGGGGGTGCCGCGGAAGACTAGTTTGCCGTTGAGGGCGAAGACCTCGATACGAGTCATGCGCTCGCCGCGGATGTTGAGCATAGCGCTGGTAGGGTTGGGGAAGAATTTGAATTCGGGCGTCATGGTGAACTCTTCAACACCTTCATTGAAAGCGACGTAGAGGGTGAGGTGAACGACGGAGTCACATCCTGCGAGGGTGTAGTACTGGATGTCGTATTCGAAGGTACCGCTGTCAGCGGGGGTGACCACGAAGTTGCCGTAAGCGTATTCGTGCTCCCTGACGGCGGAGTCGGAGACGAAGATGTCGAAGGTGGGGTTGATGGAGAGATGCAGCACAAAGACGGAGTCGCATCCGAGCGAGGATACGAGGCTGTCGAAGTAGGAACCTTCGGTGAGGAACTCACCTCCTCGCCACTCGTAAGGGACGTTCTCGCAGGTTTCGGCGAAAGTTTCGAAGAGGTAGGATTGCGAGACGGTGAGGACGAGGTTGACGGTGGAGTCGCAGCCGTTGGAGTTGGTCAACGAGTGGCTTGCGTAAAGTGTGCCGGGCATCAGGGCGAGGGTGTCGAATCCGTGGAGTTGGTAGAGTGTTCCGGCGCAGACGGTGTCAAAGATGGTGGTAACATCAGCGGGGATCACGTACAGGTGTAGTTCGAAAATGTCGAGGCAGCCGGCGTCGTTAGGCAAGGTGTCAGCGTAGAAGCCGGCGTCGTTGATGGCGTGCCCGCGCCAAGCGTATGGCAGGGCGTTCTGGCAGATGGTGTCGGCGAGGATTTCGTGCAGGGAGCTGTTGACAGAGAAGAGAAGCGTGAAGGTGCTGTCGCATCCTTCGGCGGAGACGAGAGTGTCGTAGTATGTCCCGCTTTCGGAGAGTGCAAGGCCGTGCCAAAGGTAAGGCAGCTCGTAGTCGCACACGGCA
>CAMJXE010000071.1 GCA_946409645.1 uncultured Bacteroidales bacterium
GTAAGAGGTAAGAGGTAAGAGGTAAGAGGTAAGAGGTAAGAGGTAAGAGGTAAGAAGTAAGAGGTAAGAAGTAAGAGGTAAGAGGTAAGGACGAGGGGCATATTCCCCTAAATAACTATCATATTCCAATTGTCAATAAGTCCCCTTTTATTATTAACCAAATAAAAATGTTATGAAAAAATTAATTGTTATTGTTTGTGCTTTGGTCGCCGTTTTAGGTATGACCTCATGCAAGAAATCCTCTCCGTCCAGCGTGGTGGAATCCTATTACAAAGCATTGCAAGTGCCTGATTATGAGAAAGCCCTCTCCTATACTGATATTGTTGATCAGAAGGAATTGAAAGAACAACTCGAAAAGTTGGAAGGTTTCAAAACAAAAGTGATTGATTTTGAGATTCTTTCAGAGACGGTTGCCGACGATGGCAAGACCGCCGAAGTGGAGGTTAAGTACAAAATGACCTCTTCTTTCAACAGTGACCCGAAGGAGGATACCAAAAAACTGAATTTGGTGAAGGTCGATGGCAAGTGGAAAATCCATGCATAGACCTTTGTCACAAAGAGTTTCCGGTAGAGACGTGCCAAGGCGCGTCTCTACTTTTTTGTTCGTGATAAGCCTGATTCTCTCAGGGTGTCATAAGAAAGTCGCACCCGTAGAATACGTTATGCCCGACACGGTGAAGCTGCGGAGTGGTGACTTAGTGTTCCGCAAAGGGGAGAGCAGGGAAAGTCGCGCCGTGACAGCGGTGGACCGCAAAAGCGGCTACACCCACGTGGGGATGGTGGTGTGGACCGACGATGGGTGGCGGGTGTTGCACGCCGTACCCAGCGAACGCAATTCAGAACTGGAGGAGGATAGCGTGAAGTTGGAGCCTGTCGGCGTGTTTTTCCGCTCCGACCGCGCCGTAAAGGGCGGTGTGTTTCGTTATCCGGTCACTCCGGACGACACGTTGAAGCTTCTTCGTCGCGGACTGACACTCTATTATGGCCGCCATCCGCTCTTTGACAGCCTTTTCGACGAGCACGACACCACTGCCTTTTACTGTACGGAGTTAGTCTGTTTCCTTTACCGGCAAGAGCTTGGCATCGACCTTTCCGAAGGTCGTCGCCACAACCTGCCGCTTTACCCCGACCTGATCTTCTGTTCGGACGTTTCCCAAAATCCTCGCCTGAAAGTGGTCTTTACATTCGACAATGAACATTAACCCCAGCATCACCCATCACCGCTTACCCTTGATCATGACATATACAAATACCCATAACCTTCAAAGCTCCGAACTTCCTAACCAAAAAAAATGTACTTTTGCCCACAAAATTACCGAATATGCGTTATCAACCTTTATCAGCTGAATTTTATACCCGCAATCGTCGTAATGTGGTCGGCGAGATGGCGGAAAACTCTGTGGCTCTGCTTGTTTCGCATGACGAATACCCGCGTTGCGGCGACACCACGCACCCGTTCAGGCAGAACTCCGACTTGCTCTACCTTTGCGGTATCGACCAAGAGGAGACCATTCTGATGTTAGCGCCGTGGCATCCCACGCCGGCATACCGCGAGGTGCTCTTCATCAAGAACCCGTCGCCCGAAAAAATCGTCTGGTTCGGACATAGGCTCTCCAAAGAAGATGCCCGAAAGTTATCTGGTGTGCAAACCGTGATGTTTGTCGAGGAGTTCGGATCCGTTTTGAACGATGCCATGGTGCATTCGGATCACGTCTATCTTCATATTCCTGAAGATCCGCGTTTCAGACAGGAACTTCCGACCCGTGAGATCCGCTTCGCTCAGCAGTTGAAAAAGGACTATCCGTTGCACGATTATCGTCGGCTTGCCCCGATTCTCTACCCGCTGCGCAATGTCAAACATCCCGAAGAGTTGGAGGCGATGAAAAAGGCTTGCGAGATTACGGGTAAGATGTTCAGAAGAGCGTTAACTGCTATCAAACCCGGGAAATACGAGTTCGAGATTGAGGCCGAAATGACCTACGAGGTGATTCGCAACGGTGCCACCACGCACTCTTTCGCGCCCATCATTGCGGCAGGCCCTGACACTTGTATCCTCCATTACATCAAGAACGACAAGCAGATGCGCGATGGCGACTTGCTGCTGATGGATTTCGGTGCGGAGTACGCCAATTATGCCGGCGATTGTTCCCGTACGGTGCCCGTGAACGGCAAGTTCACCCCGCGGCAGAAGGCAGTTTACGAGGCGGTACTCTCCATTTATAAGGAGACCATTCCGCTTTTTAAACCCGGCATGACCATCCACAAAATCAACGATTTTGTCTTCAAACGGATGGACGAAGAGTTGATCAAGTTGGGTTTATATACACAGAAAGATGTTGATAGTCAAGATCCCAATATGCCCTGCTTCAAGAAGTATTACATGCACAACACCAGCCATTTCATTGGTTTGGACGTGCACGATGTGGGTGAACGTCATTGGGTGTTCCAACCCGGCAACGTCCTGAGCTGCGAGCCCGGCATCTACATAGCGGAAGAGGGCATCGGCGTCCGCATCGAAACAGATGTGGTCGTCAGCGATACCCCGATTGACCTCATGGCGGATGTTCCTGTGGAAGTGGATGAGATTGAGGCACTTATGCGCAGTTAGCAGTTGGCAGTTGAAGGGGGAACTGTTGCGTGCTGATACTTTTTTTCAGACTATTGGATTTTGAATTTGTTTTCTTTTGTCTTTGCAAATGTTTTTAAAATAAAACAAGAGGCGTTAGGAGCCCACTCGAAAGGAGATTTTTACGCAAAAATGTATATCGCTTATAAAGAGTCTTCAGAAATTTTATATTGGATGATGTGCTGTTTAAAAATGGATATATTACAGATGTTCAGCGTGAAAGATCAGAAAAGATGGTTTGAAACTCATAAAAGATGTTATCGGCGATAACAAAAACCCAAATACATCCCAAATTCCGACAATGTTCCGAAAAACAAACTGCTAACTCATTCAATAACAACAGATATTTACAATGTCATTAATAGATAACATCCTCCAATGTAAATCCCTGTCGATCACCGGTATGGCTAAAAATACTGGCAAGACGGTTGCGCTCAACTATTTGCTGGAGCAGCTGCGGTTGCACGGCAAAGTGGTGGCGGTGACGAGCATCGGAATAGATGGGGAGAAAACCGACCAAGTGACGCAGACTGAGAAACCGGAGATTGAGCTGTGCGAGAGGACGATTTTTGTGACTTCGGAGTATCATTACCGACAACGGCTGTTGCTATCGGAAATCATTGATTTGTCGGATGATAGCACCTCGTTAGGAAGGCTGGTGACAGCTCGGGTGTTGCAGGCCGGCAAAGTGATATTGTCGGGTCCTGCAACCACGGGTGGCGTGCGGAAGGTGTTAGATAGGATGGGGGAGTACGGCGTTGATCTCACCATTGTGGATGGAGCGTTGTCTCGCAAGAGCCACGCTTCCCCGGCTATCACCGACGGGCTTATTCTTTCCACCGGTGCTGCCATTGCTCCTGATCTGAACACCATCGTGAAGAAGACCTCCGAATTGCACGACCTGATGCAACTTCCTGAATATGAAACTCAATGCGTGGAAAACCTGATGCAGGTGGAAAACGGCATCTTCGCGCTTACGGACGATGGCTACACTTCTCTGAATATTCCTTCATCGTTATTGTCTGAAAAATACAAAGCAGAGTTGTTTTTTCACGGTAACAAGCTGTTTATCAGTGGTATCCTTACCGACATGATGCTAAATTTCCTCCGAATGCAGCCCGAAGTGAAAGACTCTGTGATTATCGTCAAGGATTTTACAAAACTATTCGTCACCCCGATGAACCTGAAGCTCTTCCTGAGCAAAGGCGGCCGCCTCTTTGTCCTGAAGCGTCCGAACCTTATCGCCGTCACTGTGAACCCAGTCGCCCCCAGCGGCTTCACGATACCTTCGGAAGTGTTGGTGAAAGCGATGGAGGGGGTGTTTGATGTACCGGTGTATGATGTAGTTAGCAGTTAGTAGTTGGCGGCAGCAAAAAGCTTTTTTCTGAGATACTTATGATTAGAAATCAAATATGCGAAACTTGAATAAATGACAATCTCGAATTAATAAAAATGTTGTCTGCAATAACTAAAACCCAAAAATAACCAAAATCCCGACACCATTCCGAAAAACTAATTGCTAACTACTAAGTGCTAATTAGTTAGCACATTCAACGCATTCGGTACCACCTCCACATGATAGTTCCCGGTTTTGAGCAGCTCCCCTTCGGCTTCGGCGCGTAATAGCGAGGGTGAAGCGATGCGGATCTCCTTTGTGAGGACTTTCCGAATGGTTTTGACCTTGTCGATGTGGTCGCCGGAAAACATCTCCTTGAGGTGTGCAATGACTTGATAGATACGCATTTTCGGAACAATGACAAGGTCGAGGAGACCGTCGTCAGGAACGGCGTATTTGGCTTCGCAGATGCCGCCGCCGTTGTACTTGCAAATCGCTGCAATTACCATGAAGACCTCTCCGTCAAAAGCGAGTCCGTTGTCTGCCTCAATCGTGACCTTCGTGGGCTTGTGCCGCAAAAGCGTCTTCAGCAACGACAAAACATAGACTGCTGAACCGCCTATTTTAGGTTTGTTGTAGGTGACATCGTAAATAACGTCTGCATCAAAACCGAATCCGGCGATATTGATAAAAAACCTCGTTTCTTGTTGATTATAAGGTGTTTGTGTGGTTACAGAGCCAATGTCGTGTTGTATAAATCGCCCTTTCAACCATAAATCCACAACCTCTTCGACGCTTTTCGGGTAGTGATGTGTACGTGCCCAGTCGTTGCCGCGACCCAACGGCAGCACAGCCAGATACACCTCGCGGGTCTCCACGCCGGAAGTGAAGATGCCGTTCACCACTTCGTTGATGGTACCGTCGCCGCCCGCTGCTACAAAATGTCGTATTCCGCTTTGACACAGCTCTTTAGCTGTCGAGATGCCCTCGCCCTGATTGCGCACGATGTGAAGTGTGTGTGGAATTTCGCGCAATTCTAACAACGTTTCGACGGGTTTCCAATACCGTTCGCATTTTTTCTCGTTCGCGTTGGTGTTGAGGATGATATGCCAGACGTGATCCCTTATGTTCAAATTAGTCATATTTCAGATGAAAAATCGGCTGCAAAATTACAAAAAAATAGTATTTTCGCGGCGCAATATGCATTACTGACGTAATGTACCCGTTATGGTTTCTTTGAATTGACTAAATATTTAAAAACCAATTTATTATGAAAAAATCATTTTTCTTTTTGGCAGTAACACTGCTTTCTTCATTCAGCCTGATGGCCCAGATTCCCGTCGGAACTTATACCGAATGGAAAAAATGTATTGACGAGCTGGTCGTCAAGTCCGATTATGATTTCTCCGGCCGCAAAACCGTGGTTATTCTACCCGTTGAGACCTCGAATGTGGAAATTCCGAAGGATAAGGATTTGAAACCCATCGTTAACAACACTCTGAAGACGCTGACCAAGCAGGTGGCTGACGAACTGCAGAAGAAGCTTTCGAAGGCTGGATATAAGGTGGTGGTGGGCGAAAGTGCCAACTATCGCGACCCTGAGGCTATTGTGATCCAACTGAACTGGCAGGAGATAAACCTTGGAAGCCGTGCTTTGCGCACGTGGGTCGGCTTCGGAGCCGGCAGTGCCTCATTCTCCACGGAAGGCGTGATTTACGACGGCGACAAGGAGGTTATCACTTTCACTCAGCGTCGAATCTCCGCTATGGACACGAGACAGTATGATAAAATCGCTCAGAAGGGTGTGAGAGAAGTTTGCGAGGATATCTCAAAACTGGTGTTGGGTCTGTGAGAGAGAAGAAGATAAGCATACGGGGAGCGAAAGTCAACAATCTGAAAAACATCGACTTAGATATTCCTCGTAACAAATTTATTGTAATCACGGGGTTGTCGGGTTCTGGCAAGTCGTCGTTAGCTTTCGACACGCTCTATGCCGAGGGCCAGCGGCGCTATGTGGAGAGCCTCAGCTCCTACGCGCGCCAATTCATGGGTCGGATGCGAAAACCCGACGTGAAGTCCATCACAGGCATCCCGCCAGCTATCGCTATCGAACAGCAGATCCTCTCCAAAAATCCGCGTTCCACAGTCGGCACCGTGACGGAAATCTACGAATATCTCAAACTTTTGTTCGCCCGAATCGGTCATACGATTTCACCCATCAGTGGCCAAGAGGTTCATCGCGAAGATGTGAAGGATGTGCTTCGTTATATTGTGCAAATACCTGAGGGTGAACGTGTTTATGTGTTGGCCCCGATGGTGATACCAGAAGGTCGTACGGTGAATGACCAATTGCTGATTTTGCGTCAACAGGGTTTTAACCGAATGGTTTATGATCGGCAATTGATGGACATCGAGGATCTGATTAACGCGAAAACATCACCTGATGTGCAAAAGATGTACATTATGGTGGATCGTTTTAAATCGGAAAATATTGAAAATCAGCAAATTCGAGTAACAGATGCGGTGAATGTGGCTTTCTCGGAGGGTAAGGGCTCGTGCGCGGTGCAGAGAGAGGGCAAAGAAGTGATTGTCAAGGCCTTCAGCAACTTTTTCGAAGCCGACGGCATGACCTTTGAGGAGCCGACAGTGAATATGTTCAGCTTCAACAATCCCTACGGAGCGTGCAAAACCTGTTCTGGCACGGGCATGATCGAGGGAGTGAATCCAGATTTGGTATTTCCTGACCGTTCCTTGTCGGTCGCGGAAGATGCGGTGGCTTGCTGGCACGGTGAGGTAATGGGCGAATGGAAACGACAGTTTATCCGTTATGCCTCCAAACTTGATTTTCCGGTCTATCGCGCCATTGATGACCTTACCGAAGAGGAATACCACCTTCTTTGGTATGGAGATGTGAAACATAACGTTCATGGTATTACGCAGTTCTTCCAGTTTGTGGCTGCGAACACTTACAAAATTCAGTTCCGCGTGATGCAAGCTCGTTATCGCGGACGTGAGCTCTGCCCCGAATGTCAAGGCACGCGACTTCGCAAGGACGCGCAATACGTGAAGGTGAACGGCAAATCGATTGCGGAACTGCAGAATATGCCCATCTCCGATTTGAAAATATTTTTGGAAAACTTTGAGTATCAAAATGATAGCGAACGGGAAATCGCAAAGATACTGATGCGAGAGCTGATCACACGTATCGGACTGTTAGACGAAGTGGGACTCGGCTATCTGACCCTCGACCGCAATTGCTCCACCTTGTCGGGCGGTGAGTCACAGCGCATCAACCTCGCGACATCGTTGGGTAGCAGTCTCGTTGGGTCGCTCTATATTCTCGACGAGCCCAGTATTGGACTGCATCCTCGTGATACACAGAATCTTATCAATGTGTTGAAGCGTCTGCGCGACATCGGCAATACGGTGGTTGTGGTGGAACACGACGAGGCTATCATCAAGGCAGCGGATTATATAGTGGATATAGGTCCGAAAGCTGGACAATTCGGCGGTGAAGTAGTCTTCTCTGGCAATTTCGAGAAACTCTTGGTTCAGAAGAAAAATTTGACAGCCAGCTATTTACGCGGTATGATGCCGGATGCTGAAGGCAAAGATGTGATGCGCATCCCATTGCCGAAGTACCGTCGTAAATGGCGAAACTATATTGAAGTGCACGGGGCGAAGGAGCACAACCTGAAAAATATTGATGTGAAGATCCCGTTGGAGTGCTTCACGGTGATTACGGGCGTGAGCGGCTCGGGTAAGAGCTCGTTGGTGACCGATATTCTCTATCCTGGCGTGGCGCGATTAGTGGGCGAGAACAACATCCCAATGCCTGGTCGTTGCAGCGGCATCACTGGCGATATGAGCAAAGTCAGTGGCGTGGTGATGGTCGATCAGGATGCGATTGGACGTTCTTCACGCTCAAATCCAGCTACTTATCTCAAAATTTTCGACTATATTCGGGAGTTGTATGCTGCTCAGCCGTTGTCGAAACAACGCAACTACAAGTCAGGATTCTTCTCTTTCAACGTGGCGGGAGGCCGCTGTGAGGAGTGCGAAGGCGAGGGCATCATCCACATCAACATGCAGTTCATGGCCGATGTGGAGATGATCTGTCCGTCGTGCCAGGGCAAGCGTTTCCGCGACGATGCATTGGACATCAAAGTCTCCGGCAAAGATGTCAACGACATTTTGAATATGACGGTGAACGAAGCTTTAGGATTCTTCAAGAGCTTGACACCCAATGATATAACGACCAATATCTTACGCCGCTTGCAACCTTTGCAGGATGTGGGATTAGAGTATTTGGTGTTAGGCCAATCCTCTTCGACTTTGTCGGGCGGTGAGGCGCAGCGCGTGAAGTTGGCTAACTTTTTAGCGCAGGACGACGAAAAGCAGCACAAGCTTTTCATCTTTGACGAGCCCACCACGGGTCTGCATTTCCACGACATACATAAGTTGTATGATGCATTCAACCGCTTGATCGAGCACGGCAACACGGTCTTAGTGATCGAGCACAACACCGAGCTCATCAAGTGCGCCGACTGGATTATCGACCTCGGTCCCGAGGGTGGTGATGCTGGCGGCAATGTCGTGTTTGAGGGCACCCCGGAGGAGCTGGTGAAGTGCAAGGGCTCTTACACGGCGGAGTGGCTGAGGGAGAAGGTGGCGGTTAGTAGTTAGCAGTTAGCAGTTAGTAGTTGGGAGCGGGCAATAGGTAATAGGCAATAGGGGGTGGTAGAGACGCAATATTTTGTGTCTTTACGAATGGAATGAACAAATATATTGTATATTTGCAGCCGAATTTTTAAAATATGTCCGATTATTTGACCATTACCAACTCTAATGAACTCCTCCGCATTCCGGCGGAAAGCTTGGTCTATGTCTCCAGCGATGGGAATTATTCGGACATTGGCACGCGTGACGGGCATAAGCATACTGTTACGGTGCAACTTGGAATGATTGAGGTGATGGTTCATGATCAGATGCCGACCGCAAGAGAGTGCTTCGTGCGTATCGGTAAGAGTCTGATTGTCAACTTGACTTTCGTGCACTATATCAACCCCTCCAAAAAACAGATTATCCTTTCCGACTGCCATACTTTTAAGATTGGTCTTGAAGCCTCCAAGGAGGCACTGAAGAAGCTGAAAGAATATATGGAACCAAAAAATGAAGAACAATGATGCATTTTGATGATATATCCGACGACGAAATCCGGATCATCGGTGATTCGTCAGCACCGAAGTCAACGCCTGCGCCAAAATCTGCACCGATGCCTGCACCGACGTTTGCCAAGCGCAAGCCGTCGATTTTTCGGCGGTGGTGGTTTTGGGCGGCACTGATCGTTTTGCTGGTGGTAAGCCTGTTGACGCTTTGGAGCATCATATCCCAACGCTCTTCAGCCCATCATGCCGTTCCTGAAGAACAATACGATTTCGTTGACGCTACCCCCGCGCCCATTTCCCCGACCCTCGAAAATGACGCGCCCTCTAACGTACTCGTCAGAGATACTGTCATCAACGACGTACCGTTGTGCATTTTGACCCCTGTGAATGCGGTGCCCGAACTCATGCTGGGCATTCCTGACACCACCGACGAAAGCCTCGTTTTGGGCTTGCAGGCGGCCGACATTCGTGCCGACAACGGCGGTATTGTGGGCGCATTCGTTCTTAAGGGCGAACTGCTGTCACGTGGTGTTGCCAAAAAAGGCTTCTGTGCCATCTTGGACGGGAAAATCCAGCTCGGTATGGCTCAGAGCACCCCGCTGTTTGAGGAGGCCACCGACAAAGACGGCTACTTCTTCCGGCAATATCCGTTAGTGAGCAACGGTCGGATGGTGGAGAATAAGCCTAAGAACAAGGCCGTGCGCCACGCCTTGTGCGAACTTGAGGGTAGGGTAGTGGTGGTCAGCAGCCTCGATAACGAGTCTTTCCATGACTTTGCGCAGTCGTTGGTGGACCTCGGCGTGCAGAACGCCATCGCCCTTGTCGGTGCCGACGCCTACGGCTTTTTCCGCGCCCAGGAAACCGGTTTTTCCTCCTGGGGCACCGACGTGCACCGCTGGAAGGATGCGGAGAACGTGAATTTTGTGGTGTGGAAATGTTTGTAGAGACGTTGCGCGCAACGTCTCTACTCGCAAGTATTTGGCAAGGGGTTGGCAAGGCCTTCGCAAGCCCAGGCAAGCTCAAAGGGCTTGCGTGAGCTTGCCAATAGCTTGGGTAGGGGGAATGTAGGGTATGCCAAATTGTATGAAATGGCGGTATTATTGTATGAAATGACGGGCGGATTCTCTTTCAAAACATCTATAATTTGCCAGAAAACGTATTTTTGCCGCGTAAATCATGAGCTTAATTTACGATAGGTAATATTATGAGAATCATCATAGATAATCAAGAATGGGCCGGTTGTGTGCAGGAGACGGTTGACCTCCTGTTCAGAAAGGTACTGAAACGGAAGAAACCCAAAACAATCTGTATTGTGGCGGGCGAGCCTGACGACAATTCGTTCAATGGTGGAATCATCTTGCGGATGTCGAGCGAGAAAGAATTTCACATCAAATTGAATCACAGCCTGATATGGCAAAAAAAAGAGCATGAGAACTTGTTTCGGGACGTTCTCCTCCATGAATTGATACATGAGGCTGACCTGAACATTCTCCTGAAGAACCATTTCTACAGGAGTGTGATTAAGGTTTATTCGGGAAATCTCCCTTACAAGCGGCTGAAGTGGGTCCTGTGGATGCTTGACCATTGCCGGGCGGAGGGCATTGCAGAGTTAGGCAACCGTCTGTTGGGACCCGAGGATGTTTTGCCTCTAAACAGCAGGATGGATTTCAAAGAGGTAAGATACCGTGCGCAAAAAGATGCCCAGTTCAACATGGATGCCGACGCTGAAGGATTCTCGCAACTGATGGAGAGGGTTATTGACATCGGAGAGGATCTGCCCAAGGGTCTTTTTGAGGAAATGCGGAGCGGAGGCTACCGCTACGGGTGCTCCGTCATGCTACGGGTGCTGCGGAATCTCAAACTCATAAGCGAGACAGATGAGCGGCGGATTTGCACGTACATCCGCACAAAAGGAAGACGTAAAATGGAACAAGCTGGCGAACCATCCCTTTTTCCGGAAAAAGAGTTCAAACTGAGCAGGAAAGAGATAGGACGGGTGTTGAATGCCTGTATATCGGTGAACTTGCCCATGT
Organism: uncultured Bacteroidales bacterium; assembly: GCA_946409645.1. GTDB lineage: Bacteria > Bacteroidota > Bacteroidia > Bacteroidales > WCHB1-69 > F23-D06. The sequence goes on from CAMJXE010000071.1 coordinate 11,164, forward strand.
ATCTGGAAGGGCTGATGCTTGACAGGGAGGGGAAACCCATGATCTCGGTGACGCAGTTGCTGACGCTGTGCGGAGATGTGCAGGGGTATCGTTCGGATAGCAAAATCGCCCTGTTCGCCAAGCTGGTCAACGCCCCGCAGAAAACGGTGGCAGACTTCAACAAGGCGATGCGGGTGCTCGTTGGCAGACCCATGGAAGAGAAATCCCTGACTCGCCATGTGCATGAGTTTCGGAGCGAAGAGCACGGATGGTCGTCTTATTTGGGATTTCACGACAAGATAGACCGGTTGTATGCGCTTTACAGAGAACACAGTGCTGCAGGCCGGATGGACCAGACACGGGCCGCGAACCACGCGCTGCACTACTTCTTCCGGGTCAAGGATATGATTGGGGATTTCGTGCCCGCCTTCGGCTTCGTGGACGACCTGATTGTGGTGGACATAGCTTTGGAATTGTTGGAGGATGGTATGTGAGACTTGAGACCTGAGACTTAAGACTTTGGAGTCAGCTGTTCTCAATAGTCAAAGTTAAAGTCAAAGTCATAGTCAAAGTCAAAGTTAAAGTCAAAGCAAATGAAAACCTACAACTTTTTCAATTTCCAGGACATCATCAGTACCCTGCGGAAGAGCGATGTTAAGAACAAAGAGGTGCTCATGCCTTTCGAAGCCTATTACGGTCCCATTTCAGAAGACGGGACACTGGAAGAGATGCCATTCTATAAGGACTATCTCGCCGCCTTTGACATTGAAGGTGAGCTGGCGGGGTTCACATTGCGGAGAGACTTTATTCCCCCCTCTGTTCACCAGGCTTTGGAGAAAATTGGGGGAATCAAGTGCCTGGATCCGAAACCCTCAACCGACGATTTCGAGCTGATGCAGCGGTTGGTTGTAGGGTCTTTATCCGTCGGATACGCGCTTGTTCGCGACAACGACTCTCCGTCCGTTTACCGGCTTGTCATCCAGGCGGAAGGGAGGCAGAATTCAGCCACTCGGGGGCTCGAACGGGTTACTGAGGAGCAGTTCAAAAGGATGTTCCGCATCTTCATTGAGGAGCAGATCCGGATTTCGGTCATTCTCACCGACGAGAACGACCCGGAACGTGACGATGTCTGGCGCGAGCGTGCCAACCGGCTGGTTTTGTTCCAGCAGAAGGCGCAGTTGCTGCGGGAAGGGAAGACAGGAGATGTGTAATTTTTTTATCTTTGCCGACTGAAAAACGATGCGATATGAGAAAAAGATTCAACGTCACGGGCAGCTGCAATCCCGATAGGCACTATATGGTTGATACGGAAAAACGTTTCAAGGCCGTGGAAGCACTCATTGATCATGGGGATTATTTCACCATCAACCGTGCTCGACAATATGGGAAGACGACCATGCTGAATATGATTTGGCGTAGGTTGTCAGACAAATACTTGGTCGTCCCGTTGAGTTTTGAAGGCTTGGGTGACGAGGCTTTTGCGAGCTCAGAAGCTTTTGTTGCCACATTTAAGCGGCAAATGGCGAGAAACATCACCTCTCGCCGCCTTAATGAAGCTTTGATTAATATATGGCAAAACAGCGATGCTTCATCCATTGAAGGCTTGTCATTGGTTATCACGGATTTTTGCAAAGCTTGTCCGAGCCCCGTTGTGGTAACCATCGACGAGGTGGACAAAAGCAGCGACAACCAGTTGTTTATGAACTTTCTGGGGATGTTGCGCAATAAATATCTGGAACGCGACAGGGAAGGCTTGAACTCCACTTTCCACAGCGTTGTGCTTGCTGGCGTTTACGACATCAAGAACCTCAAACTGAAACTCCGTTCCGACGAGGAGAAAAAATACAACTCCCCTTGGAACATCGCCGCCGACTTCAATGTGGACATGACCTTCCATCCCGAGGAGATTGCCCAGATGCTCGGCGACTACGAGAACGATGCGCATACCGGCATGGACATCAAGGCCATCAGCGAAGAGATTTACAAATTCACACACGGATATCCTTTCCTTGTCAGTTACATCTGCAAGATGATTGACGAACAGTTCGACCAAGAATGGACATCCGACAGCATTGTGAAAGCGGTCAAAATACTTGTTCAAGGCGGCAGTACCCTGATGGATGACCTCTCAAAGAATTTGGAGAACAACCCTGATTTCCGCGAATTCATGTACTCTATATCGGTCAACAGCGCCACTTATTCATTCACCCTGCTAAATCCGATGGTGAACCTAGGCAACATGTTTTCTTATATCCGAAATAAGGATGGGCGTGCTGTCATTCACAATCTGGTTTTCGAAGAGGCCCTTTTCCTTTATTTCTCAACGGATTACACCATAAAAAACAACGAAAAGCTATCCCCGTTCCAGCTGAACTACGTGCAAAACGGACGACTCAACATGGAACATGTGGTCACCCGTTTCCGCGACCTTATGCACGAGGAATACCGCAATAGCACAGAACCATTTCTTGAAAAAGAGGGTCGGTTGGTATTCCTGTCGTTCCTGAAACCCATCATCAACGGTACGGGCTTCTACTATGTGGAGCCACAGACCCGCGACAACCGCCGTATGGACTTGGTGGTCACCTACGGGCAGCAAGAATTCATCATCGAGCTGAAAATCTGGCGCGGCGAAAAGTACGAGGAGAACGGCCGCGACCAACTCTCCAGCTATCTCGCCACACGCGGCATGGACGAGGGCTATCTTGTCACGTTCGATTTCTCGAAAAACAAGCAAGATGTTGATCCACAATGGATTGAGTGGAACGGGAAACGGATTTTCGAGGTGATTGTGTGACGAAAAGTTGTGCCCGACAGTCGCCATGAAAATGCTTTATAAAAAATGCAAGTACCCCATTCTCGCATTCCTTATATGTCATATCATAGCGACAATTACATCTATATCCGTTCATGCAATAAATAACATCCTAATAGTGATTGCTCAATCATTCTAATCCAGTCCGCTGGGTGAACTTGCGAAACTTAAAATAATAAAAATATCTCAAGTTTCGCAAGCTTGTTACAGGCTGTTTTTGGTAGTTTGCTGTTGAACGGAGGAGATTCCGCCAGCTCCTATCGTCACTGGCGGAATGGTGCATCGCATACGGGGGTCAAAAGGGGAAAAAGAAGGGCGGCGGCGATAAGTTCCCAGATCACTGCACTTTTTCTCCCGCCGCCCTTCTTTTTCCCCCTCTCTCGCCCGGCAGTGTGCACCATTCCGCCGCGAACGCAGTGAGCGAGCGGAATCCCCTACGGAAAATCACGAAAATACGCCAACGGCTGCAATGAAAAAGAGTTTGCGAGTAAGTTCCACCTTCACCAAAACGTCGCTGTCGGCAAGATGCAAGGCGGTGAATTTTACGTCGCAAAAAAAATGTTGATAACCTAATTTCCGCAAATACCCCCTTCAACCTCCGGCGGGTGCCTCTGAGCCGCGC
>CAMJXE010000072.1 GCA_946409645.1 uncultured Bacteroidales bacterium
AATAAATCTGCTTTTTCGCTTCATCAACATATTGAATCTCATTGACTTCCCACTCGCCGTTGGTCAGCTGCTTGATTTCGCCACCAAAGGTAACCTTGTAGATGTGGTTGAAGCCGTCGCGTTCGGAGGTGACGATCATGGAATTATTATCGGCTAAGAAATAGTAGTTGTCCGTAACATCCAACCATTTGTCATTCACGTCTTTATATATAACATCTTGGGCTTTTGTTCCAGTGTTATATCGAATAAACTCCAACTCGTTCTGATGTCGGTTGAGCTTCAGCACGATGGCGTCGCGACTGTTGGGCAGCCAATATACACGCGGGAAGTAACAGTTGCTGTTGTCGCCGAGGTCGAGGCGGGTGTCGGTACCCGTTGCGAGGTCATAAACATGCACCTCCACAAGAGAGTTGTCCTCTCCGGCTTTCGGGTATTTGTACCTGAACTCCGTGGGATATAAGTTGTCATACATTGGCATGTTGAACTCTTTCACGCGGCTCTCGTCGAATCGAAGGTAGGCAATCTTGGTGCCGTCGGGCGAGAAAGAGGCGGCCTGCGACATGTCGAGTTCCTCCTCATAGACCCAATCCGCGAATCCGTTAAGGATGTGGTTGGGTTTGCCATCGCGGGTGATGCGAGTCACTTTTCCCGTGGCCAAATCCTGATAGTAAAGGTCACAATCCTTGGCAAAAAGCACCTTTGAAGCGTCGTTCGAGAGTTCTGCGAAACGCAACATGTGTGATGTATCCGAAATCGGGATAAGCTTTTTGCTGTCAATATCATACACGTAATAATGTGCCAAAGAAGAACGTCGGTAGATGCTCTCCTGGTCAAAAGCGAGCACGATTCTCTTCTCGTCAGCCGAGAAGCTGTAGTCGCTGATGCCGGCCACACTGAGTTTGCCTTTACTGGCGGCCGTCAGGTCTTCATGTGAGAGGATGATTCCAGCCACAGAGCCATCGCTGAAATGATGCCGCTCGATACCGGCTCTTTTGACCACCGTATAGTCGTCGCTCACGGGCATTGCCGTATAGCCTGCCACGCCTCTTGGATAGAAAGCATAGTTGTTCCAAATATCCTCAACGGTGATTTTTTTTGTCTGTGCAAATCCGCAAACACTTATCAAAAAAAGAGTTAGCGTAACAAATATAGTTTTTTTCATAGGTAAAATATTAATTTGCAAAAATATAAAATCCTTTAATATGCAATACTACGACTTATGGAAAAATGGGCAATCAGAAACCATTCGCCAATTGGAAGTATAGATCGGTAAAAACGATAGCCGAATTGGCATTTCGGGAGATGTGGTAAATCGCTTGGTTGCACAATTCCGTCATGGTGGAAATCTGCTTCAGCTGCAACAAGCCTTGATATTTACTGATAACGGACTGCTCCGCATGGGTCACTTTCAGCATCCCCGGATGGTTCGAATTCTGCATGAGTATGTTCCTCAACATACGCAACATCAGCTGCAGAAACTGTTTCTGGTACTCTCTCCCCTGCCCTATCACCTCGTTGAAAACCTCCTGGGCCTGATCATATTGCACGGTGGCCAAAGGCTTCTTCTGCGCAAAGGCTACAACGCTATCGAAAACCGCTTCAAACTGCTGTAACATAAGGGATTGTTCCTCATTATCCGTAGCAATATGGATGGCTTTATTGTAGTTTCCATCGGCCAGGACCGCAATGTCCGAGGCTTGTTCTTCCGTTAGCTCTGGATACTGTTGTTGTAATTTTCCCGCAATTTCCGTATCTGTCAGACGTGGAATCTTTACCAATTGTGTGCGAGACAAAATGGTGTTCAGAATCTTATCCGGCTCTTCCGAAATGAGAATAAACAGTGACTTCGGCTCGGGTTCCTCCAACGTTTTGAGCAATTTCGGCGCAGCTAAATGATATAATCTATCGACACACCAGAGGATATAGACTTTGTAACCATCTTGATGTGAGCGCATGTTGTTGTGGTGCAAGATGTCGGAGCAGTCGCGGGTGTTGATGGACGCCTGTTTGTTCTCGCCCTCTAATTCGGACAACCAGCCGTGAATATCCACATGAAAGTCGTTTTTAAGCACAAAATCCTTGAATTCGGGTGCCAATTGTGCGGAATCTGGATCTTTTTTAACGGATTTGGTCGTACAATTGGGAAAATAGAGATGCAAATCGGGATGGGACAGTTTAGCGTACTGCTTACAAGAGGGGCACTCGCCGCAGGAATCGTTTTCGCCGGGATTCTCGCAGCAAAGGTACTGACCGAGGGCGACCGCCAAGGCTAACGCGTGACTGCCGGGCTGAGCGAGGAAGAACTGCGCATGGGCAGCTCGTCCGGCCCGCACGAGGTCGATGAGTTTCTGTTTCAGGGCTGTATCCGCCAAGACATCTTTAAATTGCATAACATCAATATTTTAGTGTCTGATTTTCTGTAACCAAGAGCTGTCGTTGGTGTTTTCGTAAGTGTCCAACTTGTAGAAAAGTTCCTCCAAATCGTTGGCATGGAGCAGCAGCGAGTGGTGGAATGGTCGCAGGAATCCTTCTTCCATGAACTTATCCAGCTGCTTTATAAGGAAGTCATAGTAACCCAAATAGTTATAGATGACGATAGGCTTCGTGTGCATTCCTAATTGCGCATCGGTGACCATCTCGAAAAGTTCGTCCATGGTGCCATAGCTGCCGGGGAAAATCACGAACGCGTCTGATCTTTCCTCCAAGAGTTGCTTGCGCTCGCTCATCGTTTTGACGAGGAGCATCTCGGTGAGATTGGTGGCCAGCACCTCTCCTTGGGTGAAGAAGTCGGGTGCCACCCCAATCACCTTCCCACCTTTTGACAAACAGGCCTGGGCAGCCGCGTCCATAAGTCCGATGGATCCGCCGCCAAAGTATAGGGTGAGCGACTTCTGGGCACACATTTTGCCAAAACGGGCCGCCTCGCGGGCATACAAGGGGTTATTTCCTGCGGAAGAACCGCAATATAGGGCTAAGGATTGGTATTTCATAAGACATCCAAATTCGTTAACGTATGGTAAAAAATGGAGATGAGCAAATAGCCGAGGATAATCAGCGGAAATGCTCCTAACCTAAAGATTATAAACAAGATAATGCCGACCAAAAGGAGAAGATAACGGGCGATATTCATGCGCGTAAACTGGAAGTTCTTGAATTTGAGAGAAATCATATTGATTGGACTCACCAACAGAATAGCGAAGAAAAGGGCAAACACTAGGACTACCCAATAGTTATGAAAGAGTGAAACACGCTCCGATGCAGCTGGAATGAAGCCGAGGAAGAGGGCGTTGGCAGGGGTAGGCATCCCGATGAAATTCTCCGTCTGCTTAGTGTCGATGTTGAACCTCGCAAGTCGCACCGCAGAGAGTGCAGGCACCAGGAAAACCAGATATTTAAGATGCGACACAAAGGACACCTGAATGGCTGGCGGCAACTGCAAATAACATGTTGTCAGCCATTTATAGACAATCATCGTGGGCGCAACACCAAAAGAGACCACATCGGAAAGGGAATCCAACTCCTTGCCAATGGCACTGGTCACCTTCAACATTCTGGCACTCAATCCGTCGCAGAAGTCGAATATGGCTGCCATGACAATCCATATCGCCGCGAATGTGAGGTTGCCGTTCAGCGACGACATGATGGAGAAACACCCGCACACGAGATTCAGGCACGTGATGGTGTTGGGAATATGCTGTTTGATGTTTATTTTTGACATTTTTTCGGGTTGTTCATCTTATCCAGGGTTTCGCTTCGCGCTTCCCTCTTCGTCCAGGGGTTTCGCTTCGCTCACCCCTGGCTACCATGCTCTTGCCCCTACGGGGCTGTTCAAGGAATATTTTTTTTAACATTAACCTTTTAACTACTTAAGGACCCAATAGGTCGTGTTGATGCCCTTGGCAAACCGTTCCGCCTCCTCCTCGGTGTCGAAGACGCCGATGCAGACACGGAGGTTGGTGACGCCGTCCTGTTTGAGAATCTTCGGGGAGTACTGGTCAAGGTTTTTCTGATGGATGTGGCGGATCAGATCGCTTTCCTTGGGGAAGCTGCCCGCAATAGCGTAATAATGTCCCTTTTCGAAGCGGATGTAGTCGTATTTACCATCGGAAGACTGCTTGATGGCCGTCGGAACATAGGTCTCGGGGGCGGGTTCGGGCTCGGGCTCGGAAACCGTCTCCTCGGGCGAATCATTATCCGTCTCTACAGGTTCCTGCACCGTTACCTCTTCAAATGTAGCGGCCGGTTCCGTTGTCTCTTCAGGCGCAACCACCTGCTCCACTGGATGTTTCTTCTCTTGCCATTGGTGGTAATATTTCAAAATCTTATCCTTGAAAACGAAACCCAGCGCAGTCAGTGCGGCCATTAACAACAACAGAATCCATAACCATGCAAGATGATGTTTTTTCTTTTCAGGCTCTTCATCGTCATCGTCATCATCATCGTCATCATCATCGTCATCATCGTCATCGTTAATTGGCGAATCATTATTCGCCCCTACGAGTTCCGTAATCGGTTCGGGTTCAACAACGGGTTCGGGTTCAACAACGGGTTCGAGGTCAACGACGGGTTCAGGTTCCACGACGGGTTCGGGTTCCGCGACAAGTTCGAGTTCCGCGACAAGTTCGAGTTCCGCGACGGGTTCAGGTTCGACCTCAGGTTCGAGGTCAACACCGACACGTTTGACATCAATGGGTTCCATACCCTCGAAGAGGCTGTTCAATTGGGGAATGACGGCACTCTCGAAGGTGATATTGCCTTTTTTGTCGAACATGAACGTGCCGAAATCCTCGTAAGACACCGATTTGTTGTGCTGCAATGCGGTCAAAAGCTCGCTCACCCATGCATTGACCTGTTCGTTGGCTTGCGTGAAGAGACATTGCTGTTCCCTACTGATCAGGTCGGAGAGCGCGAAATGGTTCTCTTCGCTGTCTGTCTGTTCGAAAACCACCTCGTAATGAGGAGGTTGTATGGTTTCGCCTTCTATCTTAGCATGACAAAGGTTCAGTCGGAACAATCCGAGTCGCTCGATGAAGACGTGATCTTCGATTTGGAGGGTTTTGAGGATGTAGTCTATCATTTGATTTACTATTTTCGATTTACGCCCCTACACTGCGCTTCGCCTGTGTGGGTTGGTTAGACCCCCACACTGCGCTGAGCTTGTGCGGGGTTAATTGCGCTTCGCGCGTTTTGCCTCTCCGAGGCTGCTCAAGGAATCATTTTTATATTACTACCTCGCCCTTCGGGCACCACTTCTAAAAGAAGGGAACTGGTCCTTCGACCGAGGCGCTTTCTTTAACTGCTAACTTGTAACTGCTAACTTCGCAAGGTCTTCCGGGGTATCGACCCCGATGCCTTGGTAATCGCATTCGAGGGCAGAGATGATGTAGCCGTTTTCGAGCCAGCGGAGTTGTTCGAGTTTTTCACTGTTTTCGAGTTCGGAGGTGGGGAGTTGCACAATCTCCTTGAGGACATTGTAACGGTAAGCGTAGATGCCGATGTGGCGAAAGTAGCAATTCGGAGGCGTTGCCCCATCACGCAGATAGGGAATCGGCAGGCGACTGAAATAGAGTACCTTGCCGTTCTTGGCCTTCACCACTTTGACCACATTCGGGTCATTCAGCAGCTTTTCGTCGTTGAACGGGTTCACCAACGTGGCGATCTGCACGGAAGAGTCCTCGAAGGCACTGGCAAGCAGGTGTATCTCCTTCGGGGAGATCAGCGGCTCGTCACCTTGGATGTTGACAACCACGTCGTTATCTTCAGGATGCATCGATTTTGCCGCCTCGCCGCAGCGGTCGGTACCAGAGGCGTGGTCGGGCGAGGTCATCACCACATCACCTCCGAAGCCGCGCACACAATCCGCGATGCGTGCGTCGTCCGTAGCCACGGCAAGTTCCTTGACCTCAGACGATTGCACACGTTCATAGACCCATTGTACCATCGGTTTTCCGTTAATCATTGCCAACGGTTTGCCAGGAAAACGCGAAGAGGCGTAACGGGCGGGAATGATGCCGAAGACGTTGAAATTTCGCATTATGTTCAATTGTTTCGTTCTCCGTTGTAGAGAAGAAGCACCATGACACGTCTCTACTGACCGGAATATTGTGTTAAAAACCTTATTTGAACAGACCGTATAATTCCGTGTCTATCTTCTCGATAATCACCCCGAAATCCTCAGGACGCTCGGCGAACTTCAGCTTATTGACATCCACCACGAGAAGCTTGCCATCCGTATAACTTTCGATCCAATTGTTATACAGCTTGTTGAGATTCTCCAAGTAGGACAAACTGATATCGCCTTCGTAAGCGCGACCGCGTTTCAGAATCTGCGAGATGAGCGTCTCCACATCGGCTTTGAGGTAGATGAGGAGATCCGGCGGTTGCAGGAACTTTTTCATCAGCTCGAACAGCGAGGCGTAGTTCTCGAAATCGCGGGATGCCATCAGCTCCATCCGGTGAAGATTGGGCGCGAAGATGTAGGCATCCTCATAAATTGTGCGGTCCTGGATCACGTCTTTCTTGCGCTGACGGATGTCGAGCACCTGACGGAAACGGCTGTTCAAAAAATAGATCTGGATATTGAACGACCAGCGTTGCATATCCTGATAGAAACTGGCCAGATAGGGATTGTCCTCCACGCTTTCGTAGAGGGCGTCCCAGCCATAGTGCTTGGCCAGCATTCCTGTTAGGGTTGTTTTTCCGGATCCGATATTTCCGGCGACGGCTATATGCATTTCTTTAATGGTTATGGGTTATTGTGATTAGTGATTAGTGATTGGTGAATTGGTGAATTGGAGCGATGAATGTCTTCTAATTCCTATTTCTCTCGGTGCGGGTGGCGTGGATCACCAGGTAGCAGCACAATCCGACGAACATCACGATGGCGAGTATGTTGTACATGGGAGATCCGATGTAATCAGCCATGAAAGTGGGTTCGATGCCGGCGTATTTGAGGATGGCGCTGAGGACACCCATGATGGCACCGCCAGCGAGCAAACCAGAGGCGAGAAGCGTACCTTTCTCGGCACGTTGTTTGTTGATGGCTTCGTCTTTGCTGCGGGTCTTCACCAACCAGGCGAGGAAACCGCCCACCAGCAACGGCAGGTTGAGCTGCAACGGGATGAACATACCGAGGGAGAAGGCCAATGCGGGAACACCAATGACATCTAACAGGATAGCCAACACGGCACCCACGATGTAGAGAATCCACGGGGTGGAACCGCCGTACATCATCGGCTCAATGATGGCGGCCATGGCGTTGGCCTGAGGAGCCACTAATGCGTTCTCGCCCGTATATCCGTAAGTCTTGGAAAGCAACATGATGACAGCACCGACCGTCAGTGCGGAGACGAACGTGCCCACAAACTTGAAAGCTTGCTGTTTGAACGGTGAGGTGCCGATCCAGTAACCGACTTTCAGGTCGGTGATAAAACCACCCGCCATAGAGAGTGCGGAACAGACGATACCACCCACCACCAACGCGGTGATGATGCCCGTGGCACCGCTCAAGCCCACAGAAGCGAGGATGAACGAGCTGAGAATCAGCGTCATCATCGTCATGCCGGAGACCGGGTTGGTGCCGACCGTGGCAATAGCTGTTGCGGCGACGGTGGTGAACAAGAAGGCAAAAAGGAATACAACTAACAGTGCCACAAGCACTTGTTTGAGGTTCATCTGCATACCACCGAGGAAGAAGAAGAGCACCATCATGGCAATAACGGCCAAGAAACCGAAAAGGATGATCTTCATGGAGAGGTCGCGCTGGGTGCGCACCACCTCACTCTTCTCACCGGCCGATTTGCCGGCTTTCACGGCCACACCGATGGATTTTTTGATGACCCCTGCAGACTTGATCACGCCGAGGATACCAGCCATGGCGATACCACCGATACCAATATAACGGACATAACCGGAGAAAATCAGGTCTGGGTCAAGAGTACTCATGGCCGTGGCCACGCCATCGACCTCTATCATGCCATAATGGCCCAACAGCGGGGTCAGCACCCACCAGGAGAGAGCGGAACCGGCACAGATAATGGCAGCGTATTTGAGTCCGATCAGATATCCCGTTCCCAACAGGATGGACTCTGCACTCATTTTGAAAACGAACTTATGGTTCATGGCCAACTGCTCACCCCAGCCCGTCATCCGGGTGGAGATGGTGTCGGCCCAGAAATGGAAAGTGGTCATCAGGAAGTCGTAGAGACCACCCACCAAACCACTGATCAGCAACAGCTTGGCTTGGTTACCACCTTTCGCGCCCGATACGATGATCTCGGTGGTTGCGGTGGCTTCCGGGAAGGGGTATTTGCCGTGCATGTCGGAGACAAAGTATTTGCGGAACGGGATCAGGAAGAGGATACCGAGGAAACCGCCAAGCAGGGACGACATGAAAATCTGGAAGAAATTGACCTGGATTTCCGCACCTGCCACGGGGTTGGTCTCCTTGATGATGTAAATGGCCGGCAAGGTGAAGATGGCGCCTGCCACAATCACGCCGGAACTGGCTCCAATGGATTGGATGATCACGTTTTCCGACAGCGGGCTCTTGCGTTTGGCGATGGTGGAGATACCCACGGCAATGATGGCTATCGGGATGGCTGCCTCGAATACCTGACCGAAGCGCAGACCGGAATAAGCCGTGGCGGCGGAGAAGATGACCGCCATGAGGATACCCCAGAAGATGGTCCAAGCGTTAAGTTCGGGATATTTCTTGTCACCCAGCAAGATAGGCTTATATTCTTCGCCCTCTTTGAGTTCCCGATACGCGTTATCGGGCAATTTAATTTCATTTTCGGGTTGTTCAAATGTAGATTTTTCTTCTTCCATATTCTTATATTTCAAATGATTATTATTTTCATCTTATCCTCATTCACGAGGAAAAACAATCTGCAAAAATAAAAAAAATACATATAAAATGGTTTAGACGAGTTAATCTGAAAAAAAAATGTATTATTGCGGATTATTAAATTAAATCATCTATTTATGAAAAAAATCTTAACTATTTTAATCTCTACCATGCTCATTTTAAGCCTTCAAAATACTAAGGCTCAGATAAATAGCACCACAGTGGCGGATGGTACAACCACAAGTTCCTACATCCCTATTTATGGATCTTATATGAGTTCATGGTTGCACACCCAAATTATTTATCCGGAAAATATGTTGGCGGACTTGGTCGGCGGAACAATCTCAGAGATATCCTTTTACACTTCCGCCCCAGCCTTCAACTACGCCTGGCAAGCCCCTATGCGCGTCAAAATGGGGATCACGGAAAGTAACTCGTTCTCAAGTGCCAGCTACCTGACCGACTCGCTGGAAACCGTCTATTTAGGCACTCTGGAAGTGGTGGCTGGCGTGATGCACATCGTTTTCGACACTTCTTTCACCTACCCTGGCGGGAACATCCTGCTCGAATTTGCCACGGAGGTGAAAACGCCCAACTACAAGAGCGCCACCTTCAAAGGGGTGAATACGGAGAGCTACATGAGCATCCGAGGATATAATGCCAGCGGATTGGACGCCATCGTCAACCAAACCCGCCATTATTTCATCCCTAAGACCACCTTCACCTACACGGGCGGTGTGTCCTGTCTATCACCCATGGCGGCTAACGTATCGGACATCACCGAACACTCCGCCACATTGAAAATCATTCCCCGCGATGGGCAGAACGAATGGGAATATCGACTGGTGGAGGCCAGCGAAGACACTACCGGGGCACCCTGGGTCATCACCACCGACACAACCAACAATCTGACAAACCTTGACGACAACACCTCATACATTATATATGTGCGCACCCTTTGCGGTGGGGAAACCAGCGCAACCACTTCGGCCCAGTTCCGCACTCTCTGCTCTCCCATTGACGAAGTGCCGGTTGCGTGGGATTTCGAAACAGAGAATGTGGCTGGCAGCGTCTCCTATCCCCTGCCCTCCTGTTGGAGCCGGTTGCCTTCCAACAGCAGCTATCCCTATTCTTACAACTTCAACCCTGCTCACGCGCACAATGGCTCCTATTGTCTCTATTTTTCCTCCACAGGCACCCAAAGCATCTGCATTTTGCCCGAAATAGACACCATGGCCTTGCCTATTTCCATGTTGCAACTGGAGTTTTTCGCCAAAACCACCGTCAGCAACGTGAGTGCCGACATCGAAGTGGGTGTGATCGGCGCCCCCGAGGACATCACCACCTTCCAACCCTACGACACGTTCACCATCCAATCGGCGGCCTACCCTGCAGAACCTTACGTGGTGATGTTCAACGAGTTCACTGGTTATGGCAACCATTTGGCCATGCGCATGACCAACGCCTCCACCACTATCATGAACATCTGCGTGGATGATGTCACACTGAACGAAATCCCGCCCTGTCCAAAAGTGCAGCAGTTGGCTGTGAGCAATGTCGGGGAGAACAGCATCTCGCTTTCCTGGAATGGTCTGAACGACAGCTACTATATTCGCTATCGTGCTGAAAATGAGAGCGAATGGGATTCCGAAGTCGTATTCGAGGATTCTATCACACTGGTGGGCTTAAATCCGAATACTTTATATATAATAGATGTAGCGCCCAACTGCGATGAAATTCCGGAAAGTATGTACCAACATATTACGGCTTCCACTTCTTGCGCGCCCGTTTCTGTTCCCTATTTCCTTGATTTTGAAAACACTAACATGTTCGTATGCTGGACAATAGCACAACATGGCGTCATCGAGGATTATTACGGTGACTTGTATTTCCCAACCATCGAGACCTCTTCCTCCAACGCTCGTTCAGGCACCAGATACATGGAAATAGGGGCTCAGGAGGGATCCACTGCTTTTTTAGTCGCCCCGAAAGTAGATCAAGCCATCGAGAATTTGCGTATGGAATTCTATGCCCGCGAACCTCAGTCATTTTTGTCTGCCAATGTTTTGGGCACCTTACAGGTAGGACTGATGTCCACTCCGATGGACACTTCCTCCTTTGTTTTGCTGACCACAATCCCCGTTTCGGGCACTAACTACTCCCTTAAAACTGTCAGTTTTGACCAATACTCCTATACGGGGGACGGCTATTACATTGCTTTCCGTTACATTGGTGCGGGTTCTGACACGGACAATGTGAGCGGTATCTTCATCGACGACCTCATCATCACGGTGAACGCCTCTTGTGCGGAGCCTACGGCCTTGAGCGCCACCGGCATGACGCAATCGTCCGCTGACCTGAGCTGGAACAGCACCGCCAACGATTTTAATGTCTATTACCGCACATCAGACGAAACAGTCTTCACTGTGGTTCCCGCCACCTTAACGGACGGTGTGTTCACTATCACTGGGCTACAACCTTCCACCATTTACTACTGGTATGTTTCCGCCCTGTGCGAGGATGGCACCGAGGCTCCGAGTCTGTTGCACAATTTCATAACCGATTGTGGCATCTATTCCGTATTTCCGTTCCAGGAGGACTTCAACAGCTATGGTACTGCCGCGATGCCCCACTGCTGGGACATGCTTCCAGGCATTGTGGAGACCGATTACTCGCTTCCTATGACCATCATGAACGGCACCTACACGCAATACGCGCACAGCGCCCCCACCTCAATGGTGTTTGGCTCCACCGACATTCAGTCTGCCACCGCCATCATGCCGCCATTTTCCGTCAGCACCCAAAGTTTACGTCTCACCTTCTACGCTAAACCTGAAGGCGCATCCTCCGGCACTTTAAAGGTGGGCTACATCACCAACCCAGCCGACAGCAGCACCTTTGTGGAGGTTTTCTCGTTGGCCGCCAGCAATCTGACCGAATATGCCTATCATGAATATATGGTGAATTTTGACGTGACGAACGCACCTGACAGCTCGCGCATTGCATTCCGTTATGAGTGTGCCACCGACTGGTTGTTCTTCATCGATGACATAGTGGTGAGCGTGATTCCCAACTGTGACGCACCAATCCAGCTCAACGCCTCTTTCATTACCAGCACGACTGTCAACTTGTCATGGGTTTCTAATTCAGAAGAGGTTACATTGCATTATAAAACATTGTCTGACAACACCTTCAATACCACACAGGCATCATTGGATTCCATCACGGGTGTGTATCAATTTACAGGTTTGACACCTTCCACCACCTACCAATGGTATCTCTCTATCGAGTGTGACGACAGCACCTATACAAGCGAGACCAGCAGTTTCAAGACCGACTGTGCGGGCATTATCGTTGTTCCACAGACGTGGACATTTGAGACGGGAAACACTGGCGGCACCTCGTCCTACCCCCTGCCTCCCTGCTGGCATCGCATCCACTCTTCTTTCCCTTATTCCTATCAGTCAACGCTTTACAACTATGCCCATACCGGCACCCGTTGCCTGTTCTTCAACACCACCAGCGGCAACCTGTACGCCACCCTCCCGCCCATTAATCCCGACGATCTATCCATCGACACCTTGCAACTGAAATTCTTCGCCCGTGTATATTCCACTTCACAGCCATACAACCTTGAAGTTGGAGTGATGAACGACCCGATGGACGTTTCTACATTTGTGGCGTTGGACACCTTCCACCTCACTTCAGGTATCTACAATGAAGTCTCCTATCGAGTCAACTTCGACAACTACACAGGAGGGGGCAACTATATTGCCTTCCGTTGCCTGGAAGCTTCCTCTGCCAATGTCTATATCGACGACGTAACTTTGCAATCAAAGCCCGACTGCGAGCCCGTGGACGAACTGACAGTCAGCAATATAACAACAAACTCCGCCACCCTCACCTGGACAGAGGAGGAGGACATCAGCGTTTTCATTGTGGAATACAGAACGGCGGCCGCCACTTCTTGGACGACCCAGACCGTCAACGCCATGACCTATACGTTTACCGGACTGACCCCGGGCACCACTTACGACGTGCGAGTGAAATCCGACTGCAGCGAGTCGGTGGAGTATGTTAGCCTTACATTCAGCACCCAATGTGACGCTATCACCATGTTTCCATACAATGAAAGTTTCGAGAACGGCGATTTCGGATGCTGGACACCCTTTGTCACAACGGGTGGTGGCATCTGGCAGAACCATCAGTTCACCAGCATATTCCAATACCCGCAAGACGGCAACCGATACGTATATTATCACTCGACCTCCCAATACTCCTTATCCGAGGGACTTTTGGTCTCCCCCGTTTTTGACCTCAGTCAGATGTATGTTCCTGCCGTGTCTTTCTTCTTCGATGCTTTTGGCGACTCCTTCGCTCAGGACAGCATCGCGCTTTTAATCCGTACCTCTGAAAACGACACTTGGCATTTTCTGAAAGGTTACGGTGGCCGCGAAGCTATTGACGTCTCGTGGCGAAATGACACTGTGAATTTAATCATGCCGACATCGACCTATCAAATTGCTTTCATGGGCATATCTCTCAATGGAGGTGGTATTTTCCTTGATAACATCACGGTGTTGGAACACGCCACTGCCATTGACAGTCTTCAGGAGCCCACGGTGGTCACTTATCCTGCCAGCAATATCTCGCATACGGGTGCCACTATGAACGGCGCCATCACGGATCCTGGCAGTGAGCCTATCACGGCACAAGGCTTTGAGTGGAAATCGGCTTCTGACAACGACTACCAAACGGTTACCACTACGGGTGATGTGTTTGCTTACGACCTCACTAACCTCACCCCAGGTACCACTTATATGTATCGTGCATTTGCCACCACTTCTTACATGACCACGCGCGGTACTGACATGACGTTCACTACGCCATCTGAAGCGTTGCCCTGCAACACCCCGACTGGACTCACTGTGGGTACGATCACGCACGAAAGTATCGCTATCACTTGGGATGACAATACTGACGTAAGCAATTGGGACATCCGCTACCACTCCACCGGTGGTGCCGCCAACACCGTCACCTCAAGCAACAACAGCTTTACCATCACCGGTTTAACCCCCGAAACAACCTATCAAATCCAAGTAAGAGCCAATTGTAACGACGGTCAAGCCAGCGACTGGTCAGCGACCGTAACCGCAACCACCGAACCTAATGGTATTGACTATTACTTGCTGAACAGCATTATCCTTTACCCCAACCCGGCCAAGAACGTGGTCAATGTACAATGCACAATGAACGATGTACAGGTTAAATCTGTAGAAGTGATCGATGTTTACGGCAAGGTTGTCCGCACGGGTGTAGGGGCGAATAATCATTCACCCCTACAGACCGCACAAATCAATATTTCCGATCTTGCCGCAGGCATGTATTTTGTGCGAGTGACGATGGAACAGGGTACGGTTACAAAATCGTTCGTGAAACAATAATTGATAATTGATAATTGATGGACCGTTGCCAGAAATGGAGACGGTCCTTTTTCATCTCCTCATCTTCTCATCTTTCAACCGCCTAACCGTCCTATGGCTCACTGCGTTCACCCTAAGCTGACATAGGTCGCCCCTACAGGGCTTTCAAGGAATTGTTTAAAACAACAAAGGGGAGCCACAACGACTCCCCTATAACTACGAACTACTAACTGCTAACCGCTAACTGTTAGTACATGCCGCCCATGCCGGGATTCATGCCA
>CAMJXE010000073.1 GCA_946409645.1 uncultured Bacteroidales bacterium
AGAGCAATTGACTCTTAATCAATGGGTCCAGGGTTCGAGTCCCTGAGGGGACACAGAAGCGGCTGAAAGGCCGCTTTTTTTTGTCCTTGTCACGAAGTTAAAGGATGAGGTTCAGGAGAGGTTGGCGTCGTCGGTGGCGGTCAGTGTCTAACGACATTCCAGACCACTATTGGCTGGAGATAATGAGCATCGTTATGAAACTATTACATGGAGTCGATATATTGACATAGATGATGTCAGTAAAAGTAACTATGAGAAGCCAAAGATTCTTATTCGACAATTAGGTTCTTGTATCAATGCAACTTTAGTTTTAGATGGGTGTATCACCTTGCAATCAATTTACAATTTGGCTTTGCAAAAGGGTAATGTCAATACTTTAAAATATGTACTTGGACAACTCAACTCAAAATTATATGATTTCATATACAATAAAGTTTCGGGAGATAAACAAACTTTCAACCGTTCAGCGAGTCAAGAAGGCGTTTGGTCTATAGAAGAGGTCTGTTCTGCTAATTCTCCAACAGGTAATCACACACATTCATCACATAGACCCCATTGTTCAGTCGGTGGGCTGGAATGGTGTCGTTGGTCAGAATCATCTTTTTGAAAGAGTCGT
Organism: uncultured Bacteroidales bacterium; assembly: GCA_946409645.1. Classification (GTDB taxonomy): domain Bacteria; phylum Bacteroidota; class Bacteroidia; order Bacteroidales; family WCHB1-69; genus F23-D06. The sequence continues at coordinate 617 of CAMJXE010000073.1, forward strand.
CTATTAGGTGTAAGGAGCGTTGCTCTTGTTCGAGTTTGTCGGCATCAGGAATGGAAAACGCACTTTGAACATAGAGACGGTCGTTGTCCCTGTTGCAGACAAAATCCACTTCAAGCGTATTCCTCACAGTTTTGCCGTTCTTGTCTTTTGAGTATCGTTCCATCACCCCGACATCCACGCTGTATCCGAAATGAAGCAGGTGGTTGAATATTATGTTCTCCATCACGTGAGTGGGTTCTACCTGTCTGAAATCCAATGCGGAGTTCCGTAATCCTATGTCTGAAAAATAGTACTTGCAGGGAGTGTCAATGTACTTCTTCCCTTTAATGTCGTAGCGGATGGTTTTCTTTAGCAGGAAAGAATCCTCAAAGTAATCAATATATTGCTTGATTGTCCACGAGTTAACGGAGACATTTTTCTCACTCTTGAAAGTGTTGGAAAGTTTGGTCGGATTGGTCAGCGTTCCAATGTTGGATGCCAAAATGTTGAACAAGTCTGATAGTTCTGCATCATTCTTCACCTTGTTTCGTCCTATAATATCCGTCAAATAGGTTTCTTTCACTAATGCGTGTAACATTTCACGCTTGATGGAAGCATCAGGTTCGGTCACGACCAAAGGAATGCCTCCATAGTACATATAATCTTTCCAAACGGAGGTCACTTCTCCTCCCTTCTCCGTGAGAATTTCCTTAAAGGTGAGAGGATTGACATTGACTTGCACGCCACGACCTCTAAATTCGGTCACAATGTCGGAAGATAGGAATTTCGCATTGCTGCCTGTGACATACACATCAAGATTATCAATGTGCAGAAAACCGTTCAGCACATCCACAAATTTGTCAAGTATTTGCACTTCGTCAATGAAAAGATAGTGCATTTCTTTGTCGTTTGCTGATGCTTCTTTTACAAATTGGTACATCTTTTCCGCATTGCGATACTCAATGAAGGCAAAGTCGTCCAACGGGATTTCGATGATGTGATTGGCGGTAACACCGCTTTCAATGAGGTGACGTTTAAAAAGGTTGAATAGCAGGTAGGACTTTCCCACACGCCGAAGTCCAGTCACCACTTTGATTAGGTGGTTGTGCTTGTACGCCTCCAGTTTCTGAATGTATTGTTCTCTCTTAAATTCCATATAAAAAATATTTCTGTGTATATACACAATTTTAGTTTGCAAAAATACAAAATATTTGAATTAGAAATTGAGGTTGAGATTCTCTTCTGTATGTTGGAGAAAAGTGAACCTTTGCCGCTGTTCTATTAGGATTCACGAATTTAAATCAGAGTGTTCATAAATTTGTTTATGTTGCTTTCTATGAAAAATTAAAATCAAAATAAAAATGCAGTAAAACAATGTGTTAACTGTATTATGAGTAAAAAAAGTTCGAGTCCCTGAGGGGACACAAAAGGCGGTCAAAACGGCCGCTTTTTTTATGTCCCTATGTGTGCAAAAATCGTTTCTTTGCGGTCGGGTCAAATTTGATGAAATGAATCTAAAATTTCACCTTTACTCCGAAATGTATCTTTCCCGTCTTGAACGAGATAGGGTTTCCCCGCTGCCTTGGAAGCGCGTATTCGAAATAGAAAACACCGCTGCGAACTCCGATGTTGACACCCGCCCCGAATCCGAACGGTGTGTCAAACAGGTAGTTGTCGTAGCCCTGCTGTTCATACACGCCGCCGTCGAAGAAGAGGTGTACATCGGAGTTCTTTCCGAAATGGTAGCGCAATTCAGCCGTGTATAGCAGGTAAGTGCTGGCGCACAATTCGTTTTCACGGAAACCTCTAATCTGCCCCTCCCCCCCGATCTTGAACATCTCGTTACGGTAGTGCGGCCCCTTTAGCATGGAACCCGCCTGTGAACGTAACATCATCGTGATCGACTTGTAAATAGGAATATAGCCGGAAATGCTCCCTGTAATACGGTAGCTGGTTTTCACTAAATCTATATCTTGCAAGCTCGCCATGTCCATGCTTTGTGTCGGCTCCAGAGTGCGGCGACCTGCTGCCGCGTTGATGGCGAGGTCGAACCCGCGGCGGGGACTGTACAGATAATCGACGCGAGTCATGCGTAACGATACTCCATAGAGGATGTTACGGTGTCCCATAAAGGCGGTGTCGGGATTGGATGCAGTGCGACTACTGCTAAGCAGCTGAGATCGCGTGAAGTCGATGTACGGCCGAATGTAGCTGTCGTGTCTGAAGTGGTAAGGTATGCCGATTTGGTAATTTAAGGTCAGGTATGTGGTGTCCTGCTTGTCCAACCGAAAGTGCCCGTCTATACCGAATCGGGTTCGGAAAAGATAGGGGAATGCTGTGTTAACGTTCAGATACTGAGAGTATCGCTCGCTGCTGCGCCACTCTAACGACAGTTGCTCCCCTATGTGAAAAATGTTCTGAAGTGCCAGATTCAGCTCGCCGGTGATGGCCAATTTACCAGTCAATTCACTCACAGGTTGAAATCCGATGTAGCCGTCGAAACGGTTGACCTGACGTTTGTCTAAGTATATGTACAACAATGTTTTATCCTCTTCAAAGGAGATTCCGGGAGTTTGAATGACGGAGGCGAAGGGTAGCTCCGACAGCTTTCGCGCCACTTCCTGGATTGTTTTCTCGGAATAAGCCCCCTTTTTCCGTAAACCCAAGTAGGGCCATAAGAAACTCTGACCCAGTTTGATGTTCCCTTTCAAAACGATGGAGTCCACCGTTGTGTAGCGGCCTGGTTCGATGGTCATCCGGTAGAGTGGGGTGGTGTCGTTCTCCCATTCAGTAGTCAAACTCACTGATGCAAAAGGATATCCGTGATTCTCAAGGTATTGCACGATTTTTTCAGCGCTTTCCGGGTAATTTTCCAACGTCAGGGTCTGATTTTTCCTACCTAAAACCCTTGCGTCGTGTAGCAACTCCACGTCGCCTTCGTTGACAACGATGTACGGTGTCTGCCCGAACACGAAAACCGTGCTCAATACCCAAAATGTGGTAATGATTGTTTTCTTCATCGCATCATCGGATCATCCGGACGTATGCAATACGTCCTACATTATCGCATCATCGTCAACACCTCCCCGACGACAAAACAGCTTCCCGTGATGAAAATGACATCCTCGGGATTTGCCGCCGCTTTCGCCGCTTCAATGGCTTCGTTCACAGATGGGTACGTGGTGCAGTTGAGGCCGTTTTCCCGCATTTTCGTGGCGAGTTCTTCCTGGTCCATCGCCCGCTCGATCCGAGCGCGGCAGACGTAGTATTCCGGTTCTCTTGGCAGCATGGGCACGATGTGGGCGATGTCCTTGTCTTGTACCATACCGAAAACGACGTGTGTTCGACCGCTCACCCTGGAGGATTCCTTGCGGATGGACTGCACGGTGTAGGTCAGTCCGGCGAGATTGTGCCCCACGTCGCAGATGATGCGCGGATGTTCGCTGAGCAGTTGCCAGCGCCCCATAATGCCAGAGTTCTTCACTACATTTTCTATCGCGCTTACAATCTTGTCTTGCTGAATGTTAAGTACAAATTCAAGCACTTTGGCGGCTTGCACAAAGGTGGCGATATTTTTGCGTTGGTATTCCCCGTCAAGCGGGTTTTTGATGCCGCAGTATAATATGTTCCCTTCGGAATCTTCAATATTGCAGCAATTTAATTCATTGGTTACTTGGTAGTTGCTGTCGGCAATAAACATAGGAGCGTCGTGTTGTAAGGCTACATCCTCGAAAACGGGAAAGCTTTCGGGATGGAATTCCCCAATGACAACCGGTACCTTGTCCTTGATGATGCCAGCTTTCTCGTAGGCGATTTTCGCGATAGTGTTGCCAAGCAACTGCGTGTGTTCCAGAGAGATATTAGTAATGACAGAGAGCAGAGGCGTGATGATGTTGGTGGAATCCAATCGACCGCCCAGTCCGACTTCGATGACAGCGAAATCGACCTGTTGTTTGGCGAAGTAGTGGAACGCCAGAGCGGTGGTGATTTCAAAGAAGGAGGGCTCTAAATGCGCGAACTTTTCCTGATATTCTTCGAAGAAATCCAGCACGTCTTCAACGGGAATCATCGCGCCGTTGACGCGGATGCGTTCGCGGAAATCGACAAGGTGTGGCGAGGTGAAGAGTCCGGTCTTGTAACCAAGTTCTTGAAAATAAGACGATAGGAATGATGACACCGAGCCTTTGCCGTTGGTGCCGGCCACATGCACGCACCGCAGTTTCCGCTGCGGGTTCCCGATGATTTCGAGCAGGGCTTCTATGTTTTCGAGTCCTTCCTTGTATGCGGCGCTCCCGACCTTGTGATACATCGGGTAGGCGGTGAAAATGCGGTTTAATATCTCTTGGTAAGATTCCATAATCTTTTAAGCAACAAACAGATTTCAAGGCGCAAAGATAGGATTTTTGTGCAATAAAAACAGGGAATCCTTTCGAATCCCCCAATGTTTAAGTTTCAAGTTTCAGGTTTCAGCTGAATATAATTATCCGCAGTTCCTCTTTGCCGGGTTTGTAGATGGCCTGCTTGGCGCGGGCCACGCATTGTTGCTGGATATTGCGGTTGGTGATGGTCGTTTTGTACTTGTTGTTGTTGATGACGCGGGCGTCGATAATGTGTCCGTCGGCCGCGATGTGAACTTCCACGCAGACCTGTCCTTCTTCGTTGACGGTGGCGTCGATATTGTTGATCATGCCGCGATGACCGGTGCCGTAGCCGACACCGCCGCCGCTACCGCCGCCTTCGCCCGGGCCGAGTCCGGATCCTGAACCGCTGCCGATGCCGGAGCCGGATCCCCCGCCACTGCCACTACCGCCACGACCGCGATACATTGAGGATTGGTCGGGCTTCGGGGTGGAAGGCACTGTTTGGGACTGTTGGCTCGTCGATGGTCGGTCGGAATGGTTCACCGCAGGGGCGTCCTGTGCGTTTTGGGTGGCGTAGTTTTGGCCGGAAGAGGGTTTCGGCTTGGAGGCCACATCAGGGGTACCGCCACCTCCGCCACCGCCCAATGATGCGATATCGACATACACCATTTGTTTCGGCGGCGGCGGGGGGATTTGCGTCTTCAGACTGCAGGCCAGAAGCAAAATCAATAATAATGCCATGGTGCAAATCGTCACACACCATGCAATTACATTATCTTTTCTATTCTCGTTAGATTTGATCATTTAGCTTCTGTGGCTAGTACCATTTTATATCTTTCTTCCTCGGGGAAGTTTTCGTTCAATGCATTCAGCACATCCATCAGCGCGACCACATTCTCAATCGGAACGCTTTTGTCGGCGCGAAGGATGATGTTTTTCTGTGCGGAGGCATCCTTTTCCACAGCGCCCATCAGGGCCGGAAGCAAGTCTTCGTATGCGGTGGGTTGAGCGGCGGAGCCTTCGGGGTTGACATAGTAGTTCAGGTCAGCGTCTATATAGACCTCCAATTGTCTGTTAGAGAGTTGTTTGTCGGCAGTGCTTTTCGGCAGCACCAAGTTGATGGCGTTCGGCGAGATCATGGTGGAGGTCAGCATGAAGAAAATCAGCAACAGAAACACCAAGTCGGACATGGACGTGGCGCTGAAGGTTGCGTCAATTCGGTTTTGCATCTTGATAGCCATGGTCGCGGGGTTTTAGGCGTTTTCGTGAAGCAGATCCATGAATTCCGTGGTGCGAACCTCTAACATATAGACGACGTTAGAGATTTTGGAAATCAGAAGGTTGTGGAACACTAATGCGATAATGCCGACCACAAGACCGCCCACGGTGGTAATCATGGCGGTGTAGATGCCGGATGAGAGCGTGCCGATGTTGAAGTTGTTCGGGTCGGCGGCCATGTTGTGGAACGCACCCACCATTCCGACCACGGTGCCGAGGAAGCCCATCATCGGGGCGATGGCGGCGATGGTGGCCAATGCCGAGACACCCTTCTCAAGACGTGAAACCTCCAGGTTGCCCTCGTTTTCGATGGCGGTGCGGATGTCTTCCAGCGGACGGCCGAGACGCGACAGCCCTTTGTCGATCATGCGCGCGGTGGGGTTGTTGTTGCTGCGACAAAGCGCGACGGCGGAGTCGAGCTTGCCCTCATGGATGAAGTCGCGAATGTTGTTCATGAAGTTGCTCTCTTCCTGAGAGGCGCGGTTGACGACCATTAATTTCTTGACGAAGAAATAGATGGCAAATGCCAGCATCAGAATCAAGGGGATGATGATCCAAAGACTGTTTACGGCAAATACCAATTTAAAATAAGAGGTCTCTTCAACACGCGGCTCTACTGCGGAGGAAACCACCCCCATAGAATCGTTTACGACCGTCAATAACACTGTTAACAATTTCATATTCTCAATTTTTATGCAAAAATACGCTCTTATTTGCTATCGAAATATATTTTAGCAACTTTTTTCTAACATTATAATGTTTATATTACTTGGAGATAGATAACTCGAAAAGCTGTTAAATATTGTATTTTTGTACGTCTGTTTTTTGGTGAATGGTGAATAGTGAATAGTGAATAGTGAATAGTGAACAGATAAAGGGCAGTGATAATAGTGGTCTCATAAAAAAATAATAAATAAAATAGTGGCAAAAAAATCTAACACATCGAATATGCAGCGGTTTGCCGACGCGCAAGGCGGCGGAACCAAGAAAAAGAGTGCAAGTGGCGCATCAAAAGCGAAAAAATCGGCAGGAAAATCGTCTTCCTTTTCCCTTTGGGGCTTTCTTTCGGGGGACAAAATGATTGTTTTTTACGGTGTTTTACTGTTTTTATTCGCGATATTGCTCTTCATCTCCATTTTTTCTTTCTATTTTAACGCCCATGAGAACGTATCCTACGTGGTGGGCGACGGTGCCCAGGAGGCTCCAAACATCGCCAAAGGGGTGGGCGCTCATCTTTCGTACTTCTTTGTCCAGTTCTTCTTCGGGGTGGCCTCCATCGGATTCCCTTTCCTTATATTATTATATAGTATAAAATTGATGGCCAGGAAATCGATGCTTCCGCTCGGCCGAACTACATTTTCGGTAGTGATGACAATGGCCTGGATCTCCATCACCTTGGGCTTAGTTGGCTATAACACAGACAATTCCTTTCTTGCAGGTTACTTCGGGAACTATATTTGTCAGTTCCTCGTCGATAAAGTCGGCATGATATTTACCGTGCTCATCGATTTGGCACTGCTCGTCCTGATTCTCGTCTTCTGCTACGATATTTCCCTCGGCGGACTCTTCGGGAGAATTCAACAATGGGCGGTTAATATCCGTGAGCGTAGGGCCGAGAAACGCCATGGCCAAGTGTTTCAAACGGTCTCTGCTATGCGTTCACAACATGAGGACCAGCCCGACCTTTACATCACAGACCACGGGGCTTTGAGTAAAGAGTATGCCACGAAAACTTACGATTTGGTGGATAATAAAGAACCAGAAGAACAGAATGTTGGTAATGAAGACATCTTCACCACCGAACAGGTACTTGACGAAATTGAATCCACGGAAGATATCCCATTTGATTTTGTCAACATGAATGACAAACCCGCGATGGAAACGGAGGAACCTGAGCAAGAAGAGGAATTGGACCTGACGGATGAAATCGAGGATGAGGAGCCTGAACATGTGCTGACCCCTGAGGAAGTGCGCGATCTGGAACCTTACGATCCTCGCAAGGAACTTTCCCACTTCGAATTCCCGCCGGTGGAGTTGCTTAAGGATTATCCATATACCGCTTCTACCGAAGAACTTATCCGTAAGGAACTTCTTGAAAATAAGATGAGTATCGAGAAAACGCTGCTCAGTTTCGGCATCGCCATCAAGAGTATCTCCGCGGTGGTCGGCCCGACCGTTACGCTGTACGAAATCGTGCCGAAGGAGGGTGTGCGTATTAGCAAAATCAAAAACTTGGAAGACGATATCGCGCTGAGTCTCTCAGCTTTAGGTATCCGTATCATCGCTCCGATTCCAGGACGTGGCACCATCGGTATAGAGGTCCCGAACAAGAACCCGAATATCGTCTCTATGCGCGAAATCATCACTTCCGATAAGTTTACAAAGAACAATTATGCGCTGCCTATCGGGTTAGGTAAAACCATTAATAACGAGTCGTTTGTGGTCGATTTGGCGAAGATGCCGCACCTGTTGGTAGCGGGTGCCACGGGTCAAGGTAAATCTGTCGGACTAAACGCTATCATCACTTCGTTGCTCTATACAAAACATCCTTGCGAGATGAAATTCGTGCTGGTGGACCCGAAAAAGGTGGAATTTACGCTCTATTCCGTCATTGAGAATTACTATCTGGCCACGTTGCCCGACAACGGAGATGCTATCATCACCGACACCAAGAAGGTGGTGCGCACTCTCAATTCACTTTGCGTGGAGATGGATACCCGTTATGATCTGTTGAAGGCTGCCAAGATGCGAAATATTAAGGAATACAACGCCAAGTTCTGCGCCCGCGAGCTTTCACCTGTGGCAGGTCATCGCTATATGCCTTATATTGTGGTGGTTATCGATGAGTTCGGCGACCTGATTATGACGGCGGGGCGCGAGGTGGAACAACCCCTTGCACGTCTGGCGCAGCTCGCCCGCGCCATCGGCATCCACTTGGTGATTGCCACTCAGCGTCCGTCCGTGAACATCATCACAGGTAGTATTAAAGCCAACTTCCCGGCACGTATCGCCTTCCGCGTGCAGTCGGGAGTTGACTCCAAGACGATTTTGGATGCTACAGGCGCTAACCAACTTATCGGAAAGGGCGACATGTTGATTTCCACGGGCAGTGATGTGGTGCGCTTGCAGTGCGCGTTTGTGGATACGCCTGAAGTGGAGAAGATTGCGGAATTTATCGAGAAACAGGAAGAACAGCGCCCCTTGCTGGAACCGTATGAACTGCCCGACGTGCCCGAACCGGGAGAGGAGGGCGCTCGCATGGAGGCCCCGACAAATCCCAACGAACTGGATCCCATGCTGTTAGAGGCAGCCACGTTGATTGTACAGACCCAGCAGGGTTCCACTTCCTCGATTCAGCGGAAGTTGAGTCTGGGCTACAACCGCGCTGGTCGTATCATGGACCAGCTCGAAGATCTCAAGATTGTCGGTCCCGGCAGTGGCAGCAAACCTCGTCAAGTGCTCATCAAAACGGAGGCGGAGCTGCGGCAACATCTTGCGGATTTGCAACTACTGTAATTAGTTAGTAGATTGTCAACTGCTAACTGAATATTATGCGATTAGACAAATACTTGACCGACAACAACTTTTTTCCCTCGCGGGAGAAAGCGCAGACCGCCATCAAGCACGAAACGGTGACGGTGGATGGACGTATTGTGACCAAGGCTTCCATGGACGTTACGGATGGAATGCTGGTGGAGGTCATCGACTTGTTCAACAAGTACGTGAGTATGGGAGGGCTGAAATTGGAGAAGGCCATCAAGGATTTCGGATTGGATTTCAAGGGGAAGCGAGTGCTTGACATTGGTGCATCTACCGGTGGCTTCACCGACTGCGCGTTGCAGCACGGTGCTGCCTCTGTGACAGCGGTGGATGTGGGTACTGCACAGTTGGTGGATGCGTTGCGAAAGAGTCCGAAAGTACAATCCATCGAAAACAAGGATTTTCGCGAATTGACGCTGCAAGATGTTCAGAACGAACCGTTTGACCTTGTCGTGTCGGACGTGTCCTTCATATCATTAACGTACATTATCCCTCATATAGACCCTTTTTTGACGCCTGAAGGCCAGTTGATGTTCCTGATAAAGCCTCAGTTCGAAGCTGGGCCATCGTTTTTGAACAAGAGCGGCATTGTGACTGACGCGAAAGGTTACAAAACCGCTATCCAGAATGTAGTGAGTGCGGCGTTAAACCATCGGTTCTACTTGCAGAATATCTCCGTTTCCACCCTGTTCGAGAAACAGAAAAACGTGGAGTTCTTGGCGTTGTTCTCCCGTTCGGCTTCGCGCTTTGAGCCGAATTATCCTGCTTTGTTTCAGGAAATTAAAGAAATCAAGAAACAGTTGTAATACCAGGAGTTACTTGGCTTGGTGCTCCCAATGGATGTCGCTTTTCAGGATGCAGGGAGGTGTGCCTCCGATGACCTTATTCTCGCCGGTGAAGGCTGATTTCAGTAGCGTTCCGGCGGACACCACCGTGTTGTCTGGAATGAGCGTACCCTTCAGCAACACACATTTGCAACCGATCCAGACGTGGTTGCCCACCACGATGGGCTTGTCAGGGTTTGTTAGGTTGCCCACTTTGTCGTACAATGGATGCTCATCGGTGTCCATCACGAGGATGTCCCAGCTCACAAGACAGTCTTTTCCGAAGGTGATTTCCTTGGCGCAGACGATGGTGCTCTCAGCCGTCATGTTGAATCCGTCGCCGAGCATCAGATTCCCGCGTACGGAGATTTTGGAGCCGTGCCCGATGCTAGCTTTTCCACCGAATGTTACTGCACCGCTCACTTGCCAGATGGTTCGGGAGCGCTTCCGGTCATAATGTCCCACATCGCCGAACCCGATTTTCACCATGGCGGTATGTATATCGGAGGGAAGGATGACTTTGCCGTGCAATTCGCGCAAAAATGTGCGATGCGATACGAAAACTGGTAATTTTAACGCTGTTTTCAGCGGAAAATAGTGTAGATTGAAGCGCAAAGTCTTCGGGATGGAGCAGAGTATGTTGAAAAAATCGAAAGCCGTCATTGTATTTCAAAAAGATGATGCCGCAAAGGTACATTTTTTGTGGTTATGCAGATGGGGGATACGCTTTTTTTTGTAACTTTGCCCCCGCCTAATAAAAAGTTTGTTTTTGTTTATAATATTGATTTACAAAGAAATAAGAAAGGAATAATTTATGAAAAAGAGAATCGGATTCTGTTTGGTATATCGTGACATGTGGCAGTCGTCTGGCAAGTACCAGCCGCGCGTCGATCAGTTGACGGAAATTGCACCCGTGATTGTGAAAATGGGCTGTTTCGACCGTGTGGAGACCAACGGCGGTGCTTTCGAGCAAGTGAACCTGATGTACGGCGAGAACCCCAATCACGCCGTGCGCGAGTGGACACGCCCGCTGCGTGAAGCCGGCATCCAATGCCAGATGCTGGAACGCGCCCTCAATGCTCTGCGCATGTATCCCGTGCCCGCTGACGTACGCCGGCTGATGTTTAAAGTCAAAAAGGCGCAGGGCGTGGATGTGGTTCGCTCCTTCTGCGGCCTCAACGATTACCGCAATCTGGAACTTTCCATCAAATACGCTAACGAGTTCGGTCTCATCTCGCAAGCCGCGCTCAGCATCTCCCACTCGCCCGTGCACACCTTAGAGCACTATCTTTCCGTGGTCGATAAGTATGTGGAGTACGGTGCTAAGGAGATTGGTTTGAAGGATATGGCCGGCATCGGTCGTCCCGCCGACCTCGGCAAGTTGGTGAAAGCCATCAAGGAGAAATATCCGCACTTGGTGATTCAGTATCACGGACATACGGGCCCCGGCCTCTCCATGGCATCCGTTTTGGAGGTCTGCCGCAACGGTGCTGACATCATTGACGTGGCCATGGAACCGCTCTCCTGGGGAATGGTGCATCCCGATGTCATCGCCGTGCAGGCGATGCTCCGCAACGACGGCTTCGAGGTCGCCGACATCGACATGAATGCCTATATGGAGGCACGCTCGCTCACCCAAAAGTTCATGGACGACTTCTTGGGTTACTTTATCGAGCCGAAGAACAAGATTTCCACGTCGTTGCTGCTCGGTTGCGGGCTGCCCGGCGGCATGATGGGCTCCATGATGGCCGATTTGAAGGGTATCCACAGCTACCTGAACAAGACTTTGGAGAAGAAAGGCGAGCCGACGCTCAGCGAGGACGAACTTTTGGTGAAGCTGTTCAATGAAGTGGAGGCGGTATGGCCGAAGGTGGGAACGCCCGGCTTGGTGACCCCGTTCAGCCAGTATGTCAAGAATATCGCGCTGATGAACGTTCGCGCTGAAATCGAGGGTAAACCGCGCTTCACCTACATGGAACAGAACCAGTGGGACATGATTCTCGGCAAGTGCGGTCGTCTGCCCGGACCTTTGGCACCTGAAATCATCGCGCTGGCCAAGGAGAAGGGCTTCGAGTTCTTCGATGGGGTGCCTCAAGACAACTATCCCGATGAACTGCCCAAGTACCGCAAGATGATGGAGGAGAAAGGCTGGGATGTCGGCCCGGATGAGGAAGAATTGTTCGAGTTGGCCATGCACGAACGCCAGTACATCGACTACAAAGAGGGCAGGGCAAAGCAGAACTTCAACCGCGAGTTGGAGGATGCGATGGCCAAAAAGCAGGGCGGAGGTGCGGTTCCGGTGCAAAAAGACCGTCAACAGCTGGTTTTGGAGCGTGTCCAAAAGATGCATCCCGATGCCAACCCGGTTGTGGCGCCTGTGAGCGGACAGATTCTGTGGGAGATTGCCGTCGATGGCGAGAAGTCGATGGCGAAACCCGTCGGCACGCCGTTCAAGACCGGCGACCTCGTCTGCCACATCAGCGCTTACTACGGCATGGAGCCCGTGGAGAGCCTCTTCGACGGCAAGCTCCTCGAAGTGGTGGCCGAGCAAGGCCAAAAGGTGAACAAAGGCGATGTGATTGCGTTTGTGAAATAAAGTTTTCTTGATTTCTTCCGTCAAAACCACTCCTCTATGATAAATGAATCAGAATCCCGAACAAATTGCTCGTGATAAGATTGACAGTCTGCTCGAACAGGCAGGTTGGATAATCCAGTCGAAGAACAAGATTGACTTTTCGGCGGGAGTAGGCATTGCCGTGCGTGAATACCAAACCGATGTGGGGCCTGCGGATTACGTTTTGTTTGTCAATCGCAAGCCCGTGAGCATTATCGAGGCGAAGCGCGAGGAGGAAGCCGTCAATATCACGGTGGTTGAAGAACAGTCGGTGCGCTATGCCAACGCCAAACTGAAATACTTGAACAACGAACCGTTGAACTATGTATATGAAACAACAGGATCCTTGACACATTTCACTGATTACAGCGACCCGAAACCACGCAGCAGAATGGTCTTCGCCTTCCATAAACCGGACACTTTCGCCGAATGGATTCGCAACGGGCGGAGTCTGAGAAGCCGTTTGCAGGATTTTCCCAAATTGGATCCCACGGGTTTGCGCCCCGCTCAGATAAAGGCGGTTGAAAATCTTGAGGAATCCTTCAAGAACAACCGTCCGCGGGCGCTGATTCAGATGGCGACGGGTGCGGGAAAAACGTTTACCGCCATCACGTTCATCTATCGTCTGCTGATATTCGCCAAAGCCAAACGCATTCTGTTTCTTGTAGATACGCGCAATTTGGGCGAGCAGGCCGAGCAGGAGTTTATGAACTTCCGCCCGAACGACGACAACCGCAAGTTCACCGAACTCTACAATGTGCAGCGGCTCTCGTCGGGTTACATTGCCAACGACAGTCAGGTGTGCATATCCACCATTCAGCGGCTCTATTCCATACTGAAAGGCGAAGAACTTGATGAATCCGCCGAAACCGACAATCCGAACGAATCGTCGTGGTTGCAGCAGAAATTGAAGGAACAGCAAGCCATTCCTGTGGAATACACCGCCAAAGTACCTATCGAACAGTTTGATTTTGTGGTGATTGACGAGTGCCACCGCAGCATTTACAATCTTTGGAAACAGGTGCTCGACTACTTCGACGCGTTCCTTATCGGCTTGACCGCCACGCCCGACAAGCGCACCTTCGGTTTCTTCAACGAGAATGTGGTGAGCGAATACACC
>CAMJXE010000074.1 GCA_946409645.1 uncultured Bacteroidales bacterium
AAATTCCGCCGAATCGTTTTCGGAGACAAAACGGCAGGAGTCCGCATCATCGTGTTGTTTCACAGTGAGATACGTACCCATATTGAGCGCGGCGGGGAAGACAAGCCCGCCGTTGTAGTCGGTGTGGTCGCCGATGAGGTTCACACGCCCAGGGGCGAAAAAGTGGCGTTCGGTTTGCGGCATAATCGGAGTTTTACCCTTGTAGAGACGTGGCATGCCGCGTCTCGGATTTTCAGGGGGCAAAGGTACGATTTTTTAGTCACAATGACTTAGGGCAAATAAAAAAATGTATTTTTGCAGCTTAAAATTTGATTGAAAATTTAAGTTATAATCTGAAAAATTCAATGAAATTAATGGTTAGATATGACAGAATAATACGACTTGAAGAAGAATTAGACATGAGTCTGTTTCTTTTTGGTGCACGTAAAACGGGTAAATCCACTTTATTGTGCAACACTTTTCCTCATGCCATATATATTGATTTGCTCGATAATGAAATACGTCGATTGTATAGGGAGAGGCCGTCAAGATTGTATGAGCAACTTGCAGGGAAGCCAGAAGAGGCATTGGTGATTATCGATGAGATCACGGAAGTGCCAGAACTGTTGAATGAGGTGCATCGTTTGATATTCAAGTTTAACATCCTCTTTATTTTATGTGCCAGTAGTGCGAGAAAACTGAAACGAAAAGGCTATAACACTTTGGGGGGCAGGGATTACCCTTGTTATTTGTATCCTTTGGTCAGTCGTGAAATTCCTGATTTTGACCTTGAACGTGCCGTAAATTACGGGTTGATTCCACAACACTATACGGCCAAGAATCCTCAAAAGCACCTCGCTGCGTACATTGATATTTATTTGCGGGAGGAGATTCGGGCCGAGTCGGTAGTGCGGAATTTGGATTCGTTTGAGCGTTTCTTGGAGGTTGCGGCGATGACTGACGGTGAGATTGTCAACTACAGCAATATCGCCAGTGATTGCCATGTCAAATCCGTAACTGTGAAAGAGTATTTCACCATTCTTCAGGACACTCTGATGGGCTATATGATTCCCGCATATCAGGATACAGAGAAACGGAAGACAGTTCAGGCTCCGAAATTCTACTATTTTGATGTGGGAGTAACGAACTACTTGCTGCATCGGAAGAATCTTGTCCGTGGTACCGTTGAATTCGGTCATGCTTTTGAACACCTGGTGATGCAGGAAATTCAAGCATACATCGGTTATGAACGGAGGGAAAGCAAATTAACCTACTGGCACACTTATACCGGCCATGAGGTGGATGCCGTTATTGACCATAAGATTGCCATAGAAATCAAGTCTGCGGATGATATCCAAAACCGGCATTTGAAAGGGCTACGGGCTTTCAGGGAAAATCACGATGGCTTCAGACTTGTTATAGTTTCTTTGGATCCGATGACTCGCAAGACCGAAGACGGTATCGAAATCATTTACGTACGCGACTTTTTCCGTATGCTTTGGAATGGGGAATTGTTCTGACTGCGTAAAAAGTATCTCCGCGTATCGCACGTATCCGCATGTGTTTTTTTCTGCGGAAGTCCGCGAGTTCTGCGGGAAGACAAATGCCATCATTTCTCATGAATATGACACAGAAATCCCAAAGGGTTGCACAATGTTGAAAATTTTTTTACTCATCTTCTCGTATCTCATTTATTTTTAGTATTTTTGCCGAGTAAACTTTTCATATATGTTATCTTAGTATATGAAAACAATATTAAATTAACATATCTTTAATGTTATATGGCAGACGATTATACTGAATATTCAATACCTGAACTGGTTCGTATGTTGGGTGCCCGGTTCAAGGATTATCGTTTAAGAGCAGACCTGACTCAGAAGGAGGTCGCGGAAAAGACGGGATTGTCAGTGCTGACAATTCATCGCTTTGAGAACGGGACAGTGACGAACGTCTCGTTGGGAACGTTTCTTTTACTTCTGAAAGCGGTAGGATGCATCAACGACTTGAAGGAGCTGATGCCGGAACAACCGGAGTCCCCTTATTTGTATAACGACAAAAACAAAAAAGCACAGCGTGTGCGACACAAGAAGTCATGAAAGAGGTTCTTAAAGTCTTCCTTTGGGGTAAGGAAATTGGCAGGCTGGCCTGGCACGAAAGCCGTCAGATCTCCTATTTCACATACAATCCGGAATTTCTTCGCGGGAATCTGGATATTGCACCGTTGACGGCCTCTATCCGTAACCCCTTGAGCAGCCGTGCCATTTTTGGGGAAACGGAACGAATCTATCAGCGGTTGCCGTCTTTCATCGCCGATTCCTTGCCAGATGCTTGGGGAAACCAACTTTTTGAGCAATGGCGCAAAGAAAACGGTCTCTCGGACAGAAATGTGACGGCATTGGAGAAGCTTGCCTTCATCGGGAGAAGGGGCATGGGTGCCCTGGAGTTTGTGCCGGAGGTGGACAGAGGTCCGATGGCGAAAAAAATTGACATCAGAGCTTTAGCCAATTTGGCGGAAAAGATTGCTACAGAGCGTGAAAAGCTGAGTATCATGCCGGATGAAACCCTCACGTTGCATTCGTTGATAGCGGTTGGAACGTCGGCAGGGGGACGCCAGCCCAAGGCCATTATAGCCATTCATCGAGAAACAGGTGAGATTCGTTCGGGCCAAACGGAGTTGGATTCCGAATTCGACCATTTTCTTTTGAAGTTTGGCGATACCCTGCGCTCGTCAGCCGAGTTGGAGCTGACCTATTATGAGATGGCCCGGGCCGCAGGCATCAACATGATGGAATCACATTTGCTTGAGGTGGAAGGCACCCGACATTTCCTCACCCGACGGTTCGACAGGGACCATTCGGGGAAAATACATACGCAGACCTTGGCGGCAATGGCCCCTGGTGCGGACAGTTACGAGAAACTTCTGACAGTCTGTCGGAAGTTGCGTCTTCCCGAAGTGGACTGCCAGGAAGTGTTCAGGCGTATGGTGTTCAATATTCTTGCCAACAACACTGACGAACACAACAAGAATTTCACCTTTGTTATGAATCGTCAAGGTCTTTGGCGTCTTTCACCCGCTTACGACATGACCTTCATTTTTGATACGGGCGGTTATCTGCCCAACCGAGAGCATTGTCTGATGGTAGGAGGAAAACTTTGGAATATCCGTTGCGAAGACGCCCTCTCCCTGGCTCATGAGTCTGGAATCCGCGCCCCCCAATCCATTATCCGAAAAGTGGTATCCGCCATTGCCTCTTTCAGAACTTTGGCAGTGAAGAATGGGGTTCGTGACGAGTGGACTGGTCGTATAGAAAGCTGTCTGTCGGAGCATTTGGCCGCATGGGGGTTGCCCGATTAGAAACGCTGCCTCTTTTTTGCTATTTTTGCGCCGTAAAACATTCTTTGTAGTTTTTCCATACCTCCTGCGTCTAACCTGTGTAATTCTAAACCAATGACAAAGAAAGAAACAGATTTTGAACGAATGGTCCGGGAGCACAAAAGCACCGTCTATACGGTCTGCTACATGTTCTCCAAGGACGCCGACGAGGTCAACGACCTGTTCCAGGAAGTCCTCATCAACCTCTGGAAAGGCTTCGACGGCTTCAGGGGCGAGTCGAAGGTGGACACCTGGATATGGCGTATCGCCCTCAACACCTGCATCTCCGACGACCGCAAGAAGAAGCGGCGAGGCGAGCGCGTGCCCCTCGAAATGGCCGCCGACCTCTACACCGACACCGACGAGGACACCAAGCAGATCCGCCAGCTTTATGCGCGCATCAACAAGCTGGGCATCATGGACCGCGCCCTCGTCCTGCTCTGGTTGGAGAACCTCAGCTACGAGGAGATCGGGGCTATCGCCGGCATTTCCGCCAAAAACGTTTCTGTAAAGTTGGTTAGAATCAAACAACAATTAATGCAAATATCTGACAATCAAGAATTTTAGTTATGGAAAACAGTAAAATAAACAACAGCGAATTGGAAACCATGCGTGCGCAAATCACGCTGCTGAAGGACAAATTAGACAAGGAGACCATCGTCTCCGAAAAACTCCTTCGCGACACGATGCGGCACAAAGCCAAATCCATCAACACCACTGCTTGGGTGGGTGTAGCCGCCTCTATCTTTGTGATTTTCACCGCATTAACTTCCTTCCGAAGTCTGGGGTTCAGCTGGTGGTTCATTGCCGCAACGATCCTGATGATGCTCGTCTGTGATTTCTTCACCTGGAAATACCATAAGGATGTAAATGCCAAAACGATGAACAGCGACCTGTTTACCGTTGCCAAAGTGATGAAACAGCTGCGAGACAACTACAAAAAATGGCTGAAATACAGCATCGCAATGATTACAGTATGGCTTGTCTGGCTTTCCATAGAATATTATATTCAACTGAATGACTGTAAATTAGCAATAACGATTATCATTGCTACACTCATTGGCGCTGCCATAGGTGGTTTTATTGGATGGAAGATGCATAAATCTGTTATCCGCAACGCCGAGGAGATTATCAGTCAGATTCAGGAGGGGGAGGAAACGGACGAGAAAGAGGCTTGAATCAAGACTTGAGACTTGAGACTTGGGACTTTTGGTGATCATCTTTTGTTTTACCTTTAATTGTCAAATTCATGGTCATAGTCAAAGTTAATAGTCGAAAGTCAAAATCTTTCAAAAAAAACAAAAAGGTGATCGCAGGTGAACAACATATTGTAATAAAATGTACTTTTGCCTTCGAAAAAAATCAAGACCTTAAAAATTGAACATTATGGATTTAAACAGTATCATTTCCTCACTCACCGGTAACAACATGATCGGTGAAATCGCCAAAAAATTCAACATTGACCCGAGCAAAATCATTGAAGTCATCAAAGCTGCTATCCCGAAATTCTTGGGCTCTATGCAGAAAAATGCTGGAACAGCTGCAGGTGCTGCCGCATTGACCCAAGCCCTCAGCAACCACGCAGGCCAAGGCATGGGCATTAACATTGAAGACGGCATGAAGATTCTGCAAAAGGTCTTCGGTGGTAACTTAGGTTCTGTGATCTCCTCGTTAGGCAAGCAGACCAACACCTCCAACGACCAAGTCAACAACATCTTAGCTTCTGTCGCCCCGAATTTGCTCTCCGTTTTGGGCAAAGGTGCCGGCACGGGCAACATCGGCAACATCCTTGGCGGACTGTTGGGCGGCGCAAGCAACTCCAGCAGCAGCTCCAATGCCGGCAAGGTGCTCGGTGGGTTGCTGGGGAAGATGTTTAAGAAGTAATCCGATTATTCGCAGGAAATAATCCTACGAGCACCACCATAGGTGGATTGGTAATTCGAATCTGTGAAACGATTGATATACACTCCATTGTTCCCTTTGGAGGAATGTATAAACTTGAAATCGCCATTTTCGTAGTCGGAAATGGCGATTCCTACATGCGTGATATGTCTGTCGGGATACTCTCCTGACACAAAGAAAACCAGATCTCCACGCTTGATGTTGGTAAGATAAACACGCTCTCCTTCAATGCACAACGTGCTCGTAGTGCGGGTGACCACAACGCCAACCTTCTGGAACGCGTAGTTCACCAATCCTGAACAGTCATAGCTGTATGGTCCTGAACCGCCCCATTCGTAAGGACAACCCAACTTCAAACGGGCATACAGGATCACGTTGTCAATTTGCTCCTCACAGATGGAATACTCCTCCGTATTAGTTTGTGCAGGGCTCTGTGGGAAGCTCCAAATAAAACTTATCAGCAGCAATATGATACGGTGATGACGCATATTAAGCCGTTTTACCAATTTGTTTGTACACTATAATGGCAAAAACCTGTAGTGCGGGCGTTGATTTTTAGTTGCAAGTCGTTGGAGATGCGTTCCGCCAACTCATTGTCAAACTCTTGATCTTGCCCTTGAAATAATGAAATGATCACGCTCATCTCTTGTTGTGCATTTTGAATAACGGGCTGAAAGCCAATGTTCCTCACCTTAGTTTTCGGTATGCGATAGGTATATGCCAACTCCTTGTAACAGAATTGTTTAATGTCTGATTTAGTAATCAGTCTGTCTTTAGAGAGATTATAATAGGCAGCTGTGGTTCGCAAAGTCTCCTCGTCTGTAACCTCATCGCTTCCCCCAAAGGTAGTCATCAAGATGGCGCTTCCCTTTTCATCTAATATGGGTGGGAGCTTGACAGTGCAGTCCGTAGTGATGCCGTTGCCCCGAACTCCATCTGTCAGAAGATAAGGAACCGCTATTGAGGATGGTGTTTTTCCTGTAAAGTCTGGCATATGTTTTTGCAACATCACGTAAACCCCGGAGAAGGCTTGCCGGTTATCATTGACAATGTGTCCGACTTCATTTAACAAAATCCTCAACTGGTTCATCTTGTCATCGAAATCAATGTCAGCAAATGCGCTGAATGCGTGAAAATCACTGGAATACCGATGAATGAGCGCATTGGTTTGCGCAACTACTTCCCCAACATGATAACGTTCTGCACCGAAACGCCGGAGAGAAATTTGCTCGGATTGGTAGGTCTGTTCGGACGGTGCCAGCAGATGAAGGAACACTTTTTCTTTTTTCGTGCTGAGGACATTGGGGGCGTCTTTTTTTCCTTGCTCCCCTATATGTTTCTCGGTGGCAATCCTCTTTATAGGCTCCTCTGCCGACAAATACACTGACCCTTTCTCTACATTTACGATGGGAAAACAGTTGATTAACACATCCTGCTCCGTTAAGCTAACATTCTCATTTTGACGAACAGTCATCTGAAGCGTAAGGGTGGAGGCATTGTCATCACCCTCATAATCACCGATATAGAAAATTTTGTTAGCCAAAAAAGAGGTCTTGTCAATCCAATGTTCCGTGGCTCCGTATAGCAAAGCGCGATTGAAGACGCAATGGTTGACATTGAAGATGTCGCACAAAGGAAGATTTTCATAGTCGTTAATAGAAACTACCGGCAAGGATTTCCCGTTTAATGTCAAGGAAAGAGAGACTATTTTATGATGGGGAAAGAACAGCGACATTCCCGACAGATTGTTTATGATGGAGTTTCCAGAAAAGGTGAGTTCAAACGTATTTCTGTCGATTTTTTTAACAGAATTTACCGATGCATTCAGGATTTTCGTCTTCAACAAAGGTAAAAACGAGAATTTCTCCAATTCCTTGAATCTCATTTTGGTTTTTGAACGGTTTTCTAATTGGATGAAAGTTGAATCGTCCACTAAGCAGGAAGATTCCGCGCTATCAGCCATTTTCACATGCAAGACCGACACTGACGGCGTGGGGCGAGTCAGTTCATAAGGCAATGTTTTTCTCACGAATTCATTCAGGAGGGCGGTCTGAATGTTGGAGATCTGTTCCTTGAGCAGGTTTGTTTGGTGAGCTAGAGCGGTCATAAACAAATTGATAACAGGGTCTTTCTCCAAATTGTGCCTGATGGCATCCTCGTCCATTTTTTCCGATCCTTTGCCTAAAATGGATCCGTCACCGTCAAAGCCGTCCAACAATCCGTCCTGAGCCCATCGTTCGATAGCTGTTTTTAGCAGCTCCTTGCCTGTCTGAAAGTTCAATTGATTATCCATAACACAATATTTACCATACATAAAAACTGATTTCATGGCTGTACTCCTGAGGCTTTCCATCCATCAGTTGCCCTAAAATGTTCAATTTGACATGATGTTTTTTGGCGTTATAATGCATGGCGACCTCGCTGACAATCATTCGAGGCTCGTACGCTTCAATGTTTTGCTTTAGCAAATGTGCGAAATTCCTTGGATTCTTACTGGTTCCTGTGATTTTGTAATCACTCATGGGGTCGTCGTCGTTCAAATAGGCCACCGAACGCTTCTTCTCATCGAAATTCTGAAACCGAAAATTCTTGAACACAAAACCAAAATCGGAATCTGCCTTGAATTGGCGTAGCGGAGTGGCAACTATCAGATCTATGAAACGATCCACAGACTTTTTAAGATCCGTTTCCAGTTCCACATTGCCGTTCACAATTTCAAAAGGAATCTTGACATACATAATTATAACATATAAGTGAATTCTTCCTCTTCAGGTTCGGACTTCGGTTTTTCAACCACAGGAGCAGGTTCAGGCTTGGTTCGTTGGAGAAAGGCGACTGCGGTGTGGATGATGGCAATCGCATTCTGAAGAGTTTCGAAAAGGAGATTCGGATTGTATTCATGCCATACAAACTCTTCCGCACTGCCAAGGATGGCAGTGTCTTCTTCATCCAGCAAATGCTTAGTCTTAAGGATGAAAACCGCTTTCTTCAACCGTGTAATCAATATGGAAGGAGTGTCGCTTCGGACGGAATCAGACATCTCCACTAACAGAGATCCGATTTGATAATAAGCATCCTCATTGCCATTCTTTTCCACGAGAGTTAGAATTTTTTCCAGCAAACTGCCACACTGATGGGTCAAGTCGGTTAATAACGGATGAGTGTTGACGGTGCAACAGGGCGGGATGAAATCCAACACCTCCCATTCGCCATTTCCTGCGTGTAGTTTCATAAGCGGGAAAAGGGACGGTGAATTTGGATTCAACAAATTAATAATCTGATATTTGTACTTCTGCTCAAGATAGGGCACCCCATTTTTTTCAATATGATTGAAATCCCCGCATGAAACCGTCAGATAGTAGGTGCCTTGCGCTGTGGAGGGAAGCGGAACTGTCGTTCCCTGAGTCAGATGCAAGACATTGCCCTCACAGTCCATAATCATACAGGAGATTTTCTCAAGTGTGAGATTATTATCATGAATGGCGTATTTTATCTCAAAATCGTGAAGCGGTATGAGACCGTATGCAAAAGGCACCATCCAACAACGGTTGACGGCGGTCATTCTGTCATGGTATCCGTCTGCGCCGATGAATGTTTCGGGCAGAATCTCCATGCCTCTTTTCCAATCTATTTTGTTAAATGTCTGCATGATACTATAGATAAGTGTTATAATCCAACGTAAGGAAGCCGTCCAGCACGAACGGATGTCCCTCTTCTTTTATCGCATATTCGAAAGGCAGCTCCGCAGGGAAGAACCATTCCGCCATGAAATCCACAAACTCCCCAAATTCCTCATACTTAAGAGCATATTCGCTGTTTGACAATTCGGGAATATGAAAAACAACACGAATTACGGAATGTTCCGACCCGCAGTCTGATGATGGGGTCATACAACGTGAAACCTGTTGTATTTGTGCCCGAAACCCAGTAATAACAGTCATGAGCCGACTTATCAACCAGAAATCACCTCGAATTTCCGATGCTTGCAGCAGAAACGGTATCGCTTCCCTGATCATCGGATTCTGAATCTCTTGAATGTCAATATCGTAAAAGTATTTCACAAGTATATCCACCAATCCGGCTTCCATTTCATGAACCCGTTTGTCAAATCCGAGCATGATTTGGAAATATTCGGTGTCAAAGGGGACGAAGAAATTCAGAAGGTGTTCTTTTTCAGGGGTGAACGATTTGTGCTTCATTTTAGGATTCCGCAAATAGTTCTCATCCACGAAAAGGGCTTCCGGAAGCAGGTGGAAAAGACCGTCACGCGAAAGGCTCACCCGATTTGCCTCACAGGAAGATGTATCCACCTCCAGCAAATCCTCGCTATAATTGCCGTAGAAAATCCCCTTCGTGCTGACCCGCACCGGAAAATCATCCGGGAAATACAAATTCAGCCAGGTTTCGGCCCTTAAATCGCTAATCGGAATATGTTGCTGATTGAATCTCATACGTTAAGGGGTGAAAATATTACTTGAACGGGTACTTGCTTTCGTCTTTTGTCAATTCCACATAAAAAAACCCGGTTTCCGTAGTGATTTGGAGAATATCGAAATAGGGAATGCCTATTTCCCGCAAGGTCAGTTGTTGGTAAGGAAATTCCTCGTCTATGTTCTCGTAAGTGTTTTGGTTCAAGTCCATGCGCAAACGAGTGTAGAGTTGTGGGTCTGAGTCAATATAGTCCGGGATTTTAGACTCCGGAAGCATCGGACGGAAACACTGGTTGTCATTACGGGTGACAATCTTGTCCACAAAACGATCATTCCTGAGATTGATTTCCACACTTTCCACATTCAACAGGTCTTTGAGCATGGCGATACAATATTCCACAGTAATGTCTGCTGAAAGCTGCGGAATCTTGAAAACAGGTTTCCAATACTCATGCGATGGACAATCACTAAAGTAAGCTGATGACTGATAGACTTTTATGTTATTGTGCATTCCTTCGTAATGAAACCATTGTCCGCACAAAGAGGCTAAGTTGCCCTTGTATAATTCTTCGGGGTGAAGCAATTTCATCGCCTCCTGGGTTTGCACTGCCCCAATGATGGAAGCGATGACAGGGGTGGTTGGGACGCGTCCTGCGTCTTCGTTGCGCCGCGCCACGCCCGCACACGACATCTTTTGGAACAGGTTATGTTTTGCGGTGTCCGACAGTCCGCATTCATAGCAGTTTTCGCCCCGCTTGAAAACCTTGACCACGCCGTTCAAATCTTCAATACCGCCGTCCACCCAAGGCACGCCTGCTCTCATGCACTGACGGTTCAACTGAAGACGCGCTAAACGACTGTCCAAACAGCCAATCACCACGTCCATCTGTCTGTAAACGCCCAACCCCACATCGGAACTCAGGTTTCCGATGATATACTGCACATTGATGTTCTTGTTGATTTCTTTGATGCGCTTAGCGGCAACCTCAGCCTTGAACAACCCTTTGTCGGCATCCGACTCACGGAAAAGGATGGAACGGGTGAGATTGGAATACTCTATGGTATCAAAGTCCACGATGAAGATGTTGCCAACTCCGAACAGTGCCAAGTTCTTCAGCACTTCGTTGCCCAAAGCGCCCGCCCCGACGACCATCACCTTGGCCTTCTTCACATTCTCTTGTTTAAACCAGGAGAGCAGAGAAAAGACTTCTGCGCCCCATTCTTTGCGTTCGTCTGCCATTATTGTTTGTTTTTAGTTCCAAAAATATACATTATGCCCACCTCCAACGCGGGATCCAAGAAGCGACAACCGTCACTTGAATAAGCGGTGGCAGCCTTAAATAACCCATCAGTTTGGTTCCCTTTTGCCATGGGAGTGATGGAGAAATCCAATTTGATTCCCAACTTCATCACCCAAGGCGATGTTTTACCTTGCTGTGTTCGGCACATAGGCAAGTATATGCCACCCGCCACACGACCTGTCAACACAAACCGGTTGGCATTCCAATCTTCATCCAATTCTCCAACACTATATGTCCCAAAGCCTAAAGCATCAAAGTTATCTAAAGTAAGATCATATTGGGAATAATATCCTGCGAGATCATAAAACCCAGACGTTTTATAGGAAGAAGAAAGGCAAAAGGAAGGTACGAGTGAAAGCTGAAAGTAACCGCTGATTCGATCGTGGTAAGGTTGGCCAATGGAAAGTGTAAGCGGAATGCTCAGATAATGCAATGTGGCACTCTCCTCTACGTTTCGGTAAGTCAGATAAGCGGTGTAAGTATCGTTATCTTCATCTACAGCATCAAGAGTATCAGAGAAGGTAGTCATGGCCGCTACAAAACGCATTCTGCTGTATTCCAAACCGACGCCTAACGAAAGGGAACCTTTTCGCACCAACGAACGACTACCCCAATAGAGGCCAATCTGATGGGAAAGGGTCATACGACGATTCCACAAAGGCTGATTCATGTCATCTTTATGGTTCAGAGCTGAGCTAAACAACAAAGGAATCCCCATACTGTAACTTACGCCGAAATGCGAACAGTCAGCAGAGGAACTCCTTATATTCTTATCAGTCGGTGTTACCGGCGTATTTACAACATTTTGGAGTTGTTGTAAAGAGTCGCTAAGTACTACCACGCGCTCGTTCAGCGAATCAATGGTCCGCTCTCGTGCAAGCAGGTCTCGCTCTTGAATAATCAATTGCAACTGAAGGCTGTCGTCAGAGCTTACCGTAGCTTTGCCTTTCAGCTTGTTTAGCTCTTTTTGCAAAGAAGCCTTTTCGTTCTCAAGTCGAGAGACCGTCTTATTCAGCTCGTTCACCAGACCATATTCCAAATACTGGATATCATCCGGACTGCCTTTATAGTATTTCATTTTAACAACATGTCCCTTATACTTGCCCGTAACCACATTTTGTCCATACACGAAACCGACACAGCACACGAATAAAAGAAGTCCAGATATGTATTTCAAGCAGTTCATAATCAACTATTTGTCTTTTTCAATATAGGTAAACAACGTATTGCCGATAGTAAATTCTGTACCATGATTCAGCAAAATCGTCTGCCCTTTCTGCATCACCTGACCATTTGGCAGGCGCGTGCCATCCGCGAGAGCCCTACAGTAAGGACGGTCGTTCTCCAAGTAAATCTCCACCTGTTTATCGGCGATATTTTGGGCATCATCCCAGTTCATCTCCAAGATACAATCAATGGATCGACCAATCGTCACCTTGTTGAAGCCACCTGTCACGCTCATCCATTTGTAGATGGCGATATCGCGCTCTTTCACTGGACCAGAAATACGCAGGAAGTACTTTTCGGAAACGAAATGGACCACGGCAATAGCGATGCCAAAACCGGCAGCATAAATCATGTAGCTGAACATACTGAGCACCTCCTTGGCAAAGGTGGCCAAATAGAGCACCACAAAACTGATTAACACAGAAATCAAACCTCCAATAAGCGCACTCTTCAGATTAATATCCGTCTTGAAGGAAAGGGTGAAAGCAATTCCCACTGCGAACAAAGCCCAAGGAATCCAGTCCGTATAAATGCAGTTCGTATCCTTGCCCAAGAGGATAATTACCACAGCACCAAGCAAGAATGCGAGGAATCCAATGGCAGCCCCCACCAAGGCTCTAAGCAGCATCAAACCCCAGATTTTGAGGTTCTTTTTCCGGAATTCGATCTGGTAGCTGAAGAAGAGCGTGATAAAAAATCCCAACAAAATGCCACATAACAGCATCGACTGAATTTTGGAAATAAACGCCGACGTGCTAAATCCTTGTAAAGCGTCCGCAGGGCGCAATAGTTGCACCAGACCTGTGATCATCGGCGCGAACAAGGTTTCTGAATAGAGCAACCGCATGAAGAACCATGACACCAATCCGGCCATCAAACCGTAAACCAGCCACATCACAAAGTAGGGGGCATTCCGAGGGTCTGATAGTCGCTCCTTGTTGTAGTAATGAATACCTTTGGAACAATTGTGGATTCCGTATTCCGGACAGCGATTGCGGTTCTCTTCCCAACACTCCAAGTGTACCACATGCTCGCACTTCACCACAATCTGGTCTCCGTCTTGGAAAGGTTCCTTGCAATGATAACAATGCTGCTGTTCCACAGTGGAGCCGTTGGCATTACTTCTGTACTCCACGATATATTTCTTACGGAACATTTTGTACTGAATCCACGGTATCAGATATTGCAAAATCAAGTATGCCAACAGAATGAAAATCAGTCCGTAAAGCAAACCAGTGAAAATAGTGTGACTGTTTGACACGCTACTTTTATCCGAAGCCACAACAATGGGAACATGTTGGTTACCGAATGCGTAGTTCACAACCCCTTGTGCCAAAACATTAGCGTTGTCGCGTAGAGTGACGGTAAGCGTCCGCTGCGTGCCATCATACGTTTTTCCAGCAGGATTCAGCAACACTAATCTATAATCTGCAGCAATGGAGTCAATCGCTCCCATCAAAGTCTCTTGCAGCTGAGCCACATCGAATAGCGTATGAAACTGTCCCTTCAAGTCATCTTTCGTAGGCGCGGAAGCACAAAGGGCTTCCATTTCGTCCTTGATATTGGCCGTTGCAGAAGGATCGCCAATATAGATACAATGAATCGGGACATATGGAATCTCAGAATGTGCCTGTTTTTCCGACAGTTCCCAAATTTCACTTTTCCACTTGAAGAAATCGGCTCCAATGAACATACCGTCGGCATTCACCACTTTACCGTCTGTGAAAACGAAGAGCATTTTCTGCGTGGAATCTTGAAGCGCAGGATTGTGCGGCACTTCTGGATAATGTGAGCCATACGTTCCCGACAGCTCCTCCATTTTGGCCATAATCGCTTTGTACAGATATTTTTCAGTGCCTTCCTTAACGACAAAT